>NZ_LLKN01000002.1:1604410-1925292 GCF_002900095.1 Salegentibacter mishustinae | reverse complement strand
TGGGGTTTGCACTTCCGGCGGCTATTGGTGCTAAAATGGGTGCACCAGAGCGCGATGTGGTTGCAGTAATTGGCGATGGCGGTTACCAAATGACCATACAGGAATTAGGAACTATTTTTCAAACAAAAGTTCCAGTGAAAATTGTGGTTCTAAACAACGATTTCCTTGGTATGGTGAGGCAATGGCAGCAATTGTTTTTTGAAAAGCGCTATGCTTCTACAGAAATGATAAATCCAGATTTTATAACCATCGCCAAAGGCTATCATATTAAAGCTAAACAGGTTAGTAAGCGGGAAGATTTAAAAGAAGCGGTTACTGAAATGATGCAATCTAAAGAGGCCTATTTCCTTGAAGTAAAAGTTGAACAGGAAGAAAATGTTTTCCCAATGGTTCCTACCGGGGCTTCAGTTTCTGATATAAGATTAGAGTAATGGAAAAGAAAAATTTCACCGTTTCGGTGTATACCGAAAATAACATAGGCCTTTTAAGCCGAATTGCGGCTATTTTCCAAAAAAGGCATATCAATATAGAGAGTATTACCGCTTCAAGAAGTGAGGTAAACGAAGTAATGCGCTTTACAATTGTAGTACAGGTTACAGAAGAGCAGGTTAAAAAGATCGCCGGGCAAATAGAAAAGCAAATTGAAGTCATTAAAGCTTTTTATCATACCGATGATGAAATGATCTACCAGGAAACTGCACTTTACAAGATAAATTCTTCAGATTTTGTTGAAGATCTTAATATCCAGGATTTTATAAAAGAATCTAATGCACGTATTGTGACGGTTACGCCAAAGTTTTTTGTGATTGAAAAAACCGGAAAACGTCACGAAACCGATAGCCTTTACGAAAAATTAAAACCTTATGGATTGATGCAGTTTGTACGTTCAGGCACTATTGCCGTGACCAAGAACGAAATGCCAATCTCGAACATTTTAGAACAATTTGATACAACCAATTAAATAAAAGTGATGACGAATTATTTTAACAGTCTTTCTTTACGTGAACAATTAGCCCAATTAGGAACCTGTAGATTTATGGGCAGTGATGAATTTAGCGACGGAGTGGCTGCTTTAAAAGGAAAAAAGATAGTGATTGTGGGCTGTGGTGCTCAGGGCCTTAACCAGGGTTTGAATATGCGAGACAGCGGCCTGGATATTTCTTATGCGCTTCGGGATGGAGCTATTAAGGATAAGCGACAGTCTTATAAAAACGCTTCAGAAAATAATTTTAAAGTAGGAACTTATGAAGAATTGATTCCTACAGCCGATCTGGTAATTAACTTAACACCAGACAAACAACATACTTCGGTGATAAAAGCCATTCAACCGCATATTAAAAAAGACGCGGTGCTTTCTTATTCCCACGGATTCAATATCGTGGAAGAAGGAATGAAAATTAGGGAAGATATTACCGTAATTATGGTGGCGCCAAAATGCCCCGGTAGTGAAGTTAGAGAAGAATATAAAAGAGGTTTTGGAGTGCCGACTCTAATTGCCGTACATCCAGAAAACGATCCACAGGGAATTGGGTTTGAATGGGCTAAAGCTTATGCTGTTGCCACTGGTGGTGACCGCGCCGGAGTTTTGGAATCTTCTTTTGTGGCTGAAGTGAAATCAGATCTTATGGGTGAGCAAACCATATTATGTGGAGTGCTGCAAACCGGATCTATTTTGAGTTTCGATAAAATGGTAGCTGAAGGGGTAGAACCTGCTTATGCTTCAAAATTGATCCAGTATGGTTGGGAAACCATCACCGAAGCTTTAAAGCACGGCGGAATCACCAATATGATGGATAGGCTATCAAATCCTGCCAAGATAAAAGCCGATGCGATTTCCGAAGAATTAAAAGAAATATTACGTCCGCTTTTTCAAAAGCATATGGATGATATTATTTCAGGAGAATTTAGTAGCCGAATGATGCGCGATTGGGAAAATAATGACAAAGAATTGCTGGAATGGCGTGCCGCAACCGGAGAAACCGCTTTTGAAAAATCTGAAGCCACTTCTAAAGAAATAAAAGAACAGGAATATTTTGATAAAGGTGTATTGTTAGTAGCCTTTGTGAAATCTGGTGTAGAACTGGCTTTTGAAACTATGGTAGAAGCAGGCATTGTGGCAGATTCGGCTTATTACGAATCGCTGCACGAAACTCCTTTAATTGCCAATACCATAGCCAGGAAGAAATTGTTCGAGATGAACAGGATTATTTCTGATACGGCAGAATACGGTTGTTATTTATTTGATCATTCGGCCAAACCACTTATTAAAGATTATGTGAACGGCTTACCAAAAGAGGTTATTGGTCATTCTTTTGGAACCGATTATACCGGCGTAGACAATCAGCAGTTAATTGCCGTGAATGATGAAATTAGACAACATCCGGTAGAAAAAGTAGGCGGAAGGTTACGAAAAGCGATGACCGCAATGAAAAAAATACAGGAATAAAATGGATACTTTGCTGGCAGATAAAAAAATATACAAACCTCAAGTTGAAGCTGTAAAAGAAGCGGCTGAGCGAATTTCTAAAGTGGTGGTAAAAACACCGCTTATGCAATCTTTTACTTATACTAACAAATTTTCGGCTAATGTGATGTTGAAAAGGGAAGATTTGCAACAGGTTCGTTCTTATAAAATTCGTGGGGCTTATAATAAGATCTCAAGCCTACCAAAAGAACAACTTAATAAAGGGGTTATTTGTGCCAGCGCCGGAAATCACGCGCAAGGTGTAGCTTTTGCCTGTAATAAACTGCGGGCAAAAGGCGTGATCTATATGCCAATTACCACTCCCAGGCAAAAAGTGGAACAAACAAAAATGTTTGGCGGCGAATGGGTGGAGGTGGTTTTAAAAGGTGACACTTTTGATGATTCTTTTAAAAGCTCGATGAAACACGCCGATAAATTCGGATTGGTTTTTATTCATCCTTTTGACGATGAAAAAGTGATTGAGGGTCAGGCTACTATTGGCTTAGAAATCCTGGAACAGGCAAACGAACCCATAGATTATGTTTTTGCGCCTCTTGGTGGTGGCGGACTGTTAGCCGGAATATCTTCTATGTTTAAAGAGCTTTCTCCCAATACTAAAATCATTGGAGTAGAGCCGGAAGGTGCGGCTTCCATGACTTCCTCTTTGAAAGAAGGGAAATTGGTAGAACTAAAATCTATAGAAAGGTTTGTAGATGGCGCTGCGGTTCAAAAAGTAGGTAGCCGCAATTTTGAGATTTGTAAGGAGAATCTAGATAAAATGATCACGGTTCCCGAAGGCAAGATTTGCCAAACCATCCTTGATCTTTATAACCAGGATGCAATTGTGGTAGAACCTGCAGGGGCAATGGCTATAAGTGCGCTCGATTTTTTTGCTGAAGAAATTAAAGGGAAAAATGTGGTTTGCATTGTAAGTGGAAGTAATAATGATATCACCCGAACAGCTGAAATTAAAGAACGTGCTTTATTATATGCAGGCCTAAAACATTATTTTGTGATAAGCTTTCCGCAAAGAGCAGGTGCTTTAAAAGATTTCCTGGAAAAAGTTTTGGGACCAAAAGACGATATTACCCATTTTGAATATTCTAAAAAACATCACAGGGAAAACGCTCCCGCGGTTGTAGGGATAGAAATAAACGACCCGGCAGATTTTGAGCCATTGGTTGACCGGATGAAAGCGAATAATTTTTACGGGGAATATCTTAACGATAAGCCTAATTTGTTTCAGTATTTAGTATAAATATTTTGTTGGTTAAAATAATTATGTACATTTACAACATGCTTTCAATGAGACAAATAGTATTTCCCGTTTTTCGCTTCTTCCCGCGCCGCCGCAGGTAAGAAAAACACCTCTATTTCCTTTTTTTAATATTATTTGATTTTAATTATAATTTGAAAGATTCACAAAACATACCGTCCAATTTAAATTTCAGAATTACTTCTGAAATAACACCTATTCGCCGCCGCTTCCCGCGTCGCACGTTTGTGCGTGTATAATTTATATGGAACTTAGGTGAGTCCGGTTCCCCTTTCAAAAAAGACCAAATCAAATTTTATTTTCTCACTAATTTCTTAGCAAATGAAGATTATCATTGCTAATAAATCTCACGCTCCTTACGCTGAGATTATTTGTACAACTATAGAAGAATCTGCAAAGGTTCGAGGCACGGGTATTGCCCGCAGAACTCCCGAATATATTATTGGTAAAATGGAAAAAGGGAATGCGGTTATTGCTTTAGACGGCGAAAAATTTGCCGGCTTCTGCTATATCGAAACCTGGAGCCACGATAGGTATGTGGCAAACTCAGGTCTCATAGTACACCCCGATTTCAGAAATCAGGGTTTAGCTAAAGAGATCAAAGAAGTGGTTTTTAAGCATTCCAGAAAAATGTACCCCAATGCAAAGATCTTCGGAATTACTACCGGTTTGGCTGTGATGAAAATAAATTATGAGCTGGGCTATCAACCCGTCCCTTTTTCTGAATTAACCGATGATGACGCCTTTTGGAAAGGTTGCCAAACCTGCAAGAATTACGATATCCTCACCAGGACAGAACGTAATATGTGCCTTTGCACCGGGATGATGTACGATCCCGAAAGAAAAAAAGATGTCAAAAAAACGCAGAAAAAGGAAAGTTTAAATGATAAAGCTTTTAAAAGGCTGAAGAATATTAAACAAACCTTGTTTTACAAAAAAGAGAAAAACGGAAACTGAATTGTTCCTTCCATTTCAAGGGAAGGTGGTAGGCGAAAGCCTGAAGGAAGGATAAACCATCCCGCAAGCCTTTCTGGGAGGAGAAATATAAAATATTATTGAATTCGTGGCGAACCCCACGTTTTAAATTAAAAAAATGAAAAAAGTAGTTATAGCATATAGTGGAGGTTTAGATACTTCTTATTGCGCAAAATATTTATCTAAAGAAGAAAATTTTGAAGTTCACGCGGTGAGTGTGAATACCGGAGGATTTTCAGAAGAAGAAGTGAAGAAAATTGGAGAAAACGCGCAAAAAATAGGGGCAAAGACCTATAAGAATATTGATGCAGTTTCCTCATTTTATCAAAAAGTGGTAAAATACTTAATCTTCGGAAATGTTTTGAAGAACAATACCTATCCGCTTTCGGTGAGTGCTGAACGAATTGTACAGGCCATAGAGATTGTGAATTACGCAAAAAGTATTGATGCTAAATATATTGCTCACGGCAGTACCGGCGCCGGAAACGACCAGGTACGATTTGATATGATCTTTCAAATTATCGCACCGGAAATTGAGATCATCACCCCAATTAGGGATAAGCAACTCAGTAGACAGGAAGAAATTGAATACCTGAAGCAGAATGGAGTGGAAATGAATTGGGAAAAGTCAAAATATTCGGTGAACAAGGGCCTTTGGGGAACCAGTGTTGGTGGAGCAGAAACTTTGACCTCAGAAAAACCTTTACCCGAATCGGCTTACCCTTCCCAGATTCAGGAAAAGGAACCGAAACAAATCAGTTTGACATTTTTCAAGGGTGAACTTTCCGCAGTAAATGGAAAAGAAAATTCTCCTGAGAAGAATATTGAGATCCTGGAAAATATCGCTTCCAAGTATGCGATTGGGCGAGACATCCACGTAGGCGATACGATTATTGGAATTAAAGGTAGAGTTGGTTTTGAAGCTGCGGCGGCCTTAATTACTATTAAAGCTCACCATTTACTGGAAAAACATACGCTAAGTAAATGGCAGTTACAGCATAAAGATTATTTGGCTAATTGGTATGGTACGCATTTACACGAAGGCCAGTATTTAGAACCTGTAATGCGAGATTTGGAGGCATTTTTAGAAAGTTCACAAAAGCAGGTTAGCGGAGAAGTTTTTATCACTTTGCATCCTTATAGATTCACTTTAGACGGAATTAAGTCTGAAAATGATTTAATGAATTCCAGTTTCGGAAATTATGGCGAAGAAAATAAAGCCTGGACTTCCCAGGATGCTAAAGGATTTATAAAAATTCTTTCGAATGCGGGCAAGATCTACCAACACGTTAATACAGAAAAATGATAAAAGCAGGAATAATAGGTGGCGCCGGTTATACGGCAGGAGAGCTCATCAGGATTTTGATAAACCATCCAGAAGTTGAGCTGGACTTTATTTACAGCACCTCTCAACCGGGAAAACCTGTTGCAGGAGTACACCAGGATTTACTGGGTGAGATCGATTTGCAATTTAGCGGAGAGATCAATAAAAATGCAGATGTGGTTTTTCTATGTTTGGGACACGGAAATTCCATAAAATTCCTTGCTGAAAATCAGTTTTCAGGAAAAACAAAAATTGTAGATCTAAGTACCGATTATCGAATGAATGGCGAACATGCGTTTGTGTACGGTTTACCTGAATTCAATAAAGAAAAGATAAAAAAAGCTGATTTTATTGCAAATCCCGGATGTTTTGCCACGGCTATTAGTTTAGCAATTTTACCACTTGCGAAAGCCGGATTGTTGCAGAATGAAGTGCATATCAATGCGGTAACCGGAGCAACCGGAGCTGGGACTTCACTTTCGGCTACTACGCATTTTACCTGGCGAGATAATAATTTCTCCAGTTATAAAGCATTTGAACATCAGCATTTAAATGAAATAGGCCAGAGTTTAAAACTACTTCAGAATAACAAGCTCCCGGAAATTAATTTTATTCCGAATAGAGGCAATTTTTCCAGAGGAATTCACGCCACGGCGTACACAAAGTTTGAAGGAAGTCTGGAAGAAGCCAAGGCGATTTATTCTGAAGCCTATAAAGATTCGATTTTTACGTTTGTAGTAGAGGAAGAGCTGCATTTAAAACAAGTAGTAAACACCAATAAATGCCTGCTGAAATTACAGAAATTTAGGAATAAAATTTTAATCACCAGTGTAATTGATAATTTACTAAAAGGGGCTTCGGGGCAGGCAGTTCAAAATATGAACTTGATGTTTGGTTTTGAAGAAACCACCGGATTAAAATTAAAAGCGAATTATTTTTAATGAGATATGCCACTAATACACGAATATAATTGATCGAATAAAAATTAAGGGCGTCATCCTGAACTTGTTTCAGGATCTAAATCCCTGTGGAACCGGAATTATAACCTGTAAGGTTTCATAAATATTCGTGAATTCCTGGCAAAAATTAACCAACTAAAACCAAACAAATGAAAATAGCAATCATAGGAGCCGGAAACCTTGGGCTTTCCATAGCCAAAGGCCTTATTGTGAACAATGCGTTTACCACGCTTTACCTCACAAAACGAAAGATCGAGGAGCTTCAGAATTACGAAGAATATTCAAATGTAACAGTAACTAAAGATAACCGGGAAGCTGTTCAAAATTCAGATATCCTTGTTTTCGCAGTTCAACCTACGCAAATGGAGCGAATTCTGGAAGAGATAAAAGATCAGCTTACCGAGAAGCATGTGCTTATTTCTACCGTAACTGGCTTTAAGATCGCTGCTATGGAAGCGATTGTTGGCCAGGATCAGTTTATTGTGCGTTCTATGCCTAACACGGCCATTGCAGTAGGTAAATCAATGACCTGTCTTTGTAGCAACGAAAAAGGAGAAAAACGCATCGCTATTGCTGAGGCTATTTTTAATCGATTGGGTACAAGTATTATTATTCCGGAAAACAAGATGCAGGCGGCTACGGTAATTTGCGCCAGTGGAGTCGCTTTTTGGATGCGACTGATTCGCGCTACCACCCAGGGCGCTGTCCAACTTGGTTTTGATGCTAAAGACGCCCAGCAGTTGGCTATGCAAACCTGTTTGGGTGCTTCCAGCTTGCTTATAGAATCTGGTAAGCACCCCGAAGAGGAAATCGATAAGGTGACTACCCCACGTGGTTGCACCATTGAGGGATTAAATGAAATGGAGCACAACGGACTCAGTTCATCATTGATAAAAGGAATCCAGGCTTCCTTCAAGAAAATAAACACCATTACAATCGACTAACTATGGAATTATTTGATGTTTATCCGCTTTACGATATCACGCCGGTAAAAGGCGAGGGCGCTTATGTTTTTGATAAAGAAGGAAATAAATACCTGGATCTTTATGGCGGCCATGCGGTAATTTCTATTGGACATTCCCATCCCGCTTATGTGAATTCTATTTCTAAACAGGTTGCGGAACTGGGTTTTTACTCCAATTCGGTCAAAAATCCTTTGCAAAACAATCTTGCCGAAAAGTTGAAAAAACTTTCAGGAATAGAAGATTATAGTCTGTTTTTATGTAATTCGGGGGCTGAGGCCAATGAAAATGCGCTTAAAGTTGCTTCTTTTCATACTGGGAAAGATCGCGTGATCTATTTTGAAAATGCTTTCCACGGAAGAACTTCAGGAGTGGTTGCGGTGACCGACAATGAAAATATTAAAGCTCCATTCAATCAACATCATCAAGCGACGAAAATTGCTTTTGAAGATACGGATACGCTTGAAAAAGAGTTGAAAAAAGGCGACGTGGCTGCGGTTATTTTTGAAGTGATCCAAGGTGTTGGAGGACTCGATGAAGCTTCTACTGAATTTTATCAAAAAACCGCTGAATTGTGTAAAAAATATAGTTCAGTTTTAATTGCAGATGAGGTACAGTCGGGTTATGGGAGGACAGGAGATTTTTTTGCTTTTCAGAAACATAATATTCGACCTGATATTATTTCCATAGCGAAAGGAATGGGCAATGGGTTTCCAATTGGCGGGGTGTTAATCGATAAAGCTATTGAAGCAAAACCCGGAATGCTGGGTACGACTTTTGGTGGGAATCACCTGGCCTGTGCCGCGGGGATTTCGGTTTTGGAGGTTATAGAAAAAGAAAATCTTCTGAAAAATGCCAGTGAACTTTTTGGATATGTAAAAGAGAAAGCGGCGGAAATTCCGCAGATCAAAAAGATCAAAGGTCGCGGATTGATGATTGGTTTAGAATTCGATTTTGAGATCGCGCAGTTAAGAAAAGAACTGTTGTATAAGCATCAAATTTTTACCGGAGCCTCGGCCAATAAAAAACTGCTAAGAATTTTACCGCCATTAAACATAAAAAAGAAACATTTTGATGAGTTATTTAAAGCTTTAAAGATTGTTCTTAATTAAACATTTCTGAAAAGTTTTATAAACCCTGTAGGTATTAGGGAAATTAAAACCTTCAAGGTCTTGTAGACCTTGAAGGATAAAACGCTAAATATGAAAAATTACACAGAATTATCAGATATAAAAGATTTACAGCAATTAATTACGGAAGCGCTAGAGTTGAAAAAAAGCACATCCACTTTAGAAATAGGAAAAGGAAAAACCCTGGGAATGCTATTTTTTAACCCCAGTTTACGTACGCGTTTAAGTTCTGAAAAAGCCGCGAAATTGTTGGGAATGGAAGTAATGGTGATGAATGCCGGTAGCGATAGCTGGAAGTTGGAGTTTGAAGATGGGGCGGTAATGGATTCCGATAAAGCTGAACATATTAAAGAAGCGGCTGCGGTGCTTTCGCAGTATTGCGATATCATCGCGGTACGAGCGTTTCCCGACTTAAAAGACAAAGAAAAAGATGAGGCTGAGACGGTATTAAATAGCTTTAAAAAATTTGCGTCTGTACCTGTTGTAAATTTGGAAAGTGCTACGGGCCATCCCCTGCAGGCACTTACCGATGCCATGACTATTTCCGAATTAAATAAAAAAGATAAGCCGAAAGTTGTGCTTAGCTGGGCGCCGCACCCAAAGACTTTACCGCAAAGTGTACCTAATTCTTTTGCTGAAATTATGCAAAATCTTGATGTGGATTTTGTGATCACCAATCCGGAAGGTTATGATCTAAATCCAAAAATCACTAAAAATGTTTCGGTTATTCACGATCAGGCTGAGGCTTTAAAAGATGCCGATTTCGTGTATGTTAAAAATTGGAGTAGCTATGAAAATTACGGTCAAAAACTAAGTGAAGATCGAAACTGGACTTTTTCTGCAAAAAAATTAAAATTAACCAATAATGCAAAAGTGATGCATTGTTTGCCGGTAAGAAGAAATATGGTGATTGCCGATGAGGTATTGGATTCAGAAAACTCGGTGGTGATTCAACAGGCGGGAAACAGAACTTTTGCTGCGCAGGCGGTTTTAAAAAGAATTTTAGAAGAAAAAGTGCAAGCAAAAGATTTAGGGAAGAATGCTTAAACAGTATTCAGTTTCATCGTACTCTAATGGACGGAATTAAGGAAATATGAAAAACAAGGTTTTAAAAGTTGTAAAAATAGGAGGGAAGCTTATTGAAGATGAATCCAAATTCGCTGAATTCCTGAATGATTTTGTGGCTTTGCGAGGCCCGAAGATCCTGGTTCATGGTGGGGGAAACCTGGCTACCGAAATTGCAGGGAAACTCGGTTATAAAACCCAAATGTTTGAAGGGCGAAGAATCACCGATGCCGATTCAATTAAAGTGATCACTATGGTCTACGGCGGACTCATTAATAAAAATATTGTAGCTAAGCTTCAAATTTTGAATGAAAATGCAATTGGTTTATGCGGTGCCGATGGAATGAGCATTGTTTCCAAGAAACGTCCTGTGAAGGAAGTCGACTTTGGTTTTGTTGGAGACGTGGAAAAGATTAATTCAGAATTTATAAATTCACTTTTAGAACAAAATATTATGCCTGTTTTTTCGGCTATTTCCTGTACAGAAGAGGGTGTACTTTTAAACACAAATGGCGATTCTGTTGCTGCGGAAATCGCCAAAGCGATGAGCGATATATATGAGACTGAACTTTATTTCTGCTTTGAGAAAAAAGGTGTGCTGGCCAATGCCGAAAACGATGATTCGGTGATTCAAGAAATTACCAGTGAAAAATACCAGGAATTGCTTGAAGAAAAAATAATAAGCGATGGGATGCTCCCTAAGTTGCACAACAGTTTCCAGGCTTTGGAAAGCGGTGTGAAAAATATATTTCTGGGGGATTTCAGGTTATTAAATAAAGAATCTGTTTATACTAAAATCACGGATTAATGAAGCTCGAAGAATTACAAAAGGAGGCCCTGGATTTACTAAAGAATCTTGTTGAGATTCGATCATTCTCAAAGGAAGAAGATAAAACGGCCGGGTTGCTGGAAGATTGGTTCCGAACTAAAGAGATGACCTTTTATCGGCATTTGAACAATGTTTGGGCTACCAATAAATATTTTGATCCGGCTAAACCAAGCTTGCTGCTTAATTCACATCACGATACGGTAAAACCAAATTCAGCATACACCCGGAATCCATTTGAAGCTGAAATTGAAGATGGAAAATTATACGGATTAGGTAGTAACGATGCCGGTGGTTGTCTTGTTTCTTTACTTGCAACTTTCACATGGTTTTATGAAGCGAAAAACCTGGAATATAATCTGATTTTTGCAGGAACTGCTGAGGAGGAAATTAACGGGAAAAATGGAATAGCCTGTATGTTACCTAAAATGCCAAAAGTTGATGTTGCTATAGTTGGTGAACCGACTTTAATGCAACTGGCAATTGCCGAAAAAGGTCTGGTAGTTTTTGATGCTAAAGTAAAGGGAACTCCTTCACACGCCGCTCATCCCAATGATAATAACTCGATATACAAGACTGCTAATGCTTTAAAATGGTTTCAGGAATTTGATTTTCCGAAGGAATCTGAAACTCTGGGGAAAGTAAAACTTACGGTAACCCAGATCAATGCCGGCAGCCAGCATAATGTAGTGCCGGGCCACGTAGATCTGGTGATAGATGTTCGGGTGAATGATGCGTATTCCAACGCTGAAATTGAGCAAATTTTAAAGAAAAAAGCTCCTGTAGATGAAATAACTGCACGTTCCCTTCGGTTGAATTCTTCTTCAATTCCCAGGAATCACGAGTTAGTAAAGGCTGGAATTTCTTTAGGAATGGAAACTTATGGTTCGCCTACACTTTCAGACCAGGCAATGTTAAGCTGTCCTTCTTTAAAATTAGGTCCGGGAGATTCCACAAGATCTCATTCCGCAGATGAATTTATTTATGTAAAAGAAGTGGAAGAAGGGATTGAGAAGTATATTAAATTGCTGGAAAAAACTTTAAAAGTATAAAGACTATAAGTAGACTGGTAGAAAAATTTGCGTCAAGTTGTCCCGAAACTTCGGGATTGTTTCAGCTTCTAATGTGTTCTGGGTATATAACAACTTAGATTCTGAAATAAATTCAGAATGACGTTTATAATTAATTTTTAGCTTAAAATAAAAACTATGAAACTCTGGGATAAAGGATTAGCTATAGATAAAAAGATCGAAAATTTTACGGTTGGAAACGACCGGGAGTTAGATATGCATATCGCGGAATACGATCTAAAAGCTTCAAAAGCTCACGCTAGAATGTTAGGGAAAGTTGATATTCTGACTTCAGAAGAAGTGAAAAGTATAGAAGTAGAATTAGCTAAACTTCAGCAGCAGCTTGAAAAAGGAACTTTTGAGATAGAAGAGCAATTTGAAGATGTACATTCAAAAATTGAATTTGAATTAACCAAAGTCCTGGGAGATACAGGAAAAAAAATCCATACTGCTCGATCCAGGAATGACCAGGTTTTGGTGGCGATGCAATTATATTTCAAAGAAAATTTGAGAGAGATTTCTAGTAAAACAAAGCAATTGATAGATGTTCTTGTGGGCCTCGCAGATAAACATCAGGAGAAACTTCTTCCCGGGTATACACATTTGCAGGTAGCGATGCCTTCAAGTTTTGGTTTATGGTTTTCAGCCTATGCAGAATTACTTATCGATGATCTTTATTTACTGGAAGCCGGTTTGAAAGTTGTAGATCAAAATCCGTTGGGATCTGCGGCAGGTTATGGCTCTTCTTTTCCTATAGATCGGGAATTCACCACCAAAGAGTTAGGGTTTTCTACTTTAAAATATAATGTGGTAGCCGCACAACTGGGTCGTGGAAAGTGTGAGCGAACAGTGACTTCTAATATTTCATCAGTAGCAAATACTTTAGCTCGTTTTGCTATGGATATTTGTTTATATATGAGTCAGAATTTTGACTTTATCACTTTTCCCGATGAACTTACCACAGGCTCCAGCATTATGCCACACAAGAAAAATCCTGATGTTTTTGAATTGATTCGTGGTAAATGCAACAAGTTACAGAGCATCGCTAACGAGATGATTTTAATTACCAATAATTTACCGAGCGGTTATCATAGAGACTACCAACTGATCAAAGAAAACAGCATTTATGCGGTAGAAAATATTAAAGAGATCTTGGATGTTTTTATTCACTCCATCGCTTTAATTAAGGTGAAGGATATCAATTTACAGGATGAAAAATATAAATATCTTTTTACGGTAGATAGTATCAATGATTTGGTGATGCAGGGAAAATCTTTTAGAGAGGCTTATCAAATAATCGGTGGCCAGGTGCAGGAAGGAACTTATGAAGCTGCAGAAGGTAAAAAGCATTCGCATTTAGGAAGTAAGGATAATCTTGCTTTGGAAGAAATTAAGAGAAAAAAGGATGAGGTTTAGGTTTTTGAATTTTTATCTGAGTATAGAATAATAGGATCCCGGCTGAAGTCGGGATAGTTCTACCAACACTTTGCGGAAGCTTTTCAAGCTCCTGCAAAGTGGGTATCACTAAAAAACCCCCCGCAAAACCACACGAAATGCGAAGGGTTCAAAACATAAATGAAGAAAAAATAATCTTAAATAATAGTCATTTGCCCAAGGTTCAGGTTCTCATTGTTGATACTAATATTATCAACTTCACTGATAAGTCCCTCAAGGAAATCACCCACTTTTTCGGTGGTATAATGGTTATCTTTGTTAATGTCTATGGTGCAAACATTTAGTTTAATACTAAGTTCCACCGCCTTTTTTACTGCCTCGGCTTCTTCTACCAAACCGAAATGCTCTAAAAGCATTGCAGCCGATAAAATGGAAGCTACAGGGTTTGCGATGCCTTTACCGGTTGCCTGCGGATAGGAACCGTGAATAGGTTCAAACATTGCGTTTTCTTTTCCTACAGATGCCGATGCTAATAACCCGATGCTGCCACCAATTACACTGGCTTCATCTGAAAGAATATCGCCAAACATATTTTCGGTAAGAATTACATCAAATTGAGTTGGGTTAAGAATCATTTGCATGGCCGCGTTGTCAACAAAAAGGAAGTCTAGCGCCACATCTGGATATTCTTCGCCAATTTTGGTTACTGTTTTTCGCCATAACCTGGAAGTTTCCAGAACATTGGCTTTATCTACCAGCGTTAATTTTTTAGATCTTTGTTGTGCAGCTTTAAAAGCCAGGTGTGCCATCCTGGAAATCTCTTCCACAGAATAGGTGCAAACATCGGTAGCGCTTTGACCATCTTCAGCCGTAAATTTATCGCCAAAATAAATTCCGCCGGTAAGTTCCCGGTAAATCACCATATCTGCACCGGTAATACGATCGGCTTTTAATGGCGATTGTTCTATAAGTTTATCATAGGCTTTTACGGGTCTAATATTGGCAAAAAGTCCCAGGCCTTTTCTTAGCTGTAGGAGTCCCTGTTCAGGTCTAACTTTTGCATCGGGATTATTGTCATACTTTGGGTGTCCTATAGCCCCAAATAACACAGCATCAGATTTCTTGCACAATTCCAGCGTAGCTTCAGGTAACGGATTGTTCAGCAAATCTATTGCTGCCGCACCTACCAAGGCGTCTTCAAATTGAAAGTGGTGATCAAAACGATCTGCTACAGCTTTCAAAACTTTAACTGATTGCTGTGTGATTTCAGGACCTATCCCGTCTCCGGGCAAGACTGCTATTTTTAATTTCATTTTTCTTCTTCTTTATGTGTGGTTATTTTTTAATCCGAAACCGTCTTAGACTTATAACTCTCGTCAAGCTGTCCCGAAACTTCGGGATTGTTTAAGCTTCCAACGTGTTTAATCAACTTAGTTCTTAAAACAAGTTCAGGATGACGTTTATTCCAGATATCTACTCATATTCAAATCTACAAGGCTGTGGTCCCTTCTAGTTTTTGTGATCTTTTCTGTTCATATTCTTTTATTGCATCCAGTTTGCTTACCAGAAAGTCTATATCGTCAAAACCATTGAGCATACAGGTTTTTTTATACGGATCTATCTCAAAGCTTTCTGAAATATTTCCCTTCGGAATACTAATTTTCTGTGCTTCCAGATCTACATTAATTTCTACGGAAGGATCTTTGGTGATTTCAACAAAAAGCTGGTCTAAAAACTTAGGACTTACCTGAACCGGAAGCAATCCGTTATTAAGAGCATTTCCTTTGAAGATATCAGCAAAATAACTGGAAACAACTACTTTGAATCCGTATGCTTTAATTGCCCAGGCCGCGTGCTCCCGGCTGGAGCCGCAACCAAAATTATCTCCTGCTACTAAAATAGATCCTTTAAATTCAGGCTTGTTTAAAACAAATTCAGGATTTGGCTCGTCGTTGTTATCAAAACGCCAATCCCGAAACAGATTTTCTCCAAATCCCGCTTTATCTGTTGCTTTTAGAAACCTTGCAGGAATTATCTGGTCGGTATCTACGTTTTCTATTTCTAAAGGAACCGCTGTATCGGTTAATGTGATAAACTTTTCCATTTAATTTAAGTGTTTTGTAAAGTCGGTTAATTTTCCTGAAACTGCGGTTGCAGCTGCCGTTAACGGACTTGCTAATATGGTTCTGGAACCCTGTCCCTGTCTTCCTTCAAAATTTCTGTTACTGGTAGAAACGCAATATTCACCGGCGGGAATCTTATCGTCATTCATTGCTAAGCAAGCAGAACAACCGGGTTGTCGTAATGTAAAACCGGCATTTTCGAATACTTCGCGAAGGCCTTCTGCTTCAATTTGTGCGGCCACCTGGCGTGAACCCGGTACAATTAAGGCATTTACATTTTTCGCTTTTTGTTTACCTTTTATATAAGCTGCTGCCTGTCTAAAATCTTCGATTCTTGAGTTGGTACAACTTCCGATGAAAATCCAATTTATAGGTTTTTCCAGTAAAGATTCTCCGGGTTTAAAGCCCATATAGGCCAAAGCTTTGGCGTCGCTTTTTCCACCTTCCATCGGGATTGCACCGGTAATTTTAATTCCCATCCCCGGATTTGTTCCGTAGGTGATCATCGGTTCAATATCTTCGGCATCAAATGAATATTCCTGATCGAACTCAGCGTCTTCATCGGTTTTTAGAGTTTCCCAGTAAGCTTTTGCTGATTCAAATTCTTCACCTTTTGGTGCGAATTCTTTGCCTTTTACATATTCAAAAGTAGTTTGATCGGGAGCGATTAAACCACCTCGGGCGCCCATTTCAATACTCATATTACAAACCGTCATACGGCCTTCCATAGACATTTCTTCAAACACATTTCCTGCATACTCGCAGAAGTATCCTGTACCAGAATTAGTTCCCAGTTTGCTTATGATATAAAGAATCACGTCTTTTGGTAAAACCCCTTTTTTAAGTTTTCCATTTACGTTTACCCGCAATTTCTTTGGTTTTTGGACCAAAACACATTGGCTGGCGAAAACCTGGGAAACCTGGCTGGTGCCAATTCCAAAAGCAATAGTGCCAAAAGCGCCGTGAGTAGAGGTGTGGCTGTCACCGCAAACCATTGTCATTCCTGGTTGAGTAATCCCAAGTTCGGGAGCCATTACGTGAACAATCCCGTTGTAAGGATGGCCAAGACCATAAAGCGTAATATTATTTTCTTCGCAATTTTGGGTTAACTCTTTAAGTTGCTTTCTGGACAATAAATCTTTAACCGGTAAATGTTGATTTTCAGTGGGTGTATTATGATCGGCCGTAGCAACAATCTGGTCTGGTCGAAACACCGAAATGTCACGTTCCTTTAGCTCATTAAAAGCTTGCGGACTCGTGACTTCGTGTATTAGGTGTTTATCGATATATAAAATATCGGGCCCATCTGGTATAGATTCTACCACGTGAGCGTCCCAAATTTTATCGAATAAAGTTTTCTTCATTTGTTTATAAATTCTATCCCAAGCAGGGAATTCATCACAGGTTTATAATTCTTTCCTGTGCTGCCATTTTTGCGTTCCGCATCTTAGGCGATTGCTCTTATTCTTCTTTCGGAAATTTGCATAATTTCGTGGATATCATGGTCCTCAACACATCTTCGCGCATCGGCATAATTCAAAAATTCTGCATAGACTTCATCTAATTGAAGTTTCGTTAAATTATAGCCCATTTTTTTGGCTTTATGTGCTAAAGCTGCTCTTCCGCTTCTTGCAGTTAAAACAATAGCCGATTCGGTAACTCCAACTTCTGCAGGATCAATAATTTCGTATGTTTCACGATTTTTGATCACTCCATCCTGGTGAATTCCTGAGCTATGTGCAAAGGCGTTAGCGCCTACAATGGCTTTATTTGGCTGCACGAACATTCCCATTTCTTTGGAAACCATACAACTGGTATCAAAAAGAAATTTAGGATCTATTAAAGTATTTAAATTCAAATTAGGGTGTTGTCTCAAGATCATAACGACTTCTTCTAAAGCGGTGTTTCCTGCACGCTCGCCAATACCATTAATGGTACATTCTATCTGGCGGGCACCATTCATCACTCCCGCAATGGCATTTGCCGTAGCAAGACCTAAATCGTTATGGCAGTGACAGGAAATTCTAACCTTGTCAATATCTTTTACATTATCTTTTAAGTACTTTATTTTTCTTCCATATTCTTCAGGAAGGCAATATCCTGTAGTGTCAGGAATATTTAATACCGTGGCACCTGCCTTAATCATCTCGGTACAGACACGAGCTAAAAATTCGTTATCTGTTCTACCGGCATCTTCGGCATAAAATTCAACATCATCTACAAAATTTTTGGCGTGCTTTACCGCGGCAACACCACGCACAATAATTTCTTCTCTTGTGGAATTGAATTTATATTTAATATGAGAATCTGAAGTGCCAATCCCAGTATGAATACGAGGCTTTTTGGCATATTTTAGGGCTTCAGCAGCAACTTCGATATCTTTTTTTACAGCACGGGTGAGTCCACAAACGGCGGCGTTCTTAGCCAATTTAGAGATTTCGTAAACCGATTGAAAATCGCCGGGACTGGAAACAGGAAAACCTGCTTCAATAACATCTACTCCCAGCTCATCAAGGCGAGCAGCTATTTTTAGTTTTTGGGCTGTGTTTAATTTACAACCTGGAACCTGCTCTCCGTCTCGTAACGTCGTGTCAAAAATTTCTACCTTTTCTGTGCTCATAAGAGATTTATTTTACTTTATCTTTAACTAAAGTATTGCTTATCTATACACTCCAGACCTTCGCGGATTAGGTCATTACGATAATTAAACTAAAAATAAAAATGTAATATCACTGTAAATCAGTGTTTTATAAACGATTGTGTTACAATGACTAATGATTTAACCGATAACTTATTTTCTTTAATTAAGTCGCTTTCGCCTTCAGAAAAGCGACAGTTTTCGTTGTACGTAGGAAGAATTGGCGTGAATACCGATAGTAAATTTCTAAATCTATTTAGGGTAATGACTAAGCTGAAGAAGTATAATGAGAAGGAGATTCTTCAGAAAACCAAAATCAGTAAGCAGCAGTTATCGAATGTCAAGGCGCATTTATATAAACAAATTCTTATAAGTTTAAGGTTGAATCCTGCACATCAGAGCATTCCGGTGCAAATTAGGGAGCAATTTGACTTTGCTTATATTCTTTATAGAAAAGGGCTTTACAAACAGAGTCTGAAATTACTCGATAAAATAAAAGGACAGGCGCTGGAATACGAAGAGAAAAACCTGGCCTACGAGATCCTGGAGCTGGAAAAGATAATAGAGTCGCAATATATTACCCGAAGTATAGAAAACAGGGCCGAAAGTCTTATTCAGCAAACAGAAGATTTGAGCGAGCTCAATTTAATATCCAGCAAGCTTTCAAACTTATCTTTACAATTATACGCTATCTTCTTAAAAATGGGTTACGCCAGGACACAGGAGGAAGCAGATAGTATCAGGAATTATTTTTACCAGAGCCTGCCGGAATATAAGATCAAAGACATAGGTTTTAGGGAAAAACTATGGCTTTACAAGGCTCATCTTTGGTTTAGTTTTATCACACAGGATTTTTTGGCATGCTATCGCTATTCTATGAAATGGATAGACCTTTTTAACGAGCATAAGCATTTGGTGTCTATTCACCCTGTTTCGTATTTAAAAGGTAATCACTATTTACTAGAGTCTTTATTTTATCTAAATCATACCAATTTATTTGAAAAGACGCTGAAGAACCTTGAAGGTATGCTGAAGGAGTCTAAAATTCCAGATGATGACAATATAAAAGCCCTTGCTTTTCTTTATTTATATTCCAATAAATTGAATTTACGTTTTATGCAGGGGAATTTTGCAAATGGAGATGAACTGGTAGAAAAAATTCAGAAGCGAATAAAAAAATATAAAGACCGTATTGACGAACATCACATTATGGTTTTTTACTATAAAATTGCCAGTCTTTATTTTGGGGACGGAAATAATAAAAAGTGTATTGAATATCTCAATAAGATCATTAATAATAAATCCCTGGAAATGCGGGAAGACTTAATGTGTTTTGCCCGAATTTTAAGTTTGGTGGCGCATTATGAAGCAGGCCTGGATTATCATTTGGATCGCCTGGTAAAATCTACCTATAAGTTTTTGATTAAAATGAACGATTTGCACGAGGTGCAAAAAGAAATGATTCGTTTTCTTAGAAATTTACCAGAAGTATCGCCGCTTGAAATAAAAGATGAATTCAAAAAACTGCATAGTAAACTAAAGGAATTTGAAGATCATCCTTATGAACGTAGGGCCTTTCTATATCTTGATATAATTTCCTGGCTAGAAAGTAAAATACAAAACCGCCCTGTGGCTGATGTGATCGCTGAAAAAGCGGCTTTGGTGAGTAGATAGTGATTATTGAAACACAAGAGGAAGACCATAACTTACATTTACCTCCTCTCCAAATCGCTTCCCTGGTTTCCATTTTGGCATTTCATCTACAACCCGGTATGCTTCTACCATATATTCTGCCGGGGCTTTCTCTTCTATTTTTATATTAGTTGTGTTTCCATCAGTATCGATAGTAAACCTTACTACTACCCTCTGCATGGAATCATGATAAGTAGGTATTTTAATATTTTCTACTAGATACTTTTTTAAAGCCTTTTGCCCTCCAGGAAATTCCGGGGGAATCTGAAAATGAAAGTATTCAATTTCTTCTCCAGACTCATTCCAAACCTTCCCTTTTTTTAGCTTGTTTCGCTTAAAATAATCGTGTCTCCTTTTGATTCCATTTTTCCAGTATGCGACTAATTCACCGTGCATTTTTCCTTTCTTAAATTCTACCGAATGGAATAACTCTCCAGATTCATAAAAATGTTTATGTAACCCTTCATAAACTTTCTTTTCATCTTTAAGGTCATAAGATTGCTCAGCTTTTTTTGTGCCATCCGTAAAATACGTGGTTCTTAAAAATTCATAGTCTTTATCTGGAGTAGGAGTGATAATTTTAAAATATTTAGCACCTTCTTTCGTATCCAATTCCTGGTACTTACTATCCATATAAATGGTGTCCTGGGCAAATGAGGAAAATGAAATTGCGGTAAAAATTAAGCTTAGGTAAAAGTTATTCATAGGTGATTTAGGTAATTTTTAGTCTATGCAGTTATTCCAAAGTACTTCATCTGGAGGAGGCGCAATAATGTGAATTTCTTCTTTTTTTACAGGATGAATAAATTTAAGTTCCCTTGCGTGTAGGTGAATACTGGCATCTTTGTTACTTCGGTCAAATCCGTATTTTAGATCGCCTTTAATCGGGCTGCCAATTGCTGAAAGTTGACTCCTAATTTGATGATGCCGCCCGGTATGCAAATCTACTTCCAATAGAAAATAGTTATCCAGTTTTTTTAAAAGTCGATATTCTAGAATAGCTTTTTTACTTTCAGGAACTTCTTTAATATGTGCGTAAGATTTGTTTTGTTTCGGATTTCTCTTTAAAAAATGAATTAAAGTATCCGACTTTTTTGGTGGCGCATTCTTTACAATAGCCCAGTAGGTTTTTTGCGCTTTTTTTTCCTGAAAAAGTTTGTTGAGTCTGGGAAGAGCTTTGGAGGTTTTTGCAAAAAGTACAATTCCGCTGGTTGGTCTATCGAGACGATGAACTACCCCCAAATAAACATTTCCGGGTTTATTATATTTTTCTTTTAAATAAGATTTTACGACTTCGCTAAGCGGTTTGTCTCCGGTTTTGTCTCCCTGCACAATATCACCGGGTCGCTTACTTACCACGATGATGTGATTATCTTCAAAAAGTACCTGTAGGTTATTTTTATCTGAAATTGTTTTTTCCAAACTGGATATTTTATTTGCTTGTAAACTGCAATTTTTTACTGCTTACTGAACTAATATTGTTCGTCATCAGATGGGAACTTTTTGCTTTTTACATCGTCCCTATAACCTTCAAAAGCTTTAGTCATTTCGGTATGCAGATCGGCGTATCTTCTTAAGAATCTCGGGTTAAATTCGTGGGTCATTCCCAGCATATCATGAACAACCAAAACCTGACCATCTACACCATTACCGGCGCCTATTCCTATAACAGGGATATTTACACTTTCGGCCACTTCTTTTGCCAGTTTGGCTGGCACTTTTTCTAAAACTATAGCAAAACAACCAAGACGTTCTAACAACAGCGCATCAGATTTCAACTTTTCAGCTTCAGCTTCTTCTTTTGCTCTAACGGTATAGGTGCCAAACTTATAAATTGACTGGGGAGTTAAACCTAAATGTCCCATCACCGGAATTCCGGCGTTAAGAATACGTTTCAGGGATTCTTTAATCTCTTTTCCACCTTCAAGTTTTACAGCGTGTCCGCCGCTTTCTTTCATAATCCTAATAGCCGATCTCAAAGCTTCTTTAGGATCACTTTGGTAACTCCCAAAAGGAAGATCTACTACAACAAGCGAACGATTTATAGCTCTTACCACGCTGGTTGCGTGATAGATCATTTGGTCTAAAGTAATAGGAAGGGTGGTTTCGTGTCCCGCCATCACATTACTGGCAGAATCTCCCACAAGAATTACGTCTATCCCGGCGCCATCAACAATTTTTGCCATTGAATAGTCGTAAGAAGTCAGCATCGCAATCTTCTCACCATTTTTCTTCATATCTACGAGCGACTTAGTAGTAACTCTTTTATATTCTTTCTTAGCTACAGACATATTTTCAATTTTGGAAGGTAAAAGTACAAAAACACTCGGTTTTAAGGCAAGAAGCTGGTTTTATTGTTTTTTTAGTTCAGTATAAAGCGTTTTTAATAATTCGCCATCGTCTCCGTGGTATTGCCAAAACATAGCTCCGCCAAGATCATTCTCTTCAATAAACTGAACTTTTTCCTTTATAGATCTGGGATCATCATACGTGATAAAGGTGCCGGTATCTTCGCGCCATAAATACGGTGCTTTAGCCGTTTCATCCCAAAAACGCCTGTAATTACTTGTTTTTAAACTGTCTTTTAATTCCCGATAATTTATACTAAAAGAATTTCCGAAAGCTTTTTGGTGAAGACCTGAGTTTTGGTTTTCAGTTTCGTGCCAACCTCTCCCATAAAAAGCCATTCCTATAACAAGTTTTTTTGAAGGAGCGCCAGCCTCCAAATGTTCTTTTACCGCAGTTTTAGTACTCTGTTTATAATCATCAGGATTGGTTTCTGAAATAAATAAATTGGTATGATGCGAAGTAGAATCGTTCCAACCTCCCTGGTAATCGTAGCTCATAATATTTATAAAATCCAGGTGAGGATGAATCTTATTTAATTCAACGTGCTTTAAATATTCCTCATTTGCAGCGGTTGCAATAGTTAATAGGTAATTTCTATTATCGATTTCGCCGACCGAGTCTAACTTTTTCCTAAAAAGCTTTAAGATAGCGGTAAAGTTTTCTTTGTCATTTGGAGAATGAATATTTCCTGCTCCCGGTTGCCCCGGATATTCCCAGTCTAGATCTATCCCGTCAATTTTATGTTTTTGAAGAAAAGAAATGCCACTATTGGCAAATTGCTCCCTGTCATTTTTTGTAGCTACTGCTTCAGAAAAACCACCAGACCAGGTCCAGCCTCCCACCGAGATCAGGATTTTTAATTCAGGATTATCTTTCTTCAATGTGTTTAGTTTCTTCAAGCGTTCTACATCTTTTGGATTTCCCTCTATAATTTTTCCGTCTTTAATATTCGCAAAAGCGTAGTTGATGTGCGTAAGCTTTTCCGGAGAGATTTCATCGAATTTATCATCTACATTTCCGGCAACAATATAACCTACAATCTTCTTTGAATTTTGCTCCTGAGCTTGTAATTGGCAGGTAGTGAGAATCATTCCTACCGATAGGATAACCAAGATGTTTTTTACAATTTTCATAATCTAAAACCTTGAGAGTGATATTTTGAAATACTAAGTTAGCGTTTAAATAAGAAGATTTAATGAAGAAGTTATTGTTAATAGGTCTATTCCTAATTTCCCAGGGGGCCTGGAGCCAAAAGAATACAGACACAGAAGATATTAAGATTTTAATTGAAGACTTTTTTGAAGCTTTTCACGCCCAGGATTCTACTGCGCTAAAAGAATTTGCTCATCCAGAAATTAAGATGCAATCGGTGGCTATTGATGCCCAAGGAAATACCAATTTATCTACCGAAGACTATTCTGGTTTTTTAAAATCTATTGCTTCTATCCCAAAATCTACAAAATTCAGAGAAGAATTGACCGATTTTAAAATCAATACTAACGGAATGATCGCCAATGCAAGTACGCCATATAGATTCTTTTTAAATGATGAATTAAGTCATTGCGGGGTAAACACTTTCCAATTGATGAAGTCTGAGGGCAAGTGGAAAATTATTTACCTGGTAGACACTCGCAGTAAATTAGGATGTAAATAAAATTTTATTCTACATCTTTTACACATCTGAAGCCTAAATGTTCCAGGCCACTTTCGGGTGTAGAGCTCATTCGGGCTGCGTTTCTATAGCCGGTACAGTAAGATTCGCTGCATAAAAAAGAACCTCCGCGAATAACTTTTTGCTGCTCTTCATTAAAATATTCCTTGAAATAACCATCGGAGCGTTGTTCCAGTTTTGAATAGGCATTGGGATAATAAGTGTCTAAAACCCATTCCCAAACATTTCCCGAAACTTCAAAAAGTCCGAAAGCATTAGGAGGAAAGCTTTTTACCGGGGAAGTTTTTTCAAAATTGTCTTTTACTTCATTGAGACTAGGGAAATCACCCTGATGAAAATTAACAAACTCGGTAGCTTTTTCAAAGTTATTTCCCCAGTGATAAATTTGATTTTCTTTTCCTCCTCGAGCCAGGTATTCAAATTCTGCTTCGGTGGGTAAGCGTTTGCCCGCCCATTTCGCATAAGCCATAGCATCATACCAGGAAACCTGCACTACGGGATGATCTTCTTTACCTTTAATATTGCTCTCGGGACCTTGCGGATGTTTCCAGTTGGCACCTTCTTTAAACTTCCACCAGACCTGCGGATGTTTCCAGTTGGCACCTTCTTTAAACTTCCACCAGACCTGCGGATTTTCGGCATCAAAAACCATGGCACCGGGAGGAAAGCTCTCCCCTTTAATTTCAAAACTGCGCTCGGCGGTTGTTACGTAGCCGGTTTCTTAAACAAATTTTCTGAACTCAGCATTAGTCACCTCGGTTTTATCTACCCAAATTGTTTCAATTGTTTCTTTATGCTGCGGAAATTCATCGCGCCTTGTTTGTGGCGAATTTCCACCCATCATATATTCCCCTCCTTCTATTTTTAGCATTCCGGAGGTTGAAACTGAATCGCGTTCTTCTATCGCTGCAATTTCTTCCAGATATTTTTCGTGATAAGATTTTTCAGTTCTTTCAATCTTTTCTGCGGAAGTTTT
Source organism: Salegentibacter mishustinae (assembly GCF_002900095.1). Taxonomy (NCBI): domain Bacteria; kingdom Pseudomonadati; phylum Bacteroidota; class Flavobacteriia; order Flavobacteriales; family Flavobacteriaceae; genus Salegentibacter; species Salegentibacter mishustinae. Next base: position 1,900,396 of record NZ_LLKN01000002.1, on the reverse strand, counting down.
AACCTTCTCTTTTTCCTGATTTTTACAGCTGAAAAATGAACAGAAGAGACAGGTGACGATGAAATATTTTAGAAAGGAGAAACGCATTAGTAGATTTTCGGCTAAAGATAAATAAGTGAATAGAAATGATGAAAATTAATAAATCCACGAATGCACTAATTTCATTTCAGAAAAGAGCTTTATAAAATTATTATTTGTGAATTCGTGGCAAAATTGTAAAAATAAAAAACCACGAAATTCAAGATTAGTATTTGAAAATTCCGTGGTAATTTTATAAAATCAAAGCTTATTATGGTTTTAAAACCACTCTAAACCGCGCTTTATTATTGATCATTTTATCGTAGGCTTCGCTTACTTTATCCAGCGGAAATTCTTCTATTTTTGGTTTTGTACCCGTCATGGCGCTAAACTTTAAAGTATCTTCAGAATCCATAGCGGTACCACTTGGCCAACCCGCAACAGATTTTCTTCCCATTAGAAGTTCCATTGGCGAAACTTCAATAGGATCTCCGGTTGCTGCTACCATTAATAGTTTACCGTCTATTCCCAGGCCACCAATTACAGAGGTGATTGCTTCGCTATTGGGTGCAGTGGCCAAAATGAGTTTAGCACCGCCCATATTTTGTAATTCCTTGGCCGCATCTTTCTGTTTTGCATTTATAAAATGATGTGCGCCTAATTCTTCAGCTAGTTCTTTTTTGCTGTCACTGGTAGAAATGGCTACGGTGCGCATTCCCATTTTAGCAGCATACTGAATGGCCAAATGGCCCAAACCGCCAATTCCCTGAACGGCAACGGTGTCGCCAGCGGTAATTCCTGAATTTCTCAAGGCATTAAAAACCGTAATCCCCGCACAGAGCAGGGGAGCAGCTTCAGCAGAAGATAGGTCTTCCGGAATACTGACTACCGCTTCCTGTGGCGCAGTCATAAATTCAGCGTAACCACCATCGTAAGAGATCCCGCTTATTTTTGCGTTTTCGCAGCTTATAAAATCGCCACGTCGACAGGGTTCACACTCAAAACAATGCCCGCCGTGCCATCCAACGCCAACGCGCTGGCCTTTTTTCCAGTTGTTTACACGAGAACCAACTTCCTCAACGATTCCTACAACTTCGTGGCCGGGAACACGAGGATATTCGATCCCCGGAAAAGCACCATCTTTTACAAAAGCATCGCTGTGGCAAATGCCACAGGCTTCTACTTTAATTAAAACTTCGTTCTCTTCTGGTGATGGTTTGTCTATTTCAACAACGTGAAAATCACCGCCTTTTTCTTTTACCTGTACAGCTTTCATAACATTTTTTTAGTTGGACATTGAAGTTACAAAAAGCTTAAAAGCTTCTGTTTTAAGTCTTTGTTAAATAAGCTTATAAAAGCTTTGGAAGCAGGAAGAATACTACAATTCCGTTATTCATGGCGTGCATTGTGATGGGCCAGAGGAGATTTCCGTTTTCGACTTTTACTTTTCCGAAGAAATACCCGGCGATAATTCTTGGGAAAATTAAAAGGAATAAAATCAGGTCAAATTGCCAGCCTTCAACGTAATTCCAAATATGAACCAAACCAAAAAGAGCAGCGGTAAGTAGCCATATAAATCTATAATTTCGGTATAGAATTATACGGAATACTCTAAGAAATCTTGAAGGTTTAAGAGATTGCAAAAAAAGAAAAATGATAATAGCCGATAAAATTACCAGGCCATATTTAAGTAAAGAATGCGCTTCCTGCGGAATAAAACCCAGGCCTACAAAGGCAAGTACCGCACAAATAAAAATATAGATTTCGGTAAAAGAAGGTTTAATCAGTGTCCTAAACATACTTTCTTCTAAAATGGGCGCTATAACAACCGCCATAAGAATAAATGCCAAAGGACTTTCATCCATTAAATTGAATAGTTCAGTTTGCTGGTATTTCTCGAGGTCTAATTCTGGTAAAAATGTATTTAAAAATCCCAGTAAAAAGAAAAACAGAAAATAGGTCCCAATCATTAGCCAGTAATTGCGCAAGAGATTGCTGACTTTAGGCGGAATTTTAGGGAACTGCAAGATTTTTATTTTAAATATTACTGCAATTTAAAACTGTCTTTGTTTTAAGCCACGAATTCACGAAATTTTTATTGAAAAAATTTTACTACTTCGCAATGCCGGGAAGAGAGAACAGGATAAACTCAGCAAGCAGTTTAAAGTCTCAGCGGACTTTTAAAAAAATAAACCACGAACGAAAAACGCCAAATTTAAAACCCACAACTGGGACCCATAACTGAGAACCCACAACAGAGAACGGGTAATTAACAATCACTTAAACTCACCTTTACAGCAAGCCCGCCTTCTGAGGTTTCTTTATATTTTGAATTCATATCTTTTGCCGTGTCCCACATTGTTTCAATCACTTTATCCAATGGAACTTTTGCTTTGGTAGCATCACTTTCCAGGGCGATCTCAGCAGCGTTAATGGCTTTTATGGCGCCCATTGCATTTCTTTCAATACAAGGTACCTGTACCAAACCTGCGATAGGATCGCAGGTTAATCCAAGATGATGCTCCATAGCGATCTCTGCGGCCATTAGCACTTGTTCCGGTGTGCCACCAAGCAATTCTGTTAATCCGCCGGCAGCCATTGCCGAGGATACGCCAATCTCTGCCTGGCAACCGCCCATAGCGGCAGAAATCGTTGCCCCTTTTTTAAAGAGACTGCCAATTTCACCGGCAACCAGCATAAAGCGTTTCATATCTTCAAAAGTCGCCTTGTGATTTTCTATGACCATATAATACATCATTACTGAAGGTACGGTGCCGGCACTACCATTTGTTGGGGCAGTAACTACACGACCCAAAGATGCATTTACCTCGTTTACACTAATGGCAAAACAGCTCACCCATTTAAGGATTTGCCTGAACTTTACCTCAGTTCTTCTAATAGCAGTTATCCAATCTTCGGGCGAATCATATTTTTCTTCGCCAATAAGGCGCTGGTGCATTTCAAAAGAACGGCGTTTCACATTGAGTCCGCCGGGAAGGGTTCCTTCGGTATGACAGCCAATGAACATCGATTCGAGCATCACATCCCAAATTTGTTTTAAGCCGGCATTTATTTCTTCTTCGGTTCTAAGGGATTTCTCGTTTTCCAGAACTATTTCAGAAATAGGTTTGTTTTCAGCTTTGCAATAGGCGAGGAGTTCTGTAGCTTTTTCTATGGGGTAAGGGAACTCCATAAATTTTTTCATCTTCTTGCTGGCGTTTTTACGTTCTTTCTTTACAACGAATCCGCCACCGATAGAATAAAAAGAAGAAGAGGTTTTTTTACCGTTTTTCAGTTTAGCCCGAAATGTCATTCCGTTAGGATGAAATTCAAGGAATTTCTTATTAAACTTAACATCATTCTCAATGCTAAAATTGATCTCTTTTTCCCCGTTAAACTGAAGTTTTTTTGTTTCCCTGATCTTCTGAATTTCGGGATCAATTACCGAAATATCCATAGTTACGGGATCGTGACCACAAAGTCCTAAAACAGTAGCAATATCTGTAGCGTGACCTATTCCGGTAAGGGAAAGAGAGCCATAGAGATCTATATGTATTTGTTCTACGTCATCAAAAGTGCCTTTTTGCTTTAATTCTGCAATCCAGCGTTGTGCTGCACGCCAGGGGCCTAAAGTATGAGAACTGGAAGGGCCTACGCCAACCTTCAACATATCAAAAACGCTAATACATTCAATTTTTCGCATCGTATAACTCCTATTTTGCTGCAAAAATAAGGATTTGTTAGTATGAAGCAGAATGAATTGAAAAAAGATTAAAACGATTTCGTAGCGAGCAAAATGCGAAACGAGTCAGCGATTCTCTTATAAAGCGCAGATTTGGCAAGTACTTTCAGGAATAAATGACAACCTGTCATAAGTTTTCTGCTGGCATAATGATTGACTTTAACACATCGAAGAATTGAAATCAATAATATAAAATTCAACGTATAAAGTTATGAGTAAAATAATTGGAATTGACTTAGGTACTACCAACTCTTGCGTTGCCGTAATGGAAGGTAACGAGCCTACGGTAATACCTAATGCCGAAGGAAAAAGAACTACACCTTCTGTAATCGCATTTGTAGAAGGTGGCGAAATAAAAGTTGGTGACCCGGCTAAGCGTCAGGCAGTAACTAACCCAGAAAAAACTATTTCGTCTATTAAACGTTTTATGGGGAACAAATATTCTGAATCTTCTAAAGAAGCAGGAAGAGTTCCTTATAAAGTAGTAAAAGGTGATAATGATACGCCACGTGTAGATGTGGATGGAAGAAAATATACTCCGCAGGAACTTTCTGCAATGGTACTTCAAAAAATGAAGAAAACCGCAGAAGATTATCTTGGACAGGATGTAACAGAGGCGGTAATTACCGTACCTGCATACTTTAACGATTCTCAGCGACAGGCTACAAAAGAAGCTGGTGAGATCGCTGGTTTAAAAGTAAGCCGTATTATAAACGAGCCTACTGCAGCAGCATTAGCTTACGGACTTGATAAAAAATCTCAGGACCAAAAGATCGCAGTTTATGACCTTGGTGGTGGTACTTTTGATATCTCTATCCTGGAATTAGGTGATGGTGTATTTGAAGTATTGTCTACAAATGGTGATACGCACCTTGGTGGTGATGATTTTGATGAAGTTCTAATCGATTATCTTGCAGATACTTTCCAAAAGGCTGAAGATATTGATCTAAGAAAAGACCCAATGGCACTTCAGCGTTTAAAAGAAGCTGCTGAAAAAGCTAAAATTGAGTTGTCTTCTTCAAGTCAAACTGAAATTAATTTACCTTATGTAACGGCAACTTCAAGCGGACCAAAACACCTTGTAGAAACTATTAGCCGTTCTAAATTTGAGCAGTTAGCTTCAGAATTGGTAACCCGTTCTATGGAGCCGGTTAAGAAAGCACTTAGCGATGCAGGTCTTTCAAAAAGTGATATCGATGAGGTAATTCTTGTTGGTGGTTCTACCCGTATTCCTAAAATTCAGGAAGAAGTAGAGGCATTCTTTGGTAAAAAACCTTCTAAAGGTGTAAACCCAGATGAGGTTGTTGCTATTGGTGCAGCTATCCAGGGTGGTGTATTAACCGGAGATGTAAAAGATGTATTGCTACTTGATGTTACTCCACTTTCTTTAGGTATTGAAACTATGGGAGGAGTTAACACTAAGTTGATTGAATCTAACACAACGATTCCAACCAAGAAATCACAAACATTCTCTACCGCGGCCGATAATCAGCCTTCAGTAGAAATCCACGTGTTGCAGGGTGAGCGTCCAATGGCAGCAGATAATAAAACAATTGGTAGATTCCACTTGGACGGAATTCCACCAGCGCCAAGAGGAACTCCTCAAATTGAAGTGACTTTTGATATTGATGCCAATGGTATCATTAAAGTAAGTGCTACCGATAAAGCAACTGGAAAATCTCAGGATATCCGAATCGAGGCTTCTTCAGGATTAACAGAAGAAGAAATCGAGAAAATGAAGAAAGAAGCTGAAGCAAATGCTGATGCCGATAAGCAAGCCAAAGAAAAAGTAGATAAGCTTAACGAAGCTGATGCTATGATCTTCCAAACTGAAAAGCAGTTGAAAGAATTTGGCGATAAGATTTCTGAAGATAAGAAAAAGCCGGTAGAGGAAGCTTTAGAAGAATTGAAGAAAGCTTACGAAACTAAGGAGCTTGATCAAATCACTCCTGCTTTAGACAAATTGAACGAAGCCTGGAAAACAGCTTCTGAAGAAATGTATAAAGCACAAGCTGAAGCACAAGGCGGACAAGGTGGACCACAACAGGGTGCTACCGGAGCTGAAGGCGGACAGCAAGCTGGAGGAGATTCTAAAAGCGGAGACGACGTAGAAGATGTAGATTTTGAGGAGGTGAAGTAAGCAGAGAGCCATTTTTCATAGCGCTTTGCGCTAAAGAAAAATGTGCGAATCGCTAATCCCGATAAAAGTCGGGATTTTACAACTCAAATTTGAGCAATATAAAAAGCGCAATCATTCATTTGATTGCGCTTTTTTCGTTTTTACACGCAACCATTTGGTCATTTTTACATCTACTATATAAATATCAACAATTATGAAGAAATTTATTCTATTAACATTATTCTTTTCAGCAACGATAATTTCTTGTACCAATAATGATGATGAAGTAATTGCAGATTCACAACTAGAAGTTCAAAACGCTTGCACTGCAGAAAACCCATTAGAATTAGAATGGATGCAAGATTTAATTACGGAATTAAATTGTGGAGAATATGCCTGTAAGGTTGCTATTTTAAAAAGTGAATATGAAGGTGAAACAGTTTTTTATACTCTAGTAAACGACCCGAGGTGTAATTCTGTAGGCGTTAGGCACCTTTATAACTGTTTTGGCAAAAAGGTAAAAGAGTTTACAGACGAAGAAAGCCGGGCGTTTTCAAATAACGTAGAACGCGAAGTTGAGGAAATCTTTAGTTGTAATGGATAGATGATTAAATCTTAAGAAACCCAAATTTGCAAGAATTGTGTTTTAACTCAAAAATGTATAATACAAATACACGAAATTAAACACCACTAAAAGAGCGAAACAAATCAAGCTGAAAACTCTGTAATTCTTTCCCGGGCGGTGTTTTTCAGGCATTTGCTTTCCTGTAACTAATTTATAATTAAACCAGGCTAGAAATGGTGCAGATAGAAATGAAAGTCCGGCGGCGAAATCTACCAAAATGGTAAAAGAACCAGAAAGAAAATACAAAATAGAAAGCGAAAGAACCGGGATAATGAAAATGGAAATTCGGTAAATTTTCCATTTCTCTTTTTTGTCTTCAGGTTTTTCTTTTTCTGGGTTTTTTAATTCAGAAATTACTCTCGGGTAAGCATCAGTAACTGTTAGAACTGTACTTAACATGGTAACAAAAGCTGCTACAGAGATCAAAGGCTTGCTCCATTCCCCAAGAGTTTTTCCGTACAGTTCCACCAACTGGCTCGAGAATTCTACACTGTTGCTGGAAAACGAAGTACCGCTGCCAAACATGACTAAAACGCCTAGCAAAAAGAATAATAATCCAATAAAAGCAGCCGAAAGATAGCCCACGTTAAAATCGGCAAAAGCACCTTTTACTGAAATCTTCTGTTTATTCTGAACCGCCTTTTCTTTGGTCCAAATGGAGTGCCAAACCGAAGCATCTAAAGGTATAGGCATCCATCCCATAAAAGCAATTATAAAACCTAAACTAGCAGTAGTCCATAGCGAAGGCGATTCGGTAGTTAGTGCATCATTCACTGTTCCCGCCCCAAAAGCCATAATTACAGCAGCAAGAGTGGCAAAAGTCAATAAAGTGACGATCACCTTCATACTTTTATCCAGGCCGGGATATTTTCCTATTAAAAGTAAAGCGATACACGCAATAAGAATAATCCCACTCCAAAGAAAAGGGGACCAGCCAAAATTGAATAGTCGCTCGGCTAAACCTGCGGTAACAATGGTCACTGCGGCCTGTATAATAAACATATTTCCTATCGTAATCAATATATAAATCCAGTATGGGAATTTACCCAGTTTTTTATATCCGGTAATTAGGTGATTTCCGGTACCGGCGGCAAGCCTGGGGCCAAATTCCAAAAAAGGATATTTTGAAATGCAGGCTATAATCAAAACCCAAATTAAAATAAATCCATAATCTGCCCCTGCTCGGGTGGCTTGTACCAAATGAGAAACTCCAATAGCTGCTCCAGCTAATAAAAAACCAGGGCCAATACTTTTTAAGATGGAAGTTTTAGAAGAAGTATTTTTCTGTTTCATTTAGAATATTAAACCGTTACAAATGGGGGCAGCTGAGGAAAAGATTTATGTAAATTCCGCAATTATTTCTGTATTAACTTCGTGCCCGCCGTTAAATGTTTTTATTTCAAAATTATTAGGAAATAATTCTTTTAGTCTTTTTTCCTCCACTTCGATAATTCCTTTTTTTAGGTATTCATCTTCAGTTCCATAGATAAAGGTGAAGTTTGTATTTTTTAAAAATTGAAAGTTTTCCCTCTCTAATTCCGCAGGAACTTTTCCCGAATGCATAATTAATTCGTCACAATTAATCTTTCGTTTGGCAATCCAACGTGTTGCCACCGAAACGCCCTGGGAGTAGCCTAAAATTATTAATCTTGGTGCATTTTTTAGATCTTCAGCCTTATAAACTTCGTCCAGATAGTTAAGAACATTTTCTGTTTCGGCTTCAGTACGCTCTTTAGTTAGCCAGGAGGCGCCCACATGTTTGTACTCGTTTTTTAGGTAATATTTAGACTGCGCTTGCGGAGCGATAATATAATTTTCTTCGGTATTTAGATGATTAAAATGCCTTAAAAAATACCTGCTCAAATAACCAATTCCGTGGCAAACCAACCATACCGTTTTTGTTTTTTCAGTAAAATTGTTTAAAACGCTGTAGGTGTTGGTGATTTGATAAGAAAGCTGCTTTTCGGTGCTCATTCTGGTAGTTAGTTTTTATAAAAAAAATCATTTTTGCCAATATAGGCAAGCGACTGATATTATCATCTATATAATTTTTAAAGCTTCTTGAAATTTGGGGGAAACCCGTATATGATTTTCTTCTAAATCAATCTACATTTATTATAGTTTTTACTGCCCTGTATTTAAACACTTTACATCTTGCCTCGATATTGTTTTGCAGGTTTTACTTTTTATAAAGTACTGTTTCATTAATTAAGATTTTATCCCTCTTATTTTTAGTACGTGAGGGGACTAAGAACAGAATATTTATTAACCATTTAAATAATTTAAATATGAAAAATTTTAAATTCAACGTGATGATTTTGGCGCTTTTTGCCCTTATTTTCACTTCTTGTAGTAAGGATGAGAACTCAGGAGTCGAGCAACAAGTTTCAGATGAAGTAGCCGAGCTGTACTTAGGTCCAGTGCTTAATGCTGAGATAAGAAAAGCTCTCCAAAAACAAGAGGCCGACCTTCCTGAATGTTCAGATGATGCACCAGCTTATGCACAAATTTCTTTGGTATATGGTGATGCAGATACTCCTGTAGATGTTATTGTGCCCATAATAATGGATGGAAATGATTTGTTTACAGCTTATGATGAAGCTCTGGAAATTCCTGTGGCGTCAGGCGAAACTACAGTGTCTGTTACCTTAAACGATTTTCTTGTATGGAATGACGATGGAGGTGCTCCAGGAGAAGTAATATGGGCAGCTCCCAAGACTGGAAGCGATTTTGGAGGCATCGTTTCTCAATCCCTTCCTTTTAGTTGGGATTTGAGAGCGGGATCCAAAACCTATACTGATGTTGAGGTATTGTGCTTTGATGACCGGGAGGTGAATCTGTATGGTTATCAATTCTTTGATATTATACCTGTCGAAATTTATGAATTCTGTGTATTTGCAAATTACTGTAACGATGCAGGAAGACATTTTACCGCTAATTATACTTTTGATATAACTTATATAGGTGATGATAACAATATTCCGTTATATACCGGCGAGATGCCAATGGCAGGAAATACAGAAGATGACGATTCAGGCGACTGGTATGCCGATCCTTTATGTTTAGCTATTCCAGCTCCTATATATGGAGAGGGACCCGATACTGATTATATTAGAGTTACGGCTACCCTGGCCAATTGGGATGCTAATTATCCTGCACCAGGCGCTGTAGATCCTATTTCTGCTGATTTAAGCTGGAACGAGGTACAAAGTTTCTTTGTAGATGATGACAACATGGATTACTGGCATATATTCTTTAATTGCGGAGATGATGATGGTGGTCAAAACGGCTCAGACGATGATGAGGATGGAGTACCTAATGATATTGATGAATGTCCTGGTACAGATCCTGGAGTAGAAGTGGATGAAGTTGGTTGCGAAAGTATTCAGGTGCCAGGAAGAGATGTAGTTGTTTTAAATGACGTTAATATTTTTGATAATGGTGCGATGGAGGATTCAGACAATGTTCAGTTTGTTAAGAACCTGATCAATTTTACCACTACTGGTGAGAGAAACGACGGAACTACCTTTATGTTTGATTTTGGTAGGAATTCCAGTTGTAACTTGTGTGTTCCATGGAGTACGATGCGTGATTTAATCCAGACCGAAGGTTTCACAATTTCTGATATAAGCTCGTCTAGCGGTACGCTTACCAATATTCCTGAGGAAGTAAAAATCATCATGCTTGTGACTCCTAATGTTCAATATACAGTTGAAGAGATCAATACCTTAAAACAATTTGCTTCAGAAGGAGGCAGAATCATCTTTATGGGTGAACATGAGGGCTTCTACGGCGCATCTGGGATCGCAATTGAAAACCAATTTTTGATAAGTATGGGCGCCGTATTAACTAATACTGGTGGCCAGGTTGATTGTGGTTATACTGTATTGCCCTCAACCTCAAACAGAGATCATCCTATTATGGCAGATATAGATGACTTAACTATTGCTTGTGCATCTGTAATAGAACCTGGAGAAGGAGATTTTCCTTTATTTTACGATTCAACAAATGAACTAGTATTAGGCGGGGTTGCAAAAATTGATACAGCTCCAATTACTGAGCTAGCGCAGGTTGAAAGATCGAAAATTAGACACTCTAATACTAAATTGCCTAATCCTTCTTCGTCAACTGGATATTAATAAATCATTTTCAAATTTTACAAAGCCGCTCTAAAGCGGCTTTTTTTATAGAATTTTAGCAGGAATAACTTTCATTTCGCTTATTCTCACCCGGTTTTGTACTTTTACAAAGTAACCAATCTTTTAAAGGATGACGAAAGAAGAAATGCTCGAGCTTTCCAAAAAAGTATGTAAAAATACCTTGATGGAAACTCTTGAAATTGAATTCACAGAAATAGGAGACGATTATTTAATCGCGAAAATGCCGGTGACATCCAGAGTGCATCAGCCCGATGGTGTATTGCATGGCGGCGCGAGTGTGGCTTTGGCAGAAAGTGTTGGAAGTATGGCAAGTTATGTTTTTCTGGATACTGAAAAATTTTATATTCGGGGGATTGAAATTTCGGCAAATCATTTAAAAAGCATATCAGAAGGTGTTGTTTTTGCCAGGGCTTCGTTTATTCATAAAGGCCGAACTACCCAACTTTTTGAAATTAGAATTACCGATGAAGACCAAAATCTTATTTCTATCGTAAAACTTACCACCATAGCGTTGCCTAAAAAGAATTAGAAAATGAATAGCGAAGATTTTTTTACAAAATTAGAAACGCAAATCCAGAATGGAAATCCATTTGTGGCTTATAGAAACCCTAACGACAAAAACGGACTAACCAAAGCCTTTCTTCAGGATTCGGATAAAGTTTACAGAACCTGTGTCTTTAATGAAAGCGGATTTGTTTTTGCTCCTTTTGAAGATGAAAATAATGCGTTTTTTATTCCTTCCGAAAATGCAGAAAGTATTACCACGAAATATGCGGCCGATAAGGATTCTGAAGTCAAAAAAGAAAATCAGGATTTTCCACCAGCGTATACCAATGCTGAAGCGAAAATACAACACGAAAAGCTAGTACAGCAAGGTATTAAAGCCATTCAAAAAGGAGAATTTAAAAAAGTGGTCTTATCACGAAATGAAGATGTTCAGACTCAACTAGAAGCGCTTGGTATCTTTAAGAATTTACTTAAAAAATATGAAACTGCTTTTGTGTATTACTGGTTTCATCCGGAAACCGGAATTTGGCTTGGTGCCACGCCAGAAACACTTTTAAAGGTAGAACGCGATAAATTTAAAACTATGTCTCTAGCCGGTACGCAGTCGTTCCAGGGAACCAGCAACGTGAATTGGGGAGAAAAAGAAATTGAAGAACAGCAAATAGTGACTGATTCTATTTTAGAAAATCTACAAGATAAAGTTTCTGGCACTATTCATAGATCGGAACCATACACTACTAAAGCAGGAAATCTACTGCATTTACAAACAGACATTCAGGGCATATTAGATTCAGAAAAATCGAACCTTAAAAGTTTGATTTTAGCCTTACACCCAACTCCTGCAGTATGCGGACTTCCAAAGAAAAATGCGAAAGAATTCATTTTAAAGAATGAAGGTTACGATCGTGAATTCTATTCTGGATTTCTGGGAGAAATGAATATGAAAAAGGAAATAAAGCGGAATAGTAACCGTAGAAACCAGGAAAACCAAGCTTATGCGAGTATTTTAAAGCAAACTTCTTTATTTGTAAACCTACGTTGTATGAAGCTTGAAGCCGGAAAGGCCAGACTATTTATTGGAGGCGGAATTACCAAAGATTCCAATCCTGCAGACGAATGGCAGGAAACAGTAAATAAATCGCATACCATAAAATCGGTGCTTGTTAAATAAGGGTAAAACCTGCGCTTGAAATACTTTTGAAATTGTAATTTTGAGTGAGAATAAAAAGTGTCATTACGAACGAAGTGAAGTAATCTTTTCATTGGTTATCCATTATTTACAGATTGCTTCTCCCGATTTCTCGGGATCGCAATGACGAGTAAAAATTATAGACTTGGAAGCAGACCTAACAAATTTTACATGAATAAATATTATAACTGTGAGGTCTGGTTTGAAAAATAAACTTTGTGAAATACTCCAAAATACCTGTTGCCAGATCTATTGTAGCGCTATGCGTTGCTAAAAATATAAACCACGTAGTAATTTCTCCCGGTTCAAGAAATGCTCCCCTAACCATTGGGTTTACACATCATCCAGATATTAAGCCTTACAGTATTGTAGATGAGCGATGCGCGGCTTTTTACGCGTTGGGAATGGCGCAGCAGCTGCAAAAACCGGTAGCCCTGGTTTGTACGTCGGGCTCGGCTTTGCTAAATTATTATCCTGCAATTGCAGAAGCTTATTATAGCGATATTCCGTTAGTAATTATTTCGGCAGATCGACCTGTAGAGCGAATAGACATTGGCGATGGGCAAACCATTAGGCAGAAAAACGTTTTTGAAAATCATATTTTATATTCAGCCAATTTACATTCTGAACTTGTGTTAGATTCTGAAGCGATTGATAAAAAACTTCAGCAAAAGCAGTTTGAGTCACAAAAGCATAATGAGAGAGAAGTAAACCTTGCGCTCAATAAAGCGATAGAAGGGAAGGGGCCGGTACATATCAATGTGCCTTTTTATGAGCCTTTGTATGATTTGGTAGAAAATGTGGACGTAAACCCATTGCAGATCTTACCGGAAATTAAAGAACGCACCTATACAGAAAATCAGCTGCAAGCTTATGCCGAGCTTTGGAATAAAGCGAAGCGAAAAATGATAATAGTTGGGGTTGCCCAACCTAATATTGTTGAACAGGAATTTTTAGAAAAGTTAGCCCGGGATAAATCGGTTATTGTACTTACTGAAACTACTTCTAATTTAAATCATCCTGAATTCTTTACGCGTATCGATACCTTAATTGGTCCAATTGAAAAAGATGAAAACAGCGCAGAATTGTTTAAAAAGCTTCAGCCTGAAATTCTGCTCACTTTTGGAGGAATGGTCGTTTCTAAAAAGATCAAGGCATTTTTAAGGAACCACCAGCCACAGCAACATTGGCATATTGATCCAAAAAAAGCTTACAACACTTTTTTCTGCCTCAATAAACATTTTGAAACTACGGTAAACTCTTTTTTCACCCATTTTTTTCCGCTTACTGAAACACTCCAGAGTGATTATGGAACTTATTGGAAAGAAATTAAAAGTAAACGGCAGGTTCGTCACGAAGAATATATGGATGAAATCCCGTATTCTGACTTAAAAGCAATGCAGGAAATTGTTCCAACTATTCCCGAGAATTATATTGTCCACCTGGGAAATAGTTCTACTATCAGGTATGCGCAATTATTTAAATGGAAAGAGAGTCTACGTATTTTTTGTAACCGCGGTACGAGCGGAATAGACGGGAGTATTTCTACCTCAGTGGGTGCTGCTTGCGTATATGGCGAACCTACTTTGATGATTTCCGGGGATCTCAGTTTTTTCTATGATAGCAATGCGCTGTGGAATAATTATATTCCTAAAAATTTTAGGATAATTATTTTAAATAATAATGGTGGAGGAATTTTTAGAATCCTTCCGGGAAATAAGAATACAGAGAATTTTGAGACTTATTTTGAAACCACGCATCAACTTCAGGCGAAATCTTTAAGTGAAATGTATGGATTTCAATATTACTCGGCTAAAACTTCCGTTGAGATAGAAACACATTTAGAAGAGTTCTTTAGCAATTCAGAAAAACCAAAACTCCTGGAGATTTTTACTCCCAGAAAAATTAACGACGAGGTACTCCTTGAGTATTTTAATTTTATGAAATCTTAAGAAATTTAATTGTGAAAAATTATTCATTTAAGTAACTTGTTGAGCATAAAACAAAAAAAACTTAAATATGAGTACAAAAACCGATGAAAAAGTAGGCAAATACATCCAGGATGTTAAAGACAAAACTGGAGATGAACCCGATGTAGATTTGTTGCGAAAGGTAACCAAATCTTGTGGGCCAAGTATCTTTAGAAGTGATGCCGAAACTGTTTCCAGTTCTTCAGAATCTGAATTGGAAACCGTAAAACGTAATTTTCTCATTAAAAAATTAGGGCTAAAAGATGATGAAAAGCTAGATGTGGGATTAAATGCTGTGATGGAAAAATATGGGAAATCTAACCGTAATAAATATCGTGCAGTAGTGTATTACCTGCTTACTAAACACTTTAAAAAAGAAAGTGTTTTTAAATAGATTTCGATTTTTAAATTATGTTAGGATCCGTTTTTCCATTGTAAAAACGGATTTTTTTGTTTTATGGAAAAGCCGCAAAATATAAAGTATCTTTGCACTCAAAATATAGATTATGCTTAGAATTGGCGAAAATCATACGCTTAATATTGTAAGGGAAACCGAACCCGGACTCTTTTTAACCGATGCTGAAGGAAATGAAGTTTTACTTCCAAATAAATATATTCCTGAAACTTTTGAACTTGGAGACGAGATAGAGGTTTTTGTGTATCTGGACCACGAAGAAAGACCGGTTGCCACTACATTAGAACCCTTGGTGAAGTTGGATGAATTTGCATTTCTAAAATGTGTAGAGACCACTGAATTTGGCGCTTTTCTCGATTGGGGTCTTGAAAAGCATTTGTTTGTGCCGTTTAAAGAACAGGCTTATCCTATGAAAAAGGGCGGCCGTTATCTTATTTTTTGCTATTTAGATGAAGAAACCGATCGTTTGGTAGCTTCCAGTAAAGTACATGCTTTTTTAGATAATTCAGAATTAACCATAGAACCTTTCGAAGAGGTAGATTTAATAATAAGTAACAAAAGTGATTTAGGTTATAATGTGATTATTAATCAATTGCACTTAGGCCTGATCTATCACGACGATGTTTTCCAGGAAATAAATGTAGGTGATGAAATGCGAGGTTTTATTACCAAAACACGTCCCGATGGTAAAATTGATGTGAGTTTACAAAGGCCCGGTTACAGAAGTATTGAACCAAATGCTGATCTTATTCTTGATAAATTGAAGCAAAACGAAGGCTACTTAAACCTTACCGATAAATCTTCGCCTGAAGCAATTCACGGCCAGTTGGGGATTAGCAAAAAGAGTTTTAAACGTGCTGCCGGAAACCTTTATAAGCAAAGAAAAATAGATATTAAAGACGACGGACTCTATCTTAAAGAGGAGGCTTAGTAATAATTACCTCTTGGCACGTAATAGGAAGACCCATAATACATTCTTCGTTGGGTTTGCCTGTGTAACGCGTTTTGATAGATTCGTTGATTCTGGTAATAAGGATTGGAGTTAAGCGCATCGTTATACACTTCATCATTATCTCTAATCCTGTAATTATTAGAAATCTCAAAAGCTTTTTTCTTTTGAGTAGTTGTAGGTAAAGGCGTACCAATATCTACAGTGCGTTTTTTCATATTGCGTTGTTGCTCAAGAATACCAACCATATCTACCGTAGTACGTTTATTTTCGTCTACATTTAGAAAATCTCCACTGGGAAGATCAAAACTTCCTTTAAAAAATTGCTGGCCAAAACTAAGGTCGCTCCAGGCGGGTTCTATACTGTAATTGCTAATTTCAAAATCAGCCATATCCCAATATTCCTGGGCAGAAGCAGGAGTTATGCTAAACAAAAATAAGCTTATTAACAGGAGACGAAATTTCATTATCAAGGCTTTTGTTTTTAATATAGCAAAAACAATGCAAATCTATTTACAGTACAAAGATATTAAGATAAATTGAAAAGCTTATTTTTGAGTAAAATAAAGACTTATGAGTGAAATTAACTGGAAAATTGCAAAAGAATACGAAGACATAACTTATAAAAAATGCAATGGTGTAGCGCGAATTGCCTTTAACCGGCCAGATGTTCGGAATGCTTTTAGACCTAAAACTACTTCAGAGCTTTTAGATGCCTTTCACGATGCGCATGAAGACACTTCAATTGGTTGTGTTTTACTTTCTGCCGAAGGACCTTCTACTAAGGATGGGAAATGGGCGTTTTGTAGTGGTGGCGATCAAAAAGCTCGTGGCCGCCAGGGCTATGTAGGCGAAGACGGCTACCATAGATTAAATATTTTAGAAGTTCAACGGTTAATTCGGTTTATGCCTAAAGCCGTAATTTGTGTGGTGCCAGGCTGGGCGGTAGGCGGTGGCCATAGTTTACACGTAGTTTGTGACCTTACGCTTGCCAGTAAAGAAAATGCTATTTTTAAACAAACCGATGCCGATGTTACCAGTTTTGATGCCGGTTATGGCTCAGCTTATTTAGCAAAAATGGTAGGGCAGAAGAGAGCCAGGGAAATCTTTTTCCTCGGAAGAAACTATTCAGCCCAGGAAGCTTATGAAATGGGCATGGTAAACGCAGTAATTCCGCATGATGAGTTAGAAGATACCGCTTATGAATGGGCTCAGGAAATTATGGCTAAATCCCCAACGTCTATAAAAATGTTGAAATACGCCATGAATATGACTGATGACGGAATGGTTGGTCAGCAGGTCTTTGCCGGAGAAGTTACTCGCCTCGCTTATATGACCGATGAAGCCAAAGAAGGTCGTGATGCCTTTCTGGAAAAGAGAAAACCAAATTTTGATAAAAAATGGATCCCATAGCCAAAGAATTTAGCAACGAACAGCTTGATTTAGCTTCCTTACCGAAATATGAGTCGGTAGCTTTTTCATCAGTTTCGTCTAAATATCTTATAAAAATGAATATTCAGACGGGCATTTTAATGCTCGTCTTGTTTATTACGCTTGGAGTTTTGTGGTTTCTTCAATTAAATCAATTACAAGCGGGAATTATCTTAGCGATTATTTCAGTAGCTTTTATATTTAGGTTTTGGAATAATTATAAACTGCTACAAAGCCTGGGTTATGCTGTAAGGGATAAAGATGTGGTTTACAAAAGAGGTTTTATCTTCAATAAAACAACAATAATTCCATTTAATAGGGTGCAGCACGCCTCGATTTCAAGAGGAGTTTGGGATAAGCTTTTAGGTATTTCCAGTCTAAACATTTTTACCGCGGGTGGAAGTGGTAGCGATATCACTATTCCCGGTTTAGATCCTGAAATGGCAGTGCGATTAAAAGAAGCCATAGCGGTTAAGATCTCAAAAGATGAATTCTAAAGCATACGACACCGCTCAACGTCAATCTATAGCAGGAATCCTACTCATCTTCATTTCCAGCCTATATAAACTGGTTAAGATATTTTGGGCTATGGGTGCTTACTTATTATTGAGTGGCCCCAGTAAAACTACTTTAATTTATACAGCCCTGGGCCTGATGGTAGTGACTGGATTAACCTTAATCTACAGTTATGTCTATTACCTTAAATTCATTTTCTATATTGATTATGAACGTGAGGAATTCGTATTGGAAAAGGGAATTTTTTCTACTGAAAATTCAGCGATTCCTTTTGATAAGATTCAGCAGGTTTATTTTAAACGTTCTATCCTTCAGCGGGTAATCAATGTCTATAGCCTGGTTATAGATACCGCCGGAAGCAACCAAAAAGAAGTAGAAATAAAGGCTATATCAGAAAATGATGCGAATAGGCTTTCAGAAATTCTTTTAAAAGTTAAATCTGAAAAAGTAGAAGAAAATCAACTAGAAGAAGAAAGGGTAGAGGCCGAAGATCATGAAGTTTGGACGCATCAAGTTGATTTTCTTACCCTGCTTAAAATTGGAATAAGTACAAATTACCTGCGCGGTTTATCTCTTGTTTTTGCTTTCGTGGTGAGTATTTACAACAGGATTAATACTTATTTTAAAGACAGGATTGAGGATGTTGAAATTTATTTTAGTCAATTTTCTGGGGTGCTGCAGTCCATTGGATATTTAGCGCTACTTTTTGTAGTGCTTTTATTGCTAAGTATAAGCATTACCATTATTGAAGTTTTTATAAAATATTATGGCTTAAAAATTCAGCAGACTAAAGACAAGCTTGAAGTAGAAATGGGATTAAAGACCAATACCAAGGTTTCGCTTCAACCCAGAAGGCTTCAGTTAATGCGAATTAGTACAAACCCGGTTCAGAAACGATTTAATCTATACGAAGCTCAAATTTCATTATCCAGCAGTGAAAACGAACTTCAGAAAAACAAAATTAAGATTCCCGGCCTGGGAAAGGAAATTGTAAAAAAGATAAAGTCTTTTCTATACAGCGAATCTTCAGAAACTCAATTTAGAACCACCTTTAGACCAGATAAATTATTACTCTTCCGTAAAATTTCACTGGCAATGGTCCCGGCATTAATTTTTCTGATTCTGTGGTATTTTACAGCTTTAATAAGTTTACAATTGTGGGCGGTTTTAGTTTTTGCTGGGTTGTATGTTTTTGCCGCAATAGCAGTACAAATATTTTCTTTTAAGGCTCGAAAATTAATATTTACAGAAGATTTTTTACAAAAGAAAAGAGGTTTGTGGAATAAAACCGAAGAAACGCTTGAGTTATACAAAATACAATCTATAAGTTTGAAGCAACCAATTTGGTACCGCAGGCGAAATTTAGTGAATATAGTTTTTCATACCGCCGGAGGTGATCTTAAGTTTTACGCGGTTAGTAATGATGTTTTACGGTATATAAATTATGTTCTGTACAAAGCTGAAGTTAGTAAGCGAAACTGGATGTAAAAGTCAAATAAAAACTTTCTTCTCAAATAGTTTGTAAATGGCACGCAACCAAATATACTTTTCTGCATCTTATAAATAGTCATTTAAAACTGAGACTATGAAGATTTCAAACTGTTTTATCCTATTTTTATTTTGTATTACTCTTTTATCTTGCTCCACTAGTGATAATGATAGAGATGAAATTACCGGCGAAAGTGGCATCAGTTACAGCGATAGTAAAAAAATGTGGAAGGAACTAAAAGCACAGAATGATGAAACCTATAGCTACACCGCGAGTTTTATTTCCTGGTCGGGATTTGGCAGTAGAACTACCATTACTATAAAAGATGGCGTTGTTAGCAAAAGAGAATATCTTTATTTTGAACAGGTACTTAACGAGGAGAGTGAACGGGAAGAAGTAGAAATTGAATCTTACACAGAAACCGGAGAGGAAATCGGTAGTCACTCTGAAGGTTTTGATCCTTTGCTTATAGATGAATTATATGAAACCTGCATTTCAGAATATCTAATCGTAAATACCGGTGAGAATGATGTTTACTTTAATACAAATGAAGCTGGAATTATTTCTAATTGCGGTTTTGTTGAAAAAGGTTGCGTAGATGATTGTTTTATCGGCTTTAGAATCAGTGAATTTCAATGGCTCTAAACCTGGAATAAAAGGTCATCCTGAATTTATTTCAGGATCTATTAGGTTGAAAAAACAAGAAATAAAAAATTCCCAATCTAAATCTAGATCGGGGATTTTTATTTAAAATCATTAACAGGATTTATCTTATCGCTGGATATTCTTCTGGATTAACCTCATTAAAAATTGAATAAACCTTTTCAAAAATATCTTCTGCTGAAGGTTTACTAAAGTAATCTCCATCAGTTCCGTAAGCGGGACGGTGTTCTTTGGCCGTAAGTGTTTGTGGCTTACTGTCCAAATATCTCCAGGCGTTTTGTTCATTTAAAACTTTATCCAGAATAAATGCAGAAGCTCCACCCGGAACATCTTCGTCTATAACCAGTAGTCGGTTGGTTTTTTTTACACTTTTCACGATATCGTGATCCAGATCAAATGGCAGCAAAGATTGTACGTCAATTACTTCAGCATTAATGCCGAATTCACTTAATTCCTCTGCCGTTTGAGCCACAATTCTTAAAGTAGAACCGTAAGAAATCAACGTGATATCGCTTCCTTCCCTTATGGTTTCAACTTTCCCAATTGGGGTTCTAAGTTCGGGCAGGTTACTTGGTTTTTTCTCTTTTAGGCGATATCCATTTAAACATTCTACTAATAAAGCGGGGGTATCTTGTTCTAATAGAGTATTATAGAATCCTGCAGCTTTAGTCATGTTTCTAGGTACTAGAACATACATACCGCGTACCAAATTTAAGATTCCGCCCATTTGGGAACCACTGTGCCAAATTCCTTCTAAACGGTGACCTCGAGTTCTAATAATTAGTGGTGCTTTTTGTTTTCCTTTAGTTCTATACTGAAGGGTAGCAAGATCATCACTCATTCCCTGTAAAGCATACATCACGTAATCAAGGTATTGAATCTCGGCAATAGGTCTTAATCCTCTCATTGCCATTCCAATTCCCTGGCCAAGAATAGTGGCTTCGCGAATACCAACATCGGCTACACGTAGTTTGCCATATTTATCCTGAAGCCCTTCTAATCCCTGATTTACATCCCCAATTTCACCGGCATCTTCTCCAAAAATCAAGGTTTCAGGTTTATTTCCGAATATTTGATCGAAATTATCACGTAAAATGATTCTTCCATCTACTTCAGCCGAATCTTCATTGTATTCTGGTAAAACTTCGGCTTCAAGCCCATTAGATTCTATATATAGATGGCTGTTGTAATCATCAGCCATATCTTTATCAAAATCGTTCAGCCAATCAATAAGCTTGGATTTTTCTTCAGAATCTTCTTTTCTAATCGCTCTTAAAGTTTTTCTTGCGGTAATAGCCAGATCTTTTTTAAGAGGCTCTTTATTTCCGTTTAATTCTTTAGCTAATTTAACCACCGTTTCTTTTTCTTCGGTGTTTTTAGCCAATTTAGAAAGTACAGAAAGTAGTTCTTTTTGCTTTGCTTTAGTAGGTTGCAGGTATTTCTCCCAGGCAGTTTTTTTACCTTCCCTAACTTCGCGTTTTATTTCTTTTTCAATTTCTTCCAGCTCCTCATCGGTGCTAATATTATTCTCAATAATCCATTCCCTAAGCTTCACATTACAATCGTATTCTCGTTCCCAGGACAAACGTTTTTCATCTTTGTAACGTTCGTGGGATCCAGAAGTGGAGTGCCCTTGAGGCTGCGTAAGTTCTACCACGTGAATAAGAACCGGGCAATGTTCTTTTCGGGCTATTTTTTCAGCTTTTTCATAAGCTTCAATTAAGGCTACATAATCCCAGCCATTAACCACAATGATCTCGTAACCTTTATTTTCTTCATCTCTCTGAAAACCTTTTACGATCTCAGAAATATTTTCTTTTGTTGTTTGATGTTTTGCGTGAACCGAAATTCCATATTCGTCGTCCCATACACTTAGTATCATAGGTACCTGTAAGACACCTGCGGCATTAAGGGTTTCCCAAAAATGACCTTCACTTGTGCTGGCGTTACCAATGGTTCCCCAGGCGATCTCATTTCCGTCTTCTGAAAAATTTTCAGATGAAATTCCTTCTACGTTCCTATATATTTTTGAAGCCTGTGCCAGGCCTAAAAGCCTTGGCATTTGGCCCGCGGTAGGAGAGATATCTGCACTGGAGTTTTTTTGCTCCATCAGGTTTTTCCAGCTACCATCTTCGTTAAGACTGTGGGTGGTAAAGTGACCTCCCATTTGCCTCCCGCCAGACATTGGTTCGTTTTCCAGGTTAGAATCTGCGTATAAACCGGCAAAGAAATGTTCTATGCTAAACTGATTAATGGCCATCATAAAAGTTTGATCACGATAGTAACCAGATCTAAAATCACCATTTTTAAAAGCTTTGGCCATTGCGAGTTGTGGCACTTCTTTTCCATCGCCAAAAATCCCGAATTTAGCTTTTCCGGTAAGAACTTCGCGTCTTCCCAGAAGGCTGCATTCCCGGCTGGTAACGGCTATTTTATAATCTGCCATTACCTGGGCCTTGAAATCCTCAAATGAAATTGAATCTTTAATTTGTGTTTCGCTTTGCATGAACGTTATTTTGAATCCCCCAGTGAGGGTTTTATTTTCCGAGGCGTGCCTCGAACTTAAAATGTATTTATCTAAATTCACACCTTTGGGGACTGCCCTAAGGTTATTGATTAAAACAAATATAACGAAAACTTAGATTGTACACAATTCATTAAAATCAAAATATTTTAAGAAAAGTGTATTTTAAATTATTTTTATTGTTTTTACTGAAATGAAATCTTTAAAATTATAGGAATTACTGCGTTTTATGTAATTCATGCGAGGAAAGCTAAGAATTAGCTAACCAGATTAAAACTTTGTTAATACCACCGTCTGGTAAAAAGCTTGATCAGGGTATTTATGTCTAGAGAAACGATAAATCTTATTTTTTGATCATAATTTTCCTGGGCTACTTCCCAACCTAAATTGGAATAAACAGGGAAAAATAGCTCAAAGTAATCGTCAACCAGGCTTAATCTAATCCCGGAATCATATAAAAATTGCGCGTTTTCGTGCTGGTTTTTTACCAAACCTACATCGCCATAAACAAAAAACCATTTATATAGATTAGTACTGGCATTTAAAGTAGTTAACCACTGGTTGGCATACTCTGGTTGTAATTGAGATTTAAAACCACCTTCGGCAACAATTATTTGTTGACTGAATAAACCTGAGCCCTGGCTTCTTCCGTAGTAATTATAATCGAAAAGATAATCTGTAGGTCTATCTAAGGCAAAACTGAAATAATCTGATTCCATATCATCACTGTATAGAAAAGTTCCCGTAAAAAAGCGAAGATTGATTTGACGGTTGTTCCTAAACAGTTTTCTATACTCCAGGCTCATAGATATTTTACTGAACTTTTCTGCCAGTTGAAAGTCAAACGAAGCCGAATAGTAATCTACTAAATGCGGTTTACTGTAGCGGTAATTTATATTGAAAACATTATAATTAGGTTGCTCTAAATTCTGATTAGGATCAATATCCCGTCTCACGTTTACATTCCTAATTAAAAGATTTTGGCGTTCGTTATCCCGTAAATATTTATTTCTAAAAGAAAAATTTATAAAAGGGGTGTATTTTTCATAGAACAAATTGTAACCATAAGAGTAGCGAGTTCCTCCAATCCCGTAGGTTATGGCATAAAGCTCTTTATTTGCAAACTGGTGTTTATTTGTTACCGAAGCTGAACCAACTATGGTTTCACTATTAAAACCATATTTTGGGGAGATGCTAAAATTAAAGGTTTTGGATAATACTGTCTTGTTATACAATTTTGGCCCTATTGCAATTCCGTCATATAGATTATAATTAAACTCGGGCATAAAGAATAATTGTGAATATTTAGGATCTTCTATATCCTGTAATAATCTAAGCTGAAGTGGTTTGTTGAAAAGTTTAGTTACTGCTTTATAATTATCTCGCTGATTAAATTCGGGAATTTTCTGCTCATAATTTAGCGCAAGCCGATCTACCTCCTGCCTGGCAATTTCTATAGTTTTTGTTTTATCTATATTTTCCACCCACTTTTTAAAAACTATTTCCCCATCTTTTAAACCATATAATGAAATAGGAAAATCGTTTTTTTCTTTATTCTTTATAGTGACCCGAAGTGAATCACGGGTTTTGTATAAATTATCAATAGTAAAATCTATCTTTTGATTTGAGTTTACGTAATCCTTAAAAAACCAGGAAATATCTTTTGTAGCATATTTTCGTAAAATTTGCTCAAAATCTTCAGCCGAAGTGGGCTGCATTTTATGCCGGGAATAAAAGTTTTTTACAGCTTCTTTTATAGTATCATTTCCGAGGTAATCTTCAACATATTTTAATCCTACCCCTGCTTTGTATGCATTTGCGATATTTTTGTTGAATTTTACCAGGGAATCCTGCGCTGCACTTAAAGGTTGGTCTAAGTTCATTCGCGCCATATTCATATAAAGAAACTGATATTGATCGTTGAATTCTAGATCTGCAGCGTGAAACCATCTTATCCCAATAATATCGCTAAGATTTCCCAATAGTTTCATTTTAGGATAATACTCATTCACATAATCTATCATCAAAGAAACCAGGATAGCATCGTGCACCCATTGTTCTTTCCTTGGATTGATGTGTATAGAGTTTTCCAGTAAATAATTAGTGATAGTCTTAAATTGCTTAATATCATATTGAAAACCATCGGGAAAAGGACGAATAAAACCGGGTAACTGGTTTAAGCCATAAATAGGGCTGTTCAAATAGTCATCCCGGGTCACAAAAATTTTCTGATGCGGATATTCGCCTACTCGCTCCTGGTAATATTTTAGGATACGATTTAGTAAAATTCTTTTTATTTCAGGCTGAAGTTCATCGTCAGCTACATTGGTAATTATTTCGTGATCATCGGTTGGTAAGGATTCAAAAATAAAAGAGTTAGTAAGGTAAAGCTTACTATCTAATTGATCTTTCCCTGCAAGTTTAACCGTTTTAGCACCATTGCTTGTGCTAACACCTTTAAAGTTAAGAGCAGAGCCTACATAATATTGTGGTGGAGTGGTAAGTTCTATTTGAACATCATAAAGAGCATTATACTGATCTCCCAAATTTTTATGACTGTAAACCTGCCATTCACCATTTTTGTAAACCCCTGGAGTGATGTACCAATACCTTAGCTTATAATTGTTATCTGAATCTACCCCGAAACGCGTGAATTTATCTATAGGAATTTTAACCTTATAATCAAGGTTTATAGTAAAGCTCTGGCCGGGAAGTAAAGGTTTGTAAAGTTTGATCCTAATAAGATCCTGAGCATCTTCAGGCCGTTCCCATATTAAGCTGTCATTTCTAGAATTCGTGATACTTCCAATATAAGTAGCCCCGCGTTCCTGAGGTTTGGCAAATCTAAATCGTCTGGCAAATTCTTCGGCAAAACGTTTTGCCAGCGGGGTGTTTTTCGCACTAAAGGCGTTTGCCCAATCATTAAGATAAATTTGGGTGAGCGTATCTTTGCTGGAGTTGGTGTAGACCAATTCCTGCTCTATAGTGAATATGTGCGTACTATCGTTTAAGTGAGCGTTTAAGGAGATGGAGTTTTGCGCAAAACTCCATCCAATTCCCACAATAAAAAGTAAATAAAATAGATAAAATCTCAAGGGGGAAAATTTTTTAGCGTCACACAGAATTTGAGCTAAATATACTCAAAGTTTTTATCCCTCCTTAAGAATTGATTAAAAGTTAGGGCTAAGATTATATTCGCCGTAGAATTCGTTTAGAATTTCAATAACTTCATCTTCTGTATCTACAACCTGTACCAAATCCATATCTGGCGCGCTTATATTTTGAAAAGTATCCAGAAGGGTTTTTTGCACCCAATCTACCAAACCACTCCAAAATTCACTTCCAACCAATATAATAGGAAATTTGTCTATTTTATGTGTTTGAATAAGAGTAATAGCTTCAAATAATTCATCTAAAGTTCCAAAGCCACCGGGCATCACTACAAAACCTTGAGAATATTTTACGAACATTACTTTTCTTACAAAGAAATAATCGAAATCCAGGCTTTTGTCATTGTCTATATAAGGATTGTCATGTTGCTCAAAAGGTAAATCTATATTTAGGCCTACAGAAGTTCCTCCGCCAAGGTGAGCACCTTTATTACCGGCTTCCATAATTCCCGGGCCTCCACCGGTAATCACTCCATAGCCGTTTTCCACGATCTTTTTGGAGATCTTTTCGGCCAGTTTATAATATTTTTGATCTGGTTTGGTTCTCGCTGAACCAAATATTGAAACACAAGGCCCAATTTGACTTAGCTTTTCGTAGCCATTTACAAATTCGCCCATTATTTTAAAGATAGCCCAGGAATCGTTTGTTTTTATTTCATTCCAGGCTTTATTCTGAAGGTTAGTCCTCATATTATTTATTAGTATTGTTAGTGTAATTCTTTTTTAAGGAATTCAGCTGTATAACTTTTCTTCGATTTCGCTACTTCCTCGGGTGTGCCTTTAGCGATCACTTTTCCGCCATTTTTTCCACCTTCGGGCCCAATATCGAATATGTAATCGGCCATTTTTATAACATCCATATTATGTTCTATAATAAGGACGGTATTTCCTTTATTGGTTAATTTATTTAAAACATCCATTAAAACCCGAATGTCTTCAAAGTGTAAACCGGTAGTTGGTTCGTCTAATATATAAAAAGTATTTCCGGTATCGCGCTTTGAAAGCTCTGTAGCAAGTTTAATACGTTGTGCTTCTCCACCAGAAAGCGTTGTACTTTGTTGTCCTAAAGTAACATAGCCTAAGCCAACATCTTTAATAGTTTTTAATTTTCTATAAATTTTCGGAATTGGCTCAAAAAAGGTGGTCGCTTCATTAATCGTCATTTCCAGAACATCGGCTATAGATTTTCCCTTATACCGAATTTCTAAAGTTTCTCTATTGAAACGTTTTCCCTGGCAGGTTTCACATTCTACATACACATCGGGAAGAAAGTTCATCTCTATAACTCTAAGTCCGCCACCCCTGCAGGTTTCACATCTTCCGCCTTTAACATTGAAACTAAATCTTCCGGGTTTATATCCGCGGATAAGGGCTTCAGGTGTTTTAGCAAATAAACTTCTAATTTCTGAAAACACGCCGGTATAAGTAGCCGGGTTAGATCTTGGAGTTCTACCAATTGGCGTCTGGTTAATGTCTATTACCTTATCGGCATTATCCAGTCCCTTGATTGTTTTATAAGGTTTTGGTTCTTTTACCCCATTAAAATAATGCGCATTCATAATAGGGTAGAGGGTCTCGTTTATTAAAGTAGACTTCCCACTTCCCGAAACGCCAGTAACTGCGATCATTTTTCCTAAAGGAATTTTAATAGAAACATTTTTTAGATTATTTCCGCTAGCTCCTTTAAGTTCAATATTTTTCCCGTTTCCTTTTCTTCTTTCCTTCGGAATTTCAATTTCTTTTTTTCCGTTTAAATAGGATGCGGTAAGGGTATCGTGTTTTTTTAATTCTGAAGGTGGCCCTTCGCTAATAATTTCTCCACCGTGTTTTCCGGCACGGGGGCCAATGTCTATCACATAATCGGCACGTTCTATCATATCTTTATCGTGTTCTACCACTATAACAGAATTGCCAATGTCACGCAGAGAAATTAGTGAATTGATTAGTTTTTCGTTGTCTCGTTGATGTAAACCAATACTTGGTTCATCTAAAATGTAAAGAACACCAACCAGCTGTGAACCAATTTGAGTTGCCAGCCTTATTCTTTGCGCTTCCCCACCAGAAAGTGATTTGGAACCGCGATTAAGAGATAAATAAGTTAGCCCCACATCTACAAGAAAACCAATTCTTGTTCTTATTTCTTTAATAACTTCGGCAGCAATCTGGTTTTGTTTCTCGCTTAGTTTTTTCTCCAAACCAACAAACCATTTAGCCAAATCCTCAATATCCATTAAAGAAAGTTCGGCTATATTTTTGTCGTAAATTTTAAAGTAGAGCGATTCCTTTCTAAGTCTTTTTCCTTCACAAACCGGGCAATCAACCTTGTCCATATATTCTTTGGCCCAACGCCTTAATGAAGTAGAATCGTTATTATTAAAGGTGTTTTCAATAAAAGTAGCCACGCCTTCAAAATTTATCTTAAACTCCCGGTTTACCCCAAGGCTTTTAGATTCTTTGGTAAAGGTTTCTTTCCCACCATGCAGAATAAACTTCATGGCAACTTCTGGAATTTTTGAAACAGGGTCTGTTAATTTAAAATCCCATCTTTCTGCAATTAACTCCAGTTGAGAAAATACCCAATTTTTCTTTTGAGGACCGTGTGGAGCCAAAGCTCCATTTTTGATCGATTTAGAATAATCTGGAATAATTTTATCAATATTCACCTGGTATAATGTGCCAATACCGTTACAGCTGGGACAGGCACCTTTAGGTGAGTTAAATGAAAATGTGTTAGGTTCTGGGTTTGGATAGGAAATACCGGTAGTAGGACACATCAAGTTTCTACTGAAGTAACGCACCTTTTCGGTTTCCTGGTCTAAGATCATAAGTGTATCACTACCGTGGTACATTGCAGTTTTTATACTCTCGTCCAGGCGTTTTTGGGCATCGGTCTTATCGTCGATTTTTAACCTGTCAATTACAATTTCAATATCGTGGGTTTTGTAACGATCTAATTTCATACCTTTTACAAGGTCACGTACTTCGCCGTCTACACGCGCTTTTAAAAATCCCTGCTTGGCTATTTGCTCAAATAGTTCACGATAATGCCCTTTTCTGGATTTAATAACTGGAGCAAGTACGCTCACTTTTTTTCCTTTAAAATCTTTTAAAATAAGATCTTTTATCTGGCTATCGGTATAGCTAACCATTTTCTCACCGGTCTCATAACTATAGGCATCGCCAGCACGAGCAAAAAGCAGACGTAGGAAATCGTAAATTTCGGTAATCGTTCCAACCGTACTTCTAGGGTTTTTACTGGTAGTTTTTTGTTCTATAGCAATAACAGGGGAGAGGCCTTCAATTTTATCTACATCGGGACGCTCGAGGCCACCTAAAAATTGCCGGGCATACGCAGAGAATGTTTCAATATATCGCCGCTGACCTTCAGCGTAAATAGTATCAAAAGCAAGTGAAGACTTTCCTGATCCCGAAAGACCGGTAATTACTACCAGTTTTTCTCTGGGAATATTAACATCTATATTTTTGAGATTATGGACGCGAGCCCCTAATACTTCTATATTTTCTTCGGTTTTAGCCATATTTTTTATCAAGGGGCCAAAGGTACTTAAAGTGTTGCTAACTAAAAAGAAAGCAAGATTCGGCTAGTGTTAATTATGGTTTAAAGTTTAAGAAAGACTGAAGTTAAGATTGGAAGTTTACTTTGTAAAGATTTAATCCTGAAAGAAAAAAGTAATTGAATTTATCGGCTTAGTAATAACTTTTGTCGTTGCTTTATCATGCTGATTGTCAGTATAATATTACGATAAATTTTTGCAATAATTAAGGTTATTCCCCTATATTTGAAATACCAGATCTTCATAATTTAAATTTTTCCACCCCCCGGAAACTTAAAACCTACTTATAGGTTTATTTATTAGCCCCAATACATTTTGCCTCTATTTAATTTTTACTAGCTAAGTAAGATTTAAACAAATCGATTTTTAAAAACGAAATGTTCTGTCTTTTAAACTTAATGTCTTGGGCCCTATTCCCAGGTTTTTACTAACCGGCTAATAGCCAAAAAATTGTAATATGATTTCGGATAAAAAGCAATTACTGCTTATTACGAATAAGCAAAGTATGGTAGACTGCGTACAGGAGGGGGTAAGTATGCATTTTGAGCTAACACAGGCTAATTCATTACACATCGGTTTTAATATTGCCCTCAACTTGTTACCCGATGTGATACTTTTAGATTACTCTTCTTTTAGATCTGGTAGAAATTTTAAAAATATAGCCAATTTTAAATCAAATCATTTTCTAACTAAAGCCTGGCTTATAGTTTATGCTGAAGATCGCTTTAGAGCCGAGGCCGAAAGTAGGTTTAGAAAAGTAGTAGACGAATTTGTGTATTCTCCTACTATGGAAGCCCTTTGTGGGAAAATAATTAAAATGGTTTATGCTAATCGTTCTCTTTCTAATTTCTGGAAAGATGCATTTATGGGAATGTTTAATCTTATTTCAAAACCTGTTTTGTTATTAGATCAAAATGAAATAATTGCAATGAATGATGCCTTTAAACAAAGTTTTAGAGTAAAAAATACTAAAGGTTTAAAACTCACTGATTTTGTTAAATGCGAAAACGTACAGAAGGTAAAAGATAGTTTACGAAATTTTGCAAGAGGTAAACATATTAAAGCCGCGACAAAGACCACCTTATTACTAAGAAATGAAAAGCTAAGAAATGCACGTATTAATTTTTCAAAGTTGAATAAGAATTTTGGACATCAATTTGTGATGTTTATAGATTTTGTTGAGAAAAATGAAGAAATCAATGATAACATTGGCACTTCCTCTGAAGAGGTAGAAAATTGCTTTAGGCAGAATAGCCAGCTAACGGAATTTAAATTTACGAACAGAGAGAAAGAGATTATTGAACTTTTAATAAAAGGCTACAAAACAAAAGACATCTCTGAAGCTTTATTTATTTCCCCAAAAACAATCGAGAAGCATCGATCAAATATTATAAAGCGAACAAACTCTGATACC
Organism: Salegentibacter mishustinae; assembly: GCF_002900095.1. NCBI lineage: Bacteria > Pseudomonadati > Bacteroidota > Flavobacteriia > Flavobacteriales > Flavobacteriaceae > Salegentibacter > Salegentibacter mishustinae. Next base: position 1,869,920 of record NZ_LLKN01000002.1, on the reverse strand, counting down.
ATATTAGAAAGTATCATATACGCCATAAGTCATGATCTAATAGATTATCAAAAAGTGCAGTAACTTCTATTTGGGGTTAAAAATAGAAGAAAACCCCCATAGCTTCATAGGAAAGAATTGACCTACATTTAGACTAGAAAAATTATCTAAAAGTAGTCACCCCACTTCTCTACTTTTTTTGCCCCCAATCTTATTTAATCTTGTTCTTGAATGCAATTGTTCTAGAAATAGAACCGTGTATATATATTATTAACCATTCTTAAATATTATTAACTAAAAAACTTTAGAGTTATGAAAATTTTTAAAAATTACTTTATGGGTGTAGCGATAGTAGCGATGCTTTTTGCTTCCTGTAGCAAAGATGAAAATGCTGGTGAGCCCAAAGTAGGTGATGAGATGGCTACTATCTCATTGGGAGCGGTTTTAAATGATTTTATCAGGAATCAGGATGTATCGAAACAAAGCATACCTGAATGTTCTGATGACGCTCCAATGTATGCAAGAGTAGTACTTACTCATGAACTTGGAGAAGAAGATGTAGTAGTTCCTATCAACTTTGATGGTACTACCTATTTTACCGATTATGATGAGGATTTAGCAATTCCTATTCCTGAGGGAGAAACCACCACTGCTGTTAGTCTAACCGATTTCTGGATTTATGCTGAAGAACCAGGAGAAGGTATCATGCCAATATGGATGGCACCAAAAGAAGGCAGTGATTTTGAAAATTTTGTGAACGATGCATTGCCGCTAAATTTTGACTTGCGTGCAGGTTCTAAAAAGTATGTAGATGTAGAGGTATTATGTTTTGATGATAGAGAGGTAAACCTTTACGGATACCAATTCTTTGATCTGGTGCCAATACCACTTATTAAATTTTGTTTATTCGGAAACTTCTGTCCTTCAGAAGATGGTAGACACTATGTGGCCGGTTATAGTGTAAACGTTTGGTCAGGTGATGATAATACAGGAGATCCACTTTATACAGAAGTTGGTAATGAAGTTATGATGGATGATGAAACCGGAGATTACTTCTCAGATCCTTTATGTTTCTTCCTTCCAGACACTGAAGGCGTTGATACTTACTATTTTGAAATTAGTATAGAAAATACTGATGAATATGATGCTGATAATGCGGGTGAAATAATTCTTTCAGGTGCAATTACAGATGATGAAATCAAATTATTCTACGATGAGGAAACAGGAGCTATGGATTATTACCACTTTAGCTATGGATGTGGTGACGATAACCCTCCACCATTTACCGATCCTACTGTAACCGAGAAGAGGTATAAGGCTTGTTTAAAAGAAGTAGGTGATTCTGATGCATTTGGATTTGCTTACCTAAGCCTAATTGGTAACGAGTTAACTGCGAAAACCTGGGTGCCATTTATGGAGCCTAACGCAACAACACCTCAACATATTCATGAAAATGCATCTTGTGACGATGCCGGTGGAGTTGTATGGCCGCTTGATCTAGTGGGAGGAGATTATCCTACATCTGATGCCAATGGAGAACTCTATTACACAAGAACCTGGAGCTTAACTAATGCACAAGTAAGCGCATTAGGAGATGCATCAAATCGAACAATTAATTTACATGAAAATGTAGAGGGCTTACCTGTAATCTCTTGTGGAGAATACGATAGTTATTAGAATTAATTATATGGTGCCTCCAGATAGGGGGCACCTTTTTTAAGTTTTAATTCTTTAAAAATATACTTAATGAAATCACTATTAAAAATTTTAATGCCCTCTTTGGCTCTCATTCTCTTTTTCTCCTGTACTCAAGATGAACCGATAGGAAAGGAAGAATTTGGTGATAATCTGGCGGTAATTGAAATAGGACCAATTTTAAATGATTTATTAAATAGACAAATGGAGGGGGATATTCCTGCATGTTCTGATGAAGTACCCACCTTTGCCCGAATAATGTTAACTCATGAATTGGGTAGTGTAGATGTAGTAGTTCCTATCCTGGCTGATGATTCAGGTTTGTTTACAGAGTATGATGAAGAGCTGGCTATTCCAGTTCCAGATGGGGAAACTACTACAGAAGTTAGTCTCACAGATTTTATGGTATATGCGGAGGAACCAAATGAAGGAGTATTGCCAATTTGGGTAGCTCCTAAAGAAGGTAGTGATTACGAAAATTTTGTCAATGATCCATTACCTATCGTATTTGATCTTCGTGCAGGCTCTAAAAAGTATGTACCAGTTGAAGTACTTTGTTTTGATGACAGAGAGGTGAACTTATATGGATATCAATTCTTTGATCTTGTACCAGTAAAGCTATACGAATTCTGTCTTTTCGCTAACTATTGTACCGATACAGGTAGACATTTCACAGCAAACTACAATCTAGATATCGATTATCTATTTGGGGAAGAAGTGATTAATCTTTATCAGGGAAAATCTCCCGTAACAGGAAACACAGAAGATGATGATTCAGGAGACTGGTATGCAGATCCATTGTGTTTAGCTATTCCTGCACCATTGTACGGGGAATCGGATACTGATATTTATCTAAGTGTTACCGTTACTTTAACTGCCTGGGAAGACAATTATGGAGATCCAGTGAATGAATTTTCAGAGATTATTGAATTAAACTGGAACGATGTTCAATCATATTTTGGACCTGATAATACAATAGATTTTGAACATGTTTTCTTCAACTGTGAGGAAACAGAATGTGATCCGCAAACAGATGCTGACTGTGACGGTTTTGATGATCCCACTGATAATTGTCCTTCAGATTATAACCCAGATCAAACAGATACGGATTCGGATGGATTTGGTGATGTTTGTGATAATTGTCCAGAAGATGCAAATGATCAAACTAATAGTGATGGCGATAGTCTGGGTGATGCTTGTGACAATTGTCCTTTAGAATCTAATGAAAATCAATTGGACTCAGATGGAGATGGAGTTGGCGACGTTTGCGATAACTGTCCTAACGTTTCGAACCCTTATCAGGAGGATAGTGATGGAAATGAAATAGGTGATGCGTGTGATCAGGATACACCACCGCTTGAAGGTTGCGAAACAGCATTTAGATTTGGAGACATTTCCTTTATTAATGATTTGAATTTTAATAGCAATCGATGGGGTTGGGCAGATTATTTTGATGGAGCAAATGGTACTTATGTACAGACGCTATATGCCGGTGCCGGCCAGGAAAACCTAAATAACGCTACAAACGTTGGTTCAGTAGAAGTTACTGTAACTGATAATAATGTGAAGGTGGTCATAAATCTTGCTAATGGAGTTAGTATAAATACCAGTCATATTTACTACAGTGAGTATTCTCCTACTAAATCAGCTCCTGGACAATATGGTAATACAGATGAAAATCCAGCTTCAGGAAAAGAATACATCTTTGATAGAACTGATAATGAAAGCGGAAGCTTTTTTATAATCGTTCATGCAGATGTTTGTGGTGTAGATGAGGTAGATGATTAACAATAACCAATATAGCTACTTCTAATTTTCAATGATTACAGTAACTATTTTTTAACCATTCTAAATATTTAATCCAAAAAACTTTAATTATGAAATTATTAAAAAAGTATATGGCAGTCATTGCTGTATTCTCACTCGTATTTTCTTCCTGTACCAAGGAGGAAAACAATCTAACAGATGATCCAGCATCTGAAAATTTTGCAGAACTTAGTTTAGGCGCAAGCTTAAATAGTCTTGTGAACAGAACAGCTGTAAAGCAAAGCCTTCCTGAGTGTTCTTCAGAAGCGCCGGCTTATGCTCACGTTGAACTTACTCATAATATGGGTACGGAACTAGAAGGAACTATAGAGATAAACGTTCCCATACTGGAAGAAGATGGAGCTTATTATACTGATTATGATGAAGGTTTAAAAATACCAGTTGCGAATAGTGAAACTAATACAGCTATGGTATCCTTAACAACATTCTTGGTTTACGATGGGGATCCAGAGGATGAAGCTTCAACCTTAATTTGGGCCACTCCAACCACCGCAAGTGATTATGGCAGTTTAGTTAGTCAGGGGCTTCCTTTCGATTTTGCGATTCGTGCTGGCTCAAAAAAATATGTAGATATTGAAGTGCTATGCTTTGATGACCGTGATGTGAATTTGTATGGCTACCAATTCTTTGATATTGTACCTGTAGAAATTCATGAATTCTGCGTATTCGCTAATTACTGTAACGATGCAGGAAGACACTTTACCGCAAATTATACGTTTGATATAACTTATATAGGTGATGATAACAATATACCGTTATATACCGGCGAAATGCCAATGACAGGAAATACAGAAGATGACGATTCAGGCGACTGGTATGCCGATCCTTTATGTTTAGCTATTCCAGCTCCTATATATGGAGAGGGACGCGATACTGATTACATTAGAGTTACTGCTACCCTGGCCAATTGGGATGCTAATTATCCTGCACCAGGCGCTGTAGATCCTATTTCTGCAGATTTAAGCTGGAACGAAGTACAGAGTTTCTTTGTAGATGGTGACAACATGGATTACTGGCATATATTCTTTAATTGCGAAGATGATGGTGGAAATGGAAATGGTGAATGTGATCCTCAAAACCCAGCTGATGACTGTGATGGTGATACTATTCCGAATGGTCAAGATAATTGTCCTGAAACGGCTAATGCAGATCAGGGTGATTTAGACGAAGACGGAATTGGTGATGCTTGTGATACAGATATTGATGGAGACGGAATCCTTAATGTTGATGAAAATGAAGGTTGTATTAGAAATCCAGATCCAGAATGTGGTGAAACAGGTGTAGAACCTTGTTTACCTGAAGCACCAGATGGATGTCAATCTACGGATGCGCTAAACATTAATCTTGATAATGCCGGTCCTAGTATTACTAATGTTTCATATGGAGATTGGACAGTGCAAATTGTGGATGGTGAATTGTTCGTTGGTGTTACGCCTATAATCCCATTCGAAATTTCAGATATAGAAGTAGTAGTACTCGAAAGTGCTACTTGTGAAACTGTAACCGTTCCAGATGAAGGAGGTTCTGTTACAATACCTGGTATTACAGAAGGTGATTTGCCACTTTCCATAAGTGTAAGAGCAAATATCTGCGATGTGTCAGGAGAATAAAATCTCAGCTAATTTTTACCGGGGGGTGACTAAGAAGCTGAGTAGTTTTTACTTCCCTCTTTCTTGAGAGATGTAAAAAGAGGCTGTGCGGATTTTCCGCACAGCTTTTCTTTTTATAAAATTTAGGGAGCCAAAAAGAATTCTATAAGTTTAGCCAATAATTTTTGGATTTATTTAGATGATTTTCATCGTAAATACTTCGGAACAACAGTAAAATAGAAGCTTTCAACAATGAATTAAAAAGTATTTTTTCAGGATCAAATTAATTGAAAATTGTATTTAATCAATAGACTTAGGAGTATTTGTAGGAATCTGACTATTAAATTGTTAAGCGCCTTCCGAGGCTATTTTTTTGGAATGACCTTTGTAAATCAAAACAAAAATTTCTAATTATTTAATTTAAAAAAGAGTACCCTACTTATGAAAAAAAGCAAATTTTTGTTACTACCTGTTCTAGCGATTTTGGCTTGTAGTAAAGATCCCATTGTAGAAAATGAAGAATCAGAAACGCAATTAAAACCTGAAGAAATTACCGAGCAACTTACCGAAGTGGCATATCCCGATGAGCTAGGCCCAGTCTCCGAGATTTATTATGGAGGGCAACTTATGCCTGTAGAGGAACATAACGGTAATTATATTTACCAGGGAGATATTATGATCCCTGCAAATCAAACTAGTAAATCCCCGCAAAGTCTTATACTAGATCAGGATGCAACTCCTCAGAAAAGTACTGGGAGAACAAGTGGAATGTGGCCTGAAAATACTGTTTATTATGCTATAGATAATAATTTGTCTGATAAAAATCGTGTATACGATGCCATAGATCATTGGGAATCTAATACATCCCTTAAGTTTGTTCAAAGATCTGGTCAGTCTAATTATATTTATTTCACCCCTGGTTCCGGCTGTTCTTCTTATGTTGGAATGATTGGAGGTCGTCAAAATATAACATTGGCAAGTGCTTGTACCACAGGTAATACTATTCACGAGATTGGCCACGCGGTTGGGCTTTGGCATGAGCAAAGTAGAGTAGATCGTAATAACTATATTAATGTTAATTTCGATAATGTTCGAAGTGGTACAGAACATAATTTTCATACCTATGAAACCAGTGGTTTTGATGGTGATGAATATACTACCAGCTTAGATTTTGGATCTATAATGATGTATAGTGCTTATTCTTTCTCTAAGAATGGCGAGCCTACTATTACCAGAAATAATGGTAGTACTTATCAGGTTCAAAGATCTGGACTTTCTTCTGGAGATATTAAAGGAATTGAAGCAATGTACCCGGGAGATGGAGGTGCTCCATCTTATACTAATGGCGAATATTATACTATTAGTGGGGTTACTGTACTTAGAGCGAATGATCTTTGGTATTTCTGGACTAAATACGGATTCAAAAGAGTTGAATTGAAAAATGGCCGTTGGTATTGGGTTTAATGACAAAACTTCAAATAAATGGTAATAGCCCGGACAATTTTGTCCGGGCTTTTTTATGGGGAATTGGGAAAATAATTTTCTACAGATTGGGTATATTTTTCACATGATTTTAAGGCTAAAAAACAAATAAATATACCTAGTAATTTTTCTTTGAATTAATCTCAACTTTAACATATGCTCTAAGCTCTTCAAAGAATCTAGTGAACTCATCTTCAAATTCCTCATAAAATTCGCGCAGTTCTTCTACAGCCAGGTGCATTTTAGCACGGTACTTAATTCTTCTATTCATTTGAAAAAGAATTTTTTCAATTCCTTCAATTTTTCGGTAGTTATAAAGCCAATTGTCGGCAACCATATACGGTAGAAAATTTTGAACTTGTTTAGGAAGAATTTTAAAATTATCCTGCAGGAGTTTATAAAAATCTTCAGTATAAATCTTTAAAGGAATATCACTATAATCTTTCCAATTTGCTGCAAGAAAATGATCATATAAAATGTCTACGATTACCCTGCTGTAATGGCCATAGCGTTCAAATAAACGTTCCACACTTCTACTTACTATATGATGTGTATCGGTAAAAGTATCGATAGCACGATGCAATACTATTCCATCTATAATTCCCGGAGGATATTCTAGATATTGCTTGCCTTTAACCGAATCGGCTATAAAGTTTCCGATTTTCAACTCTTCGTTGTCGCCTGAAAGATATATATGTGCCAAGAAATTCATTCTTGAAAGTTACGTAAATCCGGTTGTTTCCTGTTTAATTTTTGTTAAGTTTTGGCGCTAGCTGCCTGCTCCTTGTATATTTGTTAAAATTTTAATTTTAGAAAATAGATTTATTCATTATAAAATAAACTTATGAGTTTAATAAAATCAATTTCAGGTATACGCGGTACTATTGGAGGTAAAACAGGAGACAACCTTACACCAATAGATACTGTGAAATTTGCAGCCGCTTATGGTACCTGGTTAAAAGATAATTCAGAAGATAAAAAGTTGACCGTGGTTGTTGGCCGGGACGCCCGGATTTCAGGAAAAATGGTTCAGGAATTAACTATGAATACCTTAACCGGTTTAGGAATTAATGTTATTGATATAGATCTTTCTACTACCCCAACTGTAGAGATAGCTGTGCCGTTGGAAAAAGCTGATGGCGGAATTATTCTTACTGCCAGCCACAACCCAAAACAATGGAATGCGCTGAAATTATTAAATAAAAAAGGAGAGTTTCTTGACGGAGCAGCAGGCGCGAAAATTTTGGAATACGCAGAACAGGATAATTTTGATTTTTCTGAAGTTGATGATCTGGGAACAATTACCAGAATAGATAATTATATAGATATTCACATAGAAGAGGTTTTAAAACTTAAGCTTATAGATGCCGATAAGATTAAAAAGGCCGGCTTTAAAGTTGTTGTAGATGGAGTGAATTCTACCGGCGGTATAGCTATTCCTAAACTTCTTGAGAAAATGGGAGTTGAGGTTGTAGAATTGTATTGTGAGCCAAACGGTCATTTTCCGCATAATCCTGAGCCTCTAAAAGAGCATCTTACCGACATTTGCGAATTGGTAAAAAAGGAGAAAGCAGATTTTGGGATAGTGGTAGATCCAGATGTTGATAGACTTGCTTTTATTGACGAAAACGGAGAAATGTTTGGGGAAGAATATACACTTGTGGCTTGTGCCGATTATGTGCTTTCAAAAACTCCCGGAAATACCGTAAGTAACTTATCTTCTTCCAGAGCCCTTAATGATGTTACCAAAAAACATGGTGGAGAATATAAGGCCAGCGCGGTAGGTGAAGTTAATGTAGTACAGCTTATGAAAGATGCTAATGCTGTTATTGGAGGAGAAGGAAATGGCGGGATTATTTATCCAGATTCGCATTACGGGCGTGACAGTCTTGTTGGTGTGGGATTATTTTTAACGCATTTAGCTGAAAAGAATATTAGTGTATCTGAACTAAGAAAAGAGTATCCGGCTTATTATATGAGTAAAAATAAAATCCAGTTGACTCCTGAAATTGATGTAGACGAGATTTTAAAGGCGATGGAAGAAAAGTATAAAAACGAAGAAATCTCTACAGTAGATGGAGTTAAAATAGATTTCGCCGAAAACTGGGTACATTTAAGAAAATCGAATACCGAGCCTATTATTAGAATTTATACCGAAGCAAAATCTCAGGATAAAGCAGATGATCTTGCCCAGGATATGATTAAAGAAATTAAAAAGATAGTGGGTTAACGCACTATGGCATTCTTGGGAATTTCTTTCCCAAGATGCTTCCAGCGTTTATGGGTCCATAGGTAAAGTTCTGGTTTTTCCCGAATTTGTTTTTCCAAATGCTGTATGTAATCTAGAGTAATTTGGTTGTTTTCAGTTTCAGTGGGATTATCAGCAATATTAATTAAAGATGCTTTATAATAGCCTCTTTTTACTTTATCTACATGTAGGTAAATGACTGCCATATCAAATTCTTTGGCCATTCTTTCAGAACCCGTATAGAAAGGAACCTTTTTACCCATAAAATCAGTCCAGAATTTATAATTGGGCGATTTTGGTGATTGGTCGGCTATCATGGCGTAAGCACCACGTATGCCTTCTTTTTGATTATGCGCTATTCGTAAAGTAGATTTAGAATTCTGTATAAGTTCTGCGCCAAAGCGTCTTCTTATATCATTAATTAACTTATCAAAACCGGGATTCCTAATTTTCTTATAAATACCATAAGCTTTATGGTTTAGGTTGTTGAGTTGTAAAGCAAAAAGCCACTCAAAACTGGCGTAGTGTCCACACATGAGCATAATACTTTTATCTAGCTTTTCTATTCTTCTAAGCTCTTCTAAATTAGTAAATACAAAACGTTTCTTTAGTTCTTCTTCAGAAATTGAAATACTCTTTACCATTTCCAGAAACATATCACACATGTGAGCATAAAACTTTTTCCTTATTTTAATAATTTCTTCGGAAGACTTTTCGGGAAAAACCAGTTTTAAATTATGGGTAACGGTTTCCTTTCTATACCCAACAAGATGATAAACTATAAAATAAACCACATCTGAAACGCGGTAAAAAAGCCAAAAAGGTAGAATGGAAATAAGCCAAAGCAAGGGATAAATCAACCAAAAAACTACAGCCTGCATAAAATAATTTTCAGCAAATATATGGTATATTTGGCACTAAACTAAAGCTGCTATGGGAGAATTAAACCTGGTAACCCTTATAATTATTGCTGTAAATGTATTGATTTCATTCAAAGGATTTAAAGACGATTCTTTTTTTCAGAAATATAAATTTAATATCGCCGATATTAATCGGGGTGCTAAATATCAAATCCTTACTTCCGGGTTTCTGCACGTAAATACCACGCACCTTTTGGTAAATATGCTTACGCTTTACTTTTTTGCGAATTCAGTAATCTTTTTTCTGGGAACTTTGGGATTCATTTTAGTTTACCTTGCCAGTTTGGTTTTAGGGAATCTGCTATCTTATTATTTTCATAAAAAAGATATGCATTATACGGCTGTAGGAGCAAGTGGTGCGGTAATGGGTGTGCTTTATTCTGCAATTTTACTGAGGCCTGATATGATGCTGGGCCTGTTTTTTATTATTCCGGTGCCGGCTTATATTTTTGGAATAGGCTATTTATTTTACACTATTTATGGGATGAAACGCCAGTTAGGAAATATTGGTCACGATGCCCATTTTGGTGGTGCGGTAGGCGGCTATCTGTTAACCTTGTTGCTTGCTAGCTGGGTCTTTGAAGAACATTTACTGATGGTAATTCTTTTAGCTCTTCCAATTCTAGTTTTATTTGTGTTACAAAAAATGGGAAAAATATAAATTGGTACTCTTCTTGTTTACTGGTAATAGATCAATAATATAACACAAAACATGAAAAAGATAATTTTACTTTTTGCTCTAGTTGCTGGGCTTGGAATGCAAGCTCAAAACGATAATAGTAATCCCGGTATTCACGTTACAGGAGAAGGAATTGTAAAAGTAACCCCAGATAAGGTGACTATAAATTCCAGGATTGAACACGAAGGTCAGAGCGCTACTTCGGTGAAATCTCAAAACGATGAGGTGGTAGATAAAGTGATTAAATTCCTGAAATCTGAAGGTGTAGCTGAAAAAAACATTAATACCGATTATATCAATTTAAATAAAAGATATAATTATAATGATAAAACCTATACTTATGTAGCTAGCCAGGCTATTTCTATTACACTTGAGGATATTAGCAAATACGAATTAATCATGAGAGGCCTATTGGAAAATGGCCTTAACGGAATTAGTGGAATTGAATTTGAATCTTCAGAAATAGAAAAGCATAAAGCAGAAGCTAGAAAAAGGGCAGTATTGAATGCTAAAACAAAAGCTGAAGCTTTAGCCGAACCTTTAGGTCAAACCGTTGGAAAGGCTTTTATGATAAGCGAGGGCAGTAGTAGCAATTATCAACCTGTTTATCGTGCTATGGAGATGAAAGCTTCTTCGGACCAGGCTTCAAACCAGGAGACTATTGCTCCGGGGGAAATGGAGGTTAATATAAAAGTGAACGTTGCTTTCCAGTTACTTATGGAGTAGAAAATAGCTAATAAATAAAAAAAGCGCCAGATAGGCGCTTTTTTTTATTTATTGAAAAATCAGAATATCTAACCCTTATTAAGTAATTCTCCAATTTTGTTATCCAAAGCATCTCCTCTAAGATCGCGTGCTACAATAGTACCATCTTCATCTAGTACAAAAGCGGCTGGGATGGCTTTAATTCCGTAGAGCTGTGCAACAGGATCTTGCCAGAATTGAAGGTTAGATACCTGGTGCCAGGGCAAACCATCTTCTTCAATAGCTTCTATCCAACGATCCTTTTGCCCGGGACGATCTAAAGAAACACCAATTATGCTTAAACCATCGTCTTTGTATTTATTATATGTTTTTACGAGGTTTGGATTTTCAACGCGGCAGGGCTTACACCAGGCCGCCCAAAAGTCGATTACCGTAACTTTTCCCATAGCATCTTTTAAAGCAAGCTTATCACCATCTGGAGTAGGGGCAGTAAAGTTTGGAGCTTTGCTACCAACGGCTACTTTATTTTCTTTTTCAAGGTTTTTAGCGATTTGTTTTCCTATAGCAGTATTCTTTACTTCTTCAGAAAGTCCATCAAACATTTCCTTGATCTCGTTTACCGGGTAAGATTTCATTCTAAGCAAATCGCTTATCACCATTACAGATACAAAAGAATCTGGATTTTCCTGAACTACTTTTTTCTTAAAAACCTTATCGTTATCTATGATTTCTTTTTCGGTTTCCTGTAAGTTGGTAAGTTTAGTGCTGTCTTTTTGTTGAAAAGCAGAGCGCATAGCGGTACGGCCTTTCATCACTTTTTCATTTACCTTTGTTAAGTGGCCTAAATATTCCTGTAATAAACGGTTTTCCTTTCCGCCGCTTACTTCAGAAGCACGCAAACTATCTTTGTAAACGGTAAAGTTTATTTCTTTATTTTCAGAAATAAAAATTACATTTCCCTGGGTTCCTTCAAATTCAAGAAAGCTTAAATTAGGAGTCTTAGGATCTTCCATGTCCAGTTCAAAATGCCCGTCTTTAATTTTAGTAGAGTCTACCCGGTTTGGACGGTTGGTATTTTCATCAATTTCAGAAATATACACCATTTTACCGTCTTCCATTTTAGGAGCCTCACCCGAGATAGAATAACCTTTATCTTCCTGGCAGGAAGTAAACGCTGCTGCAACAGCAAGCATAATTATTAATTTACGCATAAAATTTATTTTGTTTAAGGCAAAAATAAGCATCTGGCCTTGCAATACCGCCGTAATTTTATAAAAAATTGTTAATTTCAACCCTGTTAATTTGTAAGCATTGGGGATTATGTAATTTTAACTGATATTAGCTTTTATGACAGAACAGAAAGAAGATTTACCTTTTGAAATCCAGATTAGTTTTCATAAAGTTGTTGAACAATATAAGAAGCAACTGGAGCATGAAGAAAGTGAGGTTGCTCGCAATTATATAAAAAGCATCTTAGAGCATGTAAAATCTTTTCCTGCATTAACCGAAGGAGTTAAGAATTTTGATGAGCTCAAAAAATACAAAGAACCGGTAAGGGTTTTACTGGACGATCTTTTTCCCAGTGTGCTTACCAATAACGAAATAAAAGCTGCGTCTATACCTTTTCAAAATTTCTTATTTAATAGATCTAAGCGTTTAAAAAAAATAATGGAGGCCACTCCAGAGAATTTTGAACTGGAAATAAGAAACCTGGATAATAAAACTATTTATGTACAGGAATGCATTAATATCCTAAACGATTATTACGGGTATGATATTGATTATTCCAGGCCTTTATATTTCGATATTCCCGATGAGCAGGGCATAATAAGGCGTTATCGTATTGCATTGAATGGTGATTTTATAGATATTTTTCCTAAAGATAAAGCCAAAGAGATCACTGATGACGATGTAGATGAATTATTGCAGAATGTTGAGAATATAGATTTGTGGAAAGAAAAATTTCCGCCTCAGAGCTGGGTTTTTAAAGGCTTTACCATAGTAAATCTTACTGATGTTACTATGGATGATGCAATATCTGAATTGAAAACTGCCTTACTTTTCGAAAAATCTTCTGAAGAGGATGAACTCTTAAAACTCGAAGAAATCTTCCGATCTATTTATAAAATTCCCGACCTAAGAGTAGGCTTTACCGTTTACAATCCGCAGGATGAGATGTTTGAAAAAATGGAATATAAAGATGCTAATAGTTATATTCTTAATGATGAATTGGTGAGCGAGTGCAGGGAAGGGGTTTGTGAAGAAGGTTTCAATAATATTTTTAAAGATTATAGTTTCTTTAGTATTGCTAATGTTGAAGAATATGCCAAAAAAACTAAAAATAATATTCTTTCCCGACGGTTAAAGGAAAGTGATGTGAAAAGTTGTATCCTGGCCCCGGTGGTAAAAAACAATCGTTTATTGGGGGTTTTAGAATTGGTAGCAAAGAAGAAAAATCAACTTAACAGTATTAATACCATTAAGTTAGATGAAATTTTACCATATATCGCCACTGCGGTAGATAGAAATAGAAGCGATTTTGAAAATAGGGTGAAAGCTGTTATCCAAAGTGAGTGTACCTCTATACATCCTAGCGTTTTATGGGTATTTGAGAAGGAAGCGAAAAAATATATTAGAGACTATGATGAAGACGGGCTCGCTTCTTTTAAAGATATTGTTTTTAAAGATATTTATCCGCTTTACGGACAAATAGATGTGGTGGCTTCTTCAGATGCCAGAAACGAGGCGATTCAAAAAGATTTGTTACATCAATTGCAAGAAATTCAATCTATAATTGATAAAGCCTATAAACTGGAAGAGCTTCCCATTTATGAACAGGTAAAATTTAGAATTTCCGATTTTATGGAAGACCTGGAAAGTAGCCTGAATGCTTCCAGTGAACAGAAGGTATTTAATCTACTTCAGAAGGAAGTAAATCCCATAATGAGCCATTTAAGGAAGCAGTCTTCAGAGTTAAAAGATCTCGTAGAAGAATATCAAAATAAGCTCAATCCAGAAACAGGAATAATCTATAATCATCGTAAAGATTACGACAAAACCGTACAACAGATAAACCGTACGATGTCACGTTTTTTAGATAGGAAGCAGATTGATGCACAAAAGATATATCCTCATTATTTTGAACGCTATAAGACAGATGGGGTAGACCACAATATTTACATTGGTGCTTCTATGGTAAAGGATAGACCTTTCAATAAGGTTTATCTTTATAACTTAAGGCTTTGGCAGTTGAGTACAATGTGTGAAATGGAAAACCGTTTTTACCAGCTGCAACAAACTACACCTATTAAGCTAGACGCCGCTTCTCTAATTTTGGTTTATAATTCCACGATGTCTATTCGATACCGAATGGACGAAAAGAAGTTTGATGTAGATGGTACTTATAATGCGCGTTACGAAATTATCAAAAAGCGTATAGATAAATCGTTTATAAAAGGAACTGAGGAGCGTGTGACTCAAAAAGGTAAAATCGCAATAGTCTATAGCCAGCGAGCCGATGAAAAAGAGTATTTAAGATATATTAAATATTTACAGACCAAAAACTATGTTGGAGAAGAGGTGGAATTGTTAGATCTTGAAGATGTTCAGGGAGTAGTTGGGCTCAAAGCTATTAGGGTAGAAGTTTTATATACGCCAAATAGCAATGAACCCGATAGAACTATTAATTATGAAAATTTAATGGAAGAATTACATTAAGTAAAATGCGCCTACAAATGCGATTACTGAAATAATGATTCCTATCATAAATACCGTGTAAGTTATCCTAAGTATTTTGTATTTTTTATGCAGCACCTTACCGAGTAAATGGAGGTCTAGCATTAAGGATTCGTAAACGTAATCTTTATCTTTTATTATTTCTTTCATTCCCCATTTAAACTGCTCAAACGGCATTTTATGGCTATTTCCAAAGAATAAAAGGTTTACTTCCCGATTTTTTACCTGCTCTTTTGTAAACTCCCCACTGGTAACCTGTGGTCGTGTTGATAATACTGAAAGAATAATTGAAGCTACACTAAATAAAATTAGGATTAGAGTTGGGATCAATAAATGCTTATTACTGGCAGCATCCAGTTTTGGAATCATGTTGGCAAGCGCCAGTGAAATAATAATAGCGTTTACCGAAAGCAATATGTTGGCTTTAGTATCGGCAATATCACTTAGCTTTATGTGATTTCTAAGCGTTACCCGAAAAAGAGTTTGGATACTTCTCTCGGGATTATCGTTTTTATAACGCGCCTTCATTCGCGCTTTAGCTTCCTCTTTCTTAAGTTTTTTCTGTTGTTTATTTTTATCTTCAATAAGTTCCAGCAAATTTTCTTCTTTTGCCGGTCCCCATTCCTCGATTGCATAATCTGTGTAAAATCGATGTTCTTCGGTAAACATTCTTATGTTTTCCTGTATCCACTCTGCAGTAGTAAAATTCTTAATATTATGAAGTTCCAATTCCTGCCTTAAAAGCTCACTGGTTTCTTCAAAGTAATCTTTTGCAAAATGAGAAGAATCTGCATCTTTTATAATTTTCTCAGAAATTGTCTCTGGTACAGAATCAAACTTGGTAGCTTTAATATTTTTTACTACGTCTTCAATTAATTCTGGAGTGGCATTATTCTGCTTCAAGAAATCTCTGGCAATATTTACACTTTCCTCTTCGTGTCCATTAAAAGTGCGAGTGTAGCCAGTATCGTGTAACCAGGCGGCAAGCAATAGTGCTTCCTCTTGTTTAACATTAATTTCAGATTTGGATATTAATTCTTTAGTACTTTTAACGACGCGTTGCGTATGCTTATAGTTGTGGTATATATACGTGTTCGGTAATTTTTCCTTAAAAAGATTTAAAACAAAATCATCTGCTTTCTCAATGAGATTATTCATATATTTTAGCTTGTTTTTGTTGAGCCAAAGTACAAAAAATGTTCAATACCCCTTATGAAAAAAACTAACATCTTTATATCACTAACTGCCCTGTTAGTGATTTTTTCGTGTGTATCTACAGATCCAAAATATCGCGAAGGTGAGCCTACTTCCAATTTTGGATATCCTGAAAACAAAGAAATAGAGAAGTCTTTCTACCTACTGGGAGACGGTGGCTATTCTCCTATTGGAGGAAGTTCCGATGGTCTTATCGCGTTTAAAAGCTATTTAGATTCGGTAAAACAACCAGGAAATTACACTATTTTTCTTGGCGACAATATTTATCCCGATGGAATGCCTAAAAAGGATTCTCCAGATAGAGAAGCTGCGGAATATAGAATAGACGCACAATTAGATGCTATTGAAGATTATGACGGCAATGTACTCTTTATCCCCGGAAACCACGATTGGTATAGTGAACGTATTGACGGACTCGAGCGGGAAGAGGAGTATTTAAAGGAAAAGTTTGGTGAAGATTTGATCTGGAGTCCAAAAACAGGTTGCGGATTGGAAATTATGGATATTGGTGAAGAAATTACTTTAATTGTAATAGACTCTCAATGGTATCTTGAAGATTGGAATAATAATCCAACAATAAATGATAACTGCGCTGAAATTAAAACGCGTGAGGCAATGTTTCTTGAAGTTGAAACCGAACTTAAGAAAAGCCAGAACAAAACGGTTATCGTAGCACTTCACCATCCATTATTTACTAATGGAATTCACGGAGGGCAATATAATTTTGATAGTCATATTTATCCTTCACAAAAGAAAATTCCAATACCAATTTTAGGATCTCTAGCCACACTAATTAGAACCACCGGTGGCGTTTCTATCCAGGATGCGCAAAACGAGCGGTATAAATCCCTGGTTAAACGTCTGGAAACTTTGGGACAGGATTCAGATCGTTTACTTTTTGTGAGTGGTCACGAACATTCTTTACAATATATTCAGCACGGCAAAATAAATCAAATTGTTTCGGGCTCTGCTTCTAAAGCAACTTACGCAACCTTAAGCAACGATGGCCTTTTTGCTTATCCCGAGCAGGGATTTGTAGTTTATGATGTGTTTAAAGATGGTTCTTCCTGGGCCAGTTTTTATGGAAATGAAAACAATAAACCAAAACTACTATATCAGAAAGAAATTTTTAAAGCACCAAAGGAATATGATGTTTCAGATTTCAAGGAGGAATTTGATGAAAAAATTACAACCTCAGTTTACCCAAAAGATGAAACCGAAAAAGGAACGGTACATCGAACTGTTTGGGGACAAAGATATCGAGAACTTTACGGGACAGATATTAAGGTGAAAATCGCAGATCTTGATACGCTTTATGGTGGGCTTACTCCAATGCGTGCCGGTGGTGGTCACCAAACAATTTCTATTAGGTTAAAAGACAGTTTAAATAGAGAGTATAACATTAGAAGGATTAAAAAGAAGGCTGTTCAATTTTTACAAACGGTGGCATTTAAGGATACACCAATAGAGACGCAACTGGAAAATACGGTAGCTGAAGATATTATATCAGATTTTTATACTGCTGCCCACCCTTATGCTTTTTTAGCCATTCCAACTATGGCAGATGCTATTGGGGTTTATCATACCAATCCAGAAATCTATTATTTGCCCAAACAACCTAAGTTAGGGAAATACAACGAAGAGCATGGAGATGCTATCTATATGATAGAGGAAAGACCTGAAGATCATTGGTTGGGAGCAGAAAGCTTTGGCTCTCCTAATCACGATATTCAAAGTACTGCTGGAATGTTTGATCGTTTGCGCCGGGATGAGAAGTATTCTTTAGATGAACCTGCTTATGTTAAAGCCAGGATATTTGATATGCTCATTGGTGACTGGGACAGGCACCAGGATCAATGGCGTTGGGCTGAAATTGAAGATGAAGAAGGTAATCGCACATTCGAGCCAATTCCGAGAGATAGAGACCAGGTATTTTCAAATTTTGATGGTGCATTTTTCGGAACTTTAAGAGCTCTAACAGGTTTTGCCTCGCAATTTGCCGTCTACGATGATGATATTAATGATGTAGAGTGGTTTAATGTTTCGGCAACCGGTTTAGACCGTTCACTACTTCAAAATGTAGGAAAAGAAACCTGGAAGGAACAGGCCGAATTCATTAAAGAAAATATGACCGATGAGGTTATTGAAAAAGCTTTCCAAAAACTTCCCCCGGAAACTTATAATGAAACAACAGAAGAATTAATTGAAAAAGTAAAAGCAAGAAGAGATAATATTGTAGATATCGCTTTAAGGTATTACGATCACTTTGCAGATCTTGCTATTATTACTGGAACAGATAAAGACGATTTTGTAGATGTTACCCGAATGAAAGGCGGGAAGACTAAAATTAAAATCAGCAGGAATAAAGATGGTGAGAGAGGCGAGGTGGTAAGCGAAAAAGTTTACCATAAAGATGAAACGGATGAAATCTGGCTATACGCGCTAGATGATGATGATGAAATTTTGGTTGAAGGAGAAGGTGATGATTATATTTTCCTTAGAATAATTGGTGGACAGAATAATGATGTCTATACTATTAAAAATGGCAACAGGCTAAAGATATACGATCATAAATCCAAACCCAATACTGTAAAAGAAGCCGGAGATGCTAAATTTAGATTACGGGATAATTATGAGATAAATACTTACGATAAAGATAAGAAGATCTTTACCGGCGGGGCCATTGTGCCGGCCTTTGGTTTTAATCCAGACGACGGGTTTAAGATTGGCCTGGAGATGGTTACCACAAAAAATGCTTTTAAAAGAAATCCGTTTACTACACAACATACCTTTGGTGGTGGGTATTATTTTGCCACCAACGGTTTTGATTTATATTATGAAGGTGAATTTGCACTTATCCTTGGGGAGTATAATCTAAAAGTTGGAGCTAATTATGCCAGTCCTAATTTTGCGAGTAACTTTTTTGGCTACGGTAATGAAACTTCAAATTTTGACGAAACTCTGGACTTTGATTACAATAGGGTGAAAATTAGTCGTTTTGGGGTAAAAGCAGGTTTTGAAAACCAAACGCCATTTGGTAGTATGTTTAGGTATATGGCTAGTTTTGAAGGAAACCAAGTTGACCCTACCGATGGAAGGTTTATTACTGAAGATTTTACCACCGATGATCAGGAATTCTTTGACAGAAAATATTTTGCCGGCTTAGATGCTTTATATCGTTATGAAAGTTATGATAATAGCCTAAACCCGAGTAGGGGAATGAAGTTTGAATTGAACCTGGGAGGACAGATGAATACCGCTGAAACTTCACAGGTTTATGGATATTTTAAACCTTATTGGGGCTTTTATAATGCGCTAACCAGGAATAGAAAACTGGTTTTAAAAACTCGCGTACAGGCTCATTTAAATATGGGAGATGATTATGAGTTTTACCAGGCTGCTCAGCTAGGAGGAAATACCGGCTTAAGAGGTTATCGTTTGCAACGTTTCACCGGTAAAAGTGCTTTTGCCACAGGTGCCGATCTAAGGTATGGTTTCGACCAATTTACCACCAGATTCCTGCCATTACAAATTGGTGTTTTTACCGGTTACGATTTAGGTAGAGTCTGGAACGATTTTGAGGACAGTAGTAAATGGCACGATAGCTATGGTGTAGGATTTTGGGTAAATAGTGCAGAAGCTGTGAATGGAACTTTCAGTTTATTTAAAGGAAGCGAAGGCTATAGATTTTCCTTTGGTTTCGGATTTGAATTTTAATAGATAATAAGAAATATACATTTAAAAAAAGCTCCTGGGAATTTCTTTTGCTAGGAGCTTTTTTATTTTTCAGTAACTCCAGTAGAGTTTTATTTCTTTTGATTTCGAATGGTCTTATTCCTCACTTCCTGTATTTCTATCCAATCTTTTAAGGTTATTTAGTTTTAAATTGACTCCCTGGAATAGATTATAATACCAAAACATTACTGCTGAAGTTGATAATAAAAAAAGCTTAGGTTTAATGGGAGCTATTTATCTGCCAATCGCAATCGCTAAATTTAGATCGTACAAGAAGGACTTTATCTTGATTAAAAAGTCGAATAAAAGTTAGTCTCAAACTAGGATGCTAAAGGAAAATCAATTCAAAGTAAAAATGAAATGCTGAATAATTCGGCCTAGTCTGGCTTCTTCATATTAAGAGTGTTCGAGAAATCGATAGTTCGAATAGGGAATGGGATGTTGATACCATTCTTGTCGAAAGTTTTCTTGATTTCAATAATAGCGATATCTCTAGCGATTAGTAGATCCCTGTTCTTAGTAGCATCAGCCCAGAAGCGCACTACAAAATTGATAGAACTATCACCAAATTCGGTGAACATAAATTCTACCTCTTCGTTTCCACGGGAAGGGAAATGTTCAGAAATGGTTTCAATAGTCATTTCTTTAACCTTTTCAAGGTTGGAAGAGTAACCTACACCGCAATTTAACATCACCCGGGACCGGGTAGTCCTGGAAAAATTTTTGAAAGGCTCTTCCACAATTTTAGAATTGGGAATTACCACGTAGTTATTGTCAGATTGTTTTACAACAATATTTCGAAGATTAATTTCGGTAACTTCTCCTGCATAGGAATTCGTTTCTATCCAATCTCCAATTTGAAGTTCGGGTAGAAAACTTAAGATAATTCCTGAAAAAGTGTTATTTAAAGTTCCTTGTAGTGCTAGACCTATAGCCAAACCAACTACACCCGCACCGGCAAGCACAGAGGTGAGTACCTTATTAAGATCTAGAATACCAAGGGCAATAAAAAAACCGATAAGGATCACAATTGCCTTGCTCACCTTAACGGTTATTTGTCTAATGGAATCCTGCTTTACCCTTTTTCCCAGAAGTTTGTTAAGTAATTGTCCGATGTATTTCGCGAGAAATACAAAAATTACAAAAACAAGAATAGCTAATAAGAAGTTTGGCAAATTCAATATCAATGAATCAAGCCAACTTATTAATTTAGTGCTAATTCCCTCCAGGGATTCTTTTAGGTTAAATTCTTCTTCCAATACTTATATTTTAGCTGGGTTTATGAGAATCTGTTGTTTTCATTTTCCAGGCATCTAGCATCCAACTGGTTTTTTCAAGTTCTCTAATATAAGCTCCAATAAGGTCTATGGTACCTTCATCTCCAGCTTTATCTGCAGTTTCTACTACAGAACGCATTTGTTTTAGTAATGTTCCGTGGTCTTCAAGCAGGGTTTCGATCATTTCATAATCGGTTAAATCTGCCTTAGATTCTTTAAGGTTTGAAGCCTCTAAATAATCGGTTAGATTACTAATAGGAGTGTATCTTAGAGTAAGAATACGCTCCGCAATTTCATCTACTTTTAATTTGGCTTCATCATATAATTCCTCAAATTTTTCGTGTAGATCAAAGAAATTCTTACCGATTACATTCCAGTGAAAATTTCTAAGTTTTTGATAATACAAGTGGTAATCTGCAAGAAGAACGTTCAATTCGTCTACGGTTTTACCTGTCTTTTCTTTATCGAGTCCTAAATAGCTCATAGTTTTATTTTATTGTTTTTTGAAATTCAATACAAAAATATGATAGTTTCCTGATTCAGCCAATAAATTCAGCTGATTTAATAGAAGTTTAACGAAGCTTAATTAATAGGACGATTGTCTTTTAAATCAAGCTTTTTGATCATTTCTTTTGAAACCTGACCACTGGAAACACCGTAGCCATCAACTAATACGCCTTTGTAACCTTTAGAAGTGGTAATAGCATAAAGAATAGCATTATCATCGGGATTACTCATTCCTTCAAATCTAAGAACTTTATCAACATCAAAATCTTCAACCCCAAAGGTTTCATTTTCAGCTTTAAGCTCTATTTCTTCATCCAGAAGGTTGAAGTCGTGTTCATAACCTTCTTCTAATTTTAATTTGTTTATCGCTTGAGAAAGCGTTCCGTAATCTTTCATTTTAAATTGTTTGACTGATTAATAATGTTAAATTACGTTGCCATGCCCTGATATGCAAATAATAAAACCTGTTTAGGATAAGTTTAACTCCTAAAAGAAGCCGCGTTTTTAAAAGGCTCACAAGGATTTTAATTGTTTTTAAAAAGCAGAAAATAGACTTAATTATCCTCGTCATTTTTATTCTTTCCCAGGTTGAAAAGTCCGAGAGGAAAAACGAGTAAAAAGAAAAAATACCATCCTGTAACTAATCCAATAATTGTAATAATTGCAGCAATAAAATAAAACCAGTAAGAGGTATGAAATTTCATTGTTTGATAAATTGAAAACTAGATGCAAACTTAATAAAATAGACTTTTATTATAATAAATCTGAAACAATTATCGGGGAGATTTTGATTGAGTTTTCAGTTTAAAAAAAAGCTTTTATCCTTGAGAAAGTTAACTTGCGGAGGTGAGTTTTGAAGTTTTAATTAGTCTATAATTATATTTTTAATCCTTAGCTTTCTAAATAAGATTTATGAATTCGAGGGTTTAAAAGCTCACGAATTTATTGGATATTTGCAGATTAGCGATTTTTCTAAGAGAAATTAATGGGGAAATAATTAATTTCTAACAATTCAGTAATTGAAACAAGCGTAGTGCGGAGCGCAATAAATGCTAACAAAAAGGAGATGATTATAAGTCTGCCATAAATTCCCCGGGCAGGATTAAATAATAAATAGATGAAAAACAAAATCACTTTAAAGGAACTGGCGAAATTGCTTAATGTATCGGTTTCTACAGTTTCCAAGGCGCTGCACGATAGTCCCGAAATAAGCCCCAAAACTGTGGAAAGGGTTAAGGAACTGGCAAAGCTACATAAATACCGCCCAAACCCTGTAGCGGTGAATTTAAAGAGTAGCAAAAGTGGAACTATTGGTGTAATTATACCAAATATCGCTAACACTTTTTTTGCCAACGTTTTATCAGGAATTGAGGCCAGGGCGCAAAAAGCAGGATTGCAGGTTATCACTTATATTTCTAATGAAAGTTTAGCACGAGAGCAACAAATTACCGAAATGTTAACTTCGGGCTTTGTTGATGGTGTACTTATAGCTATTTCAGAAGAAACCCAGCGTAAAAAAGAATATGAACATCTTTTTAATTTGGTAGATTATGATATTCCGGTGGTGCTTTACGATAGGGTTAACCTGGATCTTCCCGTTGATAAAATTGGAATAGACGATGAACATAGTTTTGAAGATGCTACTCGTTTATTGCAAACCCGTGGCATAGAAAAAATAGGAATTGCAACCTCAATTCATCATTTAGGGGTCGGGAAACTTAGGATTACCGGTTACAGGAATGCGTTGAAAGATGAAAAGGACTTTTATATTGCCAACTCTTCAAAGCCTGATACTTTAAGAGAAAAAACCAGGAAACTTCTGGTGGAGGATAAAGTAGAAGCCATTCTTTGCTCAGATTTTGAAAGTACAATGTTGGTTTACCGAATGGCTTATGAGAATAAAATCAAGATTCCCGATGATCTGAAAGTTATCGGTTTTATAAATGGTGATGTGGCTCGTTATTTAACTCCTTCAATAAGTTATGTGGAGCAGTTTCCGGGAGAGATTGGAGAAGAAGCCGTTGAACTATTAGTAGACCGCATAGAAAATAGAGTCGCAGGAAAACCTCCGATTAACAAGACCATACGTACTAAGCTGATTCATATGGAATCTACAGGGTTTTAAATTTAAAAATTTCAGATTTTTTCCAGAAATAACTAGAAAAACTATCTTTGAAAGGTATTTTATATTTTGTAAATGAAAGATAATCCTTCAGAAAAAAACATACTTATTACCGGCGGTGCTGGGTTTATTGGATCTCACGTGATCCGACTTTTTGTAAATAAATATCCAAATTATAAGATATTCAATTTAGACGCATTAACCTATGCTGGCAACCTTGAAAATATTAAAGATATTGAAAACGCTCCGAATTATCATTTTTTAAAAGCTGATATTACCGATGCTAAAACAATAAAAACTTTATTTCAAAAGCATCAGTTTGATAGTGTTATCCATCTTGCTGCAGAGTCTCATGTAGATCGTTCTATTTCTAATCCCAAAATTTTTGTAGACACCAATGTGACCGGTACGCTTAATTTAATGGAGGCGGCCCTGGAAACGTGGCGGGGTAATTTTGAGAATAAATTATTCTACCATATTAGTACAGACGAAGTGTATGGCACGTTGGGAGAAACGGGATTGTTTACCGAAACTACTTCTTATGCACCTAACTCCCCTTATTCGGCTTCAAAAGCAGCTTCGAATCATTTTGTAAGAGCTTACGGTGAAACTTATAAGTTACCATATGTAATTTCTAATTGTTCGAATAACTACGGTCCAAATCAATTTCCTGAAAAATTGATTCCTCTTTTTATCAATAATATAATAGAGAATAAAGATCTTCCGGTCTACGGAGACGGAAAGTATACCCGCGATTGGTTGTATGTACTGGATCACGCCAAAGCGATAGACCTTATTTTTCATAAGGGAAAGAATAAATCAACTTACAATGTAGGTGGGTTTAACGAGTGGCAAAATATTGATTTAATTAAGCTGTTATGTGAGATAATGGACGAAAAGTTGAATAGGAGCAAAGGTGATTCTGAAGCACTTATTACTTTTATAAAAGATCGTCCCGGCCACGATAAACGCTATGCTATAGACGCAAGTAAAATTAATGAAGAGCTTGGCTGGGAACCCTCAGTAACTTTTGAACAGGGTTTGCTTAAAACCGTAGATTGGTATCTTCAGAATCCTGCCTGGATAGAAGCAGTGGTTTCCGGAAATTACCAGGATTATTATAAAAAGCAGTATTTATAATGCTGCACCAGTAGGTGGTGTATGTAATTTATAATAATTAAAAGCCTGTAATAAATTCCCAATTTGGGAGGTAATTTAAAAAGAATGAAAGGAATAATTCTAGCTGGCGGTACCGGTTCAAGATTGTATCCGCTTACCAAAAGCGTTTCGAAACAGTTATTGGCAGTTTATGATAAACCAATGATCTATTACCCGCTATCTGTATTAATGTTAGCGGGAATTAGAGAAATTCTAATTATTTCTACTCCGGAAGATCTTCCTAATTTTCAAAATTTATTAGGCGATGGAAGAGACTGGGGTTTAGACTTGTCTTATGCCGAACAGGCCAAACCCAATGGACTGGCTGAAGCGTTTATTATAGGTGAAGATTTTATAAATAACGATGATGTATGCCTGGTTCTTGGGGACAATATATTTTATGGCCAGGGTTTTAGCAGTCTACTTGAAAATGCGGTTAAAAATTGTAAGGAACTCGGTGAGGCTACCGTTTTTGGCTATTACGTAAATGAGCCAAAAAGATATGGAGTTGTAGATTTTGATGAAACAGGAAATGCGCTTAGCATAGAAGAAAAACCTGAAAAACCAAAGAGTAATTTTGCAGTTACCGGACTTTATTTTTATCCGAATTCAGTTATTGAAATCGCTAAAAAATGCAAACCCAGTGCTCGTGGAGAATTGGAGATTACCAGCATAAATCAAGAATATTTAGAAAGGGAAGAATTAAAAGTAGAGGTTATGGGTCGTGGTTATGCCTGGCTGGATACTGGAACCCATGATTCTATGTTAGAAGCTTCTAATTTTGTGCAAACCATAGAAAAACGACAGGGCTTAAAAATTGCCTGTCCTGAAGAGATTGCTTTTCGCAAGAAATATATCAATAAAGCTCAATTACAAAACCTGGCTACCGATCTGGAGAAAAGTGAATATGGAAAGTACTTGATGAAGTTAATACAATAATTTCACTGAATCTCCTGATTGTTGTTTATCTCTTATTCGCTTCTGAAGTCTATGGAAGATATAATCAAATTGCTGTAGGAATTTTTCGCTAATTTAATTAAGAGATTCTTATTTTCTTTATCCTTATTATGGAGTTCTAATATATTCTGCAAGAAAACTCCTTTTACAATAAGAACCTGAAAAATCTAATATTTTAAAACCCTATTAATTCGATAGACTAATAGGAAATATTATATTTGCGATGTAGCAATCCATTATTTAAAGGTGAATCTGTGAAAAGCGAAATTGAAAATAAAGTTCTCCCGGAGCATTTTGTGGCAATAAAAGCTGCTATTGAAGCAGGCTCAGAAATAATGAGAATTTATGAGGGTGGTAATTTTCAAATTGAATCAAAGGAAGATAATTCACCAATAACCCTCGCTGATAAATCTGCGAATACCATAATTAATGAGTTTTTAAAACCTACCGGTATTCCAATTATAAGTGAAGAAAATGCTGAAACTGAATTTTCAGAAAGAAAACTATGGGATTCCTGCTGGATCGTGGATCCTTTAGATGGTACCAAAGAATTTATAAACAAAAATGGTGAGTTTACAGTAAATATTGCACTGGTAAAAAATAATAAGCCGGTTTTTGGAGTGATTTATATTCCTGTGAGTAAGAAACTCTATTTTGGTAATGTGGTAGAAGGGAGCTCTTTTAAAATGATTATTGATAATAAAACTTTAGAAGAAGATTTATTAAAATATGCTGAAGAAATATTCCCGGTCAGTGCTCAAAGAACTATTCGAATCGCAGGAAGCCGATCTCATATTAATGAGGAGACCCTCGAGTTTATTGAAGGGATTAGGAAAAAATATTCTCAGGAAGTAAAAGTTATTCCTAAAGGAAGTTCCCTTAAATTTTGTTTAATAGCGGACGGGACTTTGAATATCTATCCCAGAATAGGTACTACTATGGAATGGGATACAGCGGCAGGCCATGCTATTTGTAAAGCAGTAGGGATTAGAGTTTTTGATATGCAAACCAATAGAGAACTTGTTTACAATAAGCAAAACATAAAAAACAACTCATTTGTCGTTTCCAATCTTTTAGATGTAAGTTGAAAAATTATTTAGAAAGGAATAAGAAGAAGAAAGGTTGAACCATTAATTAAAAGAAACCGGAGCGTTGAGGTAGATAAAGAATGTGAAACCTTAGAGTAAATTAGATATTTAAAAGGTTTTAAAAAAACTTGAATTAAAGTAAAATGAGCAAGTATTATTTAAATTATTTAGATGAATTAGAATCGGAAGCGATCTATATTTTACGTGAGGTATGGGCGCAATTCGAGAATCCTGTAATTTTATTTTCAGGAGGAAAAGATTCTATTTTAGTAACCCATTTGGCGAAGAAGGCTTTTTATCCCAGTAAAATTCCGTTTGCGTTGATGCATGTAGATACTGGCCATAATTTTCCGGAAACTATTCAATTTAGAAATGATTTAGTTGAGAAACTTAGTGTAAAATTAATTGTAGGTTCAGTCCAGGAGTCGATTGATAATGGTCGTGTTGCCGAGGAGAAAGGAAAGAACGCTACCAGAAATGCTTTACAAATCACTACTCTTCTCGATGCGATTGAAATGAACAAAATAGATTGTGCTATTGGCGGCGGAAGAAGAGATGAAGAAAAGGCCCGAGCCAAAGAACGCTTCTTTAGCCATCGCGACGATTTTGGGCAATGGGATCCTAAAAACCAACGACCGGAGTTATGGAATTTGCTAAATGGAAAACATTTTGATGGAGAACATTTTAGAGCTTTTCCAATTAGTAACTGGACTGAAATGGATGTTTGGAATTATATTAAACGGGAAAATATAAAAATTCCGAGTTTATACTTTGCGCACGAAAGGGAAGTAGTTTTTAGAAGTAATTCGTGGATCCCGGTTTCAGAATACCTTAAACTTGAAGAAAGTGAACAAGTAGAAAAAAAGAAAATACGTTTCCGTACCCTTGGTGATATAACCATCACTGGTGGAATAGAATCTCAGGCAGACGATCTGGATAAAATAGTGCAGGAAGTTTCTGCGATGCGCAAAACAGAAAGAGGAGATCGCTCTGATGATAAGCGAAGCGAAACTGCAATGGAAGACCGCAAGAAACAGGGGTATTTTTAAAAAAACAGCTATATAACCTATAAGCTTAAAGCAAAAGGCTAAAGAAATGAAAATAAATAACAATCAACTTCTAAGATTTACTACTGCCGGAAGTGTAGATGATGGGAAAAGTACCTTAATAGGCAGACTTTTATACGATTCGAAATCTATTTTTGAAGATCAATTAGATTCAGTGAGTAAAACCAGTGCGAAGAAAGGCCACAACGGAGTAGATTTAGCACTTTTCACCGATGGATTAAAAGATGAGCGCGAACAGGGAATTACTATTGATGTAGCCTACCGATATTTCACCACTCCAAAACGTAAATTTATTATTGCCGATACCCCAGGACATATTCAATATACTCGAAATATGGTAACTGGAGCTTCAACTGCTAACGCGGCAGTGATTTTAATTGATGCCCGGCACGGAGTGATAGAGCAGACTAAAAGACATTCTTTTATTGCTTCTTTGTTGAATATTCCTCATTTAATTGTGTGTGTCAATAAAATGGACCTGGTAGATTACTCCGAAGAAGTTTATAATGATATTATTGCACAATTTGAAGAATTTTCTTCTAAACTGATAACTAAGGATATTCGTTTTATTCCTATAAGCGCGCTCCTGGGAGATAATGTAGTGAATTATTCTAAGAATATGGAGTGGTATCACGAAGGTACATTATTGAGCGTGCTGGAAAATCTACATATTAGTAGTGATATTAATAAAATAGATGCTCGTTTTCCAGTCCAAACCGTTTTACGGCCTCAGAGTGAAGAATTTAGGGATTACCGTGGTTATGCCGGGAAAATTGCCAGCGGGATTTACAGGGTTGGTGATGTAGTGGCTGTTTTACCATCTGGTTTCCAATCTAAGATCAAGTCGATTAACGCAGGAGAAAAGGAGTTGGAAGAAGCTTATGCGCCAATGAGTGTTTCTATCACACTTGAAGATGATATTGATGTAAGCAGGGGGAATATGATTGTACGGAAAAACAATCAGCCAAAAATGGAACAGGAGTTTGACGTGATGCTGTGTTGGTTGGCAAATGAAGCAGCTAAACCCAGAGCCAAATACACAATTGTGCATACTTCCCATGAGGAGCGCGCTATAATTAAGGATGTGGTCTATAAAATGGAAATCAATACTTTTGAAAGAGATAGTGAAGATTCAAGTTTAAGTATGAATGATATCGCCAGGGTAAAAATAAGAACTACCCGCAGATTGATGTTAGATGCTTATAGGGATAATCGTAATACCGGCAGTGTTATACTTATTGATGAAAGTACTAATGAAACCGTAGCCGCGGGGATGGTGGTGTAAGGGTTCTTGTGAATTTGATATTTGGTTCTTTTCATTGCTTGTTAAGTGATTTACAGGATGGGCATTTGTTCTGTTAAAACCCTCGTTCTAAATCTGGTAAATAAATCGCAGCGCATCGTTTGTCTCTTTCTTTACGCTTACATCCTTAGAAGGAACTTAATTCACCTCGCCAATGGATTATAGATTAATATTTATAATAAAATGGTTGTTGGTTGATATAGTATTTCAGATTTATTTTTAAATCTCGTCATTCTGTACCGAAGCATCGGGATAATTTAGAATCTAATTATTTGAAATACAAACTTTTAAGGATTTTAAACCCTTCTCACTGAAATCTAAAACATTCGAGATAGTTTAATTAAAACCGAATTTTTTACACCTTAGTTTCCGAAGCCGTCTTTCGAATAATTTTTAACGTTTTTTCAAGCTTTAAGGTTTCTTTAGCAATAGGCTCATAAAGAAATTCTATCTTTGCCGCCGATAAAAAGTTGAATTAAAATTCTCAAATGACTGAATTTCAGGAGAAATTAGAAAATAAAAGAATACTTGTTACCGGTGGAGCCGGCTTTATTGGTTCCAATTTATGTGAAACCTTAATAGGCTTAAATGCTAAAGTGGTCTGTCTGGATAATTTTGCTACGGGTCATAAGCATAATCTAGAGGTATTTGAAAACCACGAAAATTTTAAGTTGATTGAGGGGGATATTCGTAACCTTGAGACTTGTCATAAGGCTTGTGAAAATGTAGACTATGTATTACACGAAGCAGCTTTAGGTTCTGTACCGCGGTCTCTGGCCGATCCTATTACCAGTAACGAAGTTAATATTTCTGGATTTTTAAATATGCTGGTGGCTGCTAGAGATGCCGGGGTAAAAAGATTTGTATATGCGGCAAGTTCTTCTACTTATGGAGATTCAGAGAAACTTCCAAAAGTAGAAGATGAAATAGGAAAGCCACTTTCTCCCTATGCAATTACTAAATACGTAAATGAATTATATGCTGATATTTTTCAGGATGCCTATCAATTAGATACCATCGGCTTAAGATATTTCAACGTTTTTGGAAGAAAACAAGATCCAAATGGAGCTTATGCTGCTGTAATTCCAAAATTTGTAATGCAGTTTATGAAGCATGAAAGTCCGGTAATCAATGGTGATGGAACTTACTCACGTGATTTTACTTATATAGATAATGTTGTTCAAATGAATTTACGGGCAATAACTTCTGAAAATGAAAAAGCCGTAAATGAAGTTTATAACACGGCTGTTGGGGATAGAACCAATTTGGTAGAGCTTACTCAATTACTGAAAAAACATCTTTCTGAATTTGATCCTGAGATTGCCAATGTGGAAGTAAAACACGGCCCTAATAGAGCTGGCGATATTCCGCATTCTTTAGCTTCGGTAGAAAAAGCAAAAGAGCTATTGGATTATAATCCAAGTCACCGAATTGATGACGGTTTAAAAGAGGCGGTGGCCTGGTATTGGAAAAATTTAGACCCTGAGGCTCAAACGAAATAAATCAAGACTTAATTAGTTATGAATTTAAACTTCAATTTTATTCCCAATTAATAATTGAAAAATGAACAATAAAAAGTTAGCCATTATAGGCTTGGGTTATGTAGGTTTGCCTCTTGCGAGATTATTTGCAACTAAATATCCTGTAGTTGGTTTTGATATCAATAAAGCCAGAGTTAAGGAACTAATGAGCGGACACGACTCTACTTTAGAGGTAGAAGATAATGTTTTGCAATCAGCTTTAGTTCAAAAGGAAAAACTAAAGGATGAGAACGGTTTATATTGTTCGGCAGAACTTGAAGATATTGCAGATTGTAATTACTATATAATTACCGTTCCTACTCCCGTAGATAAAAATAACAGACCAGATCTTACTCCGCTGTATAAAAGCAGTGAAACGGTAGCTGCAGTGCTTAAAAAAGGGGATGTGGTTATTTATGAGTCTACGGTTTATCCGGGTGTTACCGAGGACGAATGTGTACCCGTATTAGAAAAACATAGCGGACTAACCTTTAATGAAGATTTCTTTGTAGGATATTCTCCTGAAAGAATTAATCCGGGTGATAAGGAGCATACTGTAGATAAGATTTTAAAAGTTACCGCTGGTTCTACTCCAGAGATTGGGAAAAAAGTTAATGAACTTTATGCTGAGGTAATCACTGCCGGAACTCACCTGGCACCTACAATTAAAGTTGCTGAAGCTGCTAAAGTTATTGAAAATTCACAAAGGGATATCAATATCGCTTTTGTAAACGAACTGGCGAAGATCTTCAATATGATGGGGATAGATACCCAGGATGTTCTGGAAGCTGCCGGAACAAAATGGAATTTTCTTCCGTTTAAACCCGGTCTGGTTGGTGGTCATTGTATTGGAGTAGATCCGTATTACTTGGCTCAAAAAGCCCAGGAAATAGGTTACCATCCCGAAATTATCCTTGCCGGACGAAGAATGAATGATTCTATGGGACAATATGTAGCTTCTGAAGTAGTTAAACTGATGTTGCAAAATGATCAGAAGGTAAAAGGAGCTAATATTTTGGTTATGGGAATTACTTTTAAAGAGAATTGCCCAGATGTTAGAAATACTAAAGTGGTAGATGTTATAAAGAACCTGAAGGAGTATGGAACCAATGTGACCATTTATGATCCGCTTGCGAATCCGGAAGAAGTTAAACACGAATATGGACTTACAACTGTAAAAGAAATACCGGGAGAAAAATATGAGGCTGTGGTGTTAGCCGTGGCGCATAAAGAATTTTTAGAAATGAATCTGGATCAGTTGAAAAATGGAAATACCGTTGTGTACGACGTGAAAGGTGTTCTTGGAGATAGATGTGATAAAAAACTTTAATTTAAGTATACAGCCTAGACCCTGAAACCAATACAGGATGACTAATAATAAATTAATGAATCTTTAAAGGATTACTTCAAAGTTTATTTAAAATGAAAATAAAAAATATTTGCTGCATCGGTGCAGGTTATGTAGGAGGACCAACAATGGCAGTAATCGCCCAAAAATGTCCTGAAATTAATGTGACCGTTGTAGATATAAATGAGCAAAGGATTGCGGCCTGGAACGATGAAGATGTAGAGAATATTCCAATTTACGAACCTGGTTTATCAGAAGTAGTTAAAGAAGCGCGAGATAGAAATTTATTTTTTTCTACTGATGTTGATTCAGCTATAGATAAGGCAGACATGATCTTTATTTCGGTGAACACGCCCACTAAAACTTATGGTATTGGGAAAGGAATGGCTGCCGATCTTAAATATATCGAGCTTTGTGCCCGCCAAATAGCAAGGGTTTCCAAGTCTGATAAAATTGTGGTTGAAAAATCTACTTTACCGGTGCGTACTGCAGAAGCTTTGAAAAATATATTAGATAATACTGGAAATAACGTTAACTACCAAATTCTATCTAACCCTGAATTTTTAGCTGAAGGAACTGCGGTTGATGATCTTGTGAATCCTGACAGGGTGCTTATAGGAGGTGATATTGATACCCCAGAAGGAAAAGAAGCAGTGGAAGCTTTAGTAGATGTTTACGCGCATTGGGTGTCCAGAGAAAGATTATTAACCACTAATGTGTGGTCTTCTGAGCTTTCTAAACTTACTGCAAATGCTTTTCTTGCCCAAAGAGTTTCAAGTATTAATGCGATGAGTGAATTATGTGAGAAAACCGGTGCAGATGTGAACGAAGTTTCTAAAGCTGTAGGGATGGATTCCAGGATTGGTTCAAAATTCCTCAAATCTTCAGTAGGTTTTGGAGGTTCCTGTTTTCAGAAAGATATTTTAAACCTGGTTTATATTTCTAAGTCTTTTGGTTTACACGAAGTAGCCGACTATTGGGAGCAGGTCATTCTTATGAACGATCATCAAAAAAGGAGGTTTGCGGCCAAAATTGTACAAACCCTTTTTAATACTGTTTCGGGTAAGAAAATTGCATTACTGGGTTGGGCCTTTAAAAAAGATACCAATGATACTCGTGAATCCGCAGCTATTTACGTGGCAGACTATTTATTGAATGAACAAGCTGAACTTGTGGTATACGATCCGAAAGTGAAAGCTGAACAAATATATGCCGATTTAGATTATTTAAACAGCCGTTCTTCAGAAGGAAATCGAGCCAGGGTGAAGGTGGTAAGTAAGCCTTACGAAGCAACAAAAGATTCTCACGCAGTAGCGGTATTAACCGAATGGGATGAATTTAAAGAACTTGATTGGCAAAAAGTATACGATGAAATGCTTAAGCCTGCTTTCCTATTTGATGGTAGAAGGTTGTTGGAAAGGGAAACAAAAGAGGCAATTGGGTTTGAATTTTATGCAATAGGCTCATAATTATAAATTAATTAAATGAAAAGAATTTTAATTACTGGAGGAGCCGGCTTTTTAGGAAGTCATTTGTCGAAGAAACTTTTAGAAGAAGGAAATGAAGTTTTGTGTGTGGACAATTTTTATACCGGTTCAAGGAAAAATATTCATGATTTATTGGATAACAAAAACTTTGAACTTTTAAGGCATGATGTAACGCATCCTTTATTTGTAGAGGTTGATCAAATATATAACTTAGCCTGTCCTGCAAGTCCTATTCATTATCAATTTGATCCTGTTCAGACTACAAAGACCAGTGTTTTGGGAGCTATTAATATGCTGGGTTTAGCAAAACGTTTAAAAATCCCCATATTACAAGCAAGCACTAGTGAAGTATATGGAGATCCTGAAATTCATCCGCAGCCAGAAAGTTACAGGGGGAATGTTAATCCTATAGGACCACGTGCGTGTTACGATGAAGGTAAACGTTGTGCCGAAACCTTGTTTTTTGACTATTATAGGCAGCACAGTCTTGATATAAAGGTTATGCGAATCTTTAACACCTATGGTCCAAATATGAACCCTCAAGACGGTCGGGTTGTTAGCAACTTTATTGTTCAGGCATTGCAGGGAGAGAATATTACCATCTATGGCGATGGGAAACAAACCCGTAGTTTTTGCTATGTGAGTGATCTTATTGATGGAATGGTGAAATTAATGAATTCTGAAAAAGGCTTTACCGGTCCAGTAAATATTGGAAATCCTAGAGAATTTACCATGCTGGAACTAGCCGAACAGATTATTGAATTGACAGGTAGTACAAGTCAGCTTAAATTCCAGGACTTGCCTGAAGATGACCCATTGCAAAGACAACCAATTATAGAATTAGCCAAAAGCAAATTAGGTTGGGAACCAGAAATTGAATTACGCAAAGGATTAAAAGCTACAATTGAATATTTTCGAAATTTGAAAAGGTGAAAGCAAAGATTAGATAATTAGACATGGGGGTACTATAATTGGGTAAAAAACGTCAAGCTGAATATTTTAATCACATGTCTAACCAGATAATATTAGTAAATATTGCTGGCTTATTTAGAAATTAAGAAAATGAAAGAAATTTATAAAATAGCCATTAGAGCAGCGGTTGAAGCTGGTATAAGGATTATGGAAATCTATGAAAACGAAGATTTCCAGGTGGAATCGAAGTTTGATGATTCTCCATTAACCATAGCCGATAATCAGGCAAATGATATTATTAATTCCTTTTTGATACCTACCGGGGTACCAATTATCAGTGAAGAGAACAAGCAATTGGACTTTTCCGACAGGAAAGACTGGCAGGAATGCTGGATCGTTGATCCTTTAGATGGAACAAAAGAGTTCATTAAACGTAACGGAGAATTTACAGTTAATATAGCATTGATTCGGAATAATATCCCGGTTTTCGGAGTGATATATGTGCCTGCAAAGAAAGATTTGTATATAGGTGATGTAGAAAATCACAAAAGCTTTAAAACTACTCTGAATTCTGTAGAAAATATGGATGTTGAGAATTTAGATCTTATTGAAATCTCCCCTTCCGAATTTAATGATAAAATCCGGGTGGTAGGTAGTCGTTCTCACATGAATCAGGATACCCTGGATTATATTGATGAATTAAAAAGCAAATTCAATAAAGATGTTGAAATTGTTTCTAAAGGAAGTTCTTTAAAATTTTGTCTGGTTGCTGAAGGGAAGGCCGATGTTTACCCAAGGTTTGCTCCCACAATGGAATGGGATACTGCGGCAGGGCAGGCGATATGTAATGCAGTAGGACTTTCTGTTATTGACAGTCAAACCGATGAACCCATGAAATATAACCGGGAGAACTTACTGAATAATTACTTTTTGGTTTCAAGGCTTGGCTAAATCCTATAAAAGACATATCGCCAAAAGTATTACCTGGAGAATAATTGGGACTGCAGATACTATTTTATTGGCCTGGCTTATTTCGGGAGATCCCTTAACTGGACTGCAAATTGGATTTGCGGAAGTTGTTACTAAAATGCTTTTATACTATCTGCATGAAAGAGTTTGGTTTAGAATAAGAGCCGGGATAACAAAAAATGGCGATAGTAAAAAAAGGCATATAGCGAAAACTATAACCTGGAGAGTAGTTGGAACTATAGATACTATGGTGCTTGCCTGGGTTATTTCAGGAGATCCTATGGTGGGTCTACAAGTAGGTGGCGCAGAGGTGGTAACTAAGATGATACTTTATTATCTCCATGAAAGAGGTTGGTATAAAATAGATTACGGTTTAAAGCAGCGTAGAAAACGAATAAAAGAACAACAGGAAGCATTTAATAAATAAAGGAAATGGAAAACATTATCCCACATGATTTCCATATTGGAAAGAAAGAAAGAAATAAACTCAATGGTCATAAATCCTTTGTAGTTTGGTTTACAGGCCTATCAGGTTCAGGAAAATCTACACTGGCGAACAAGGTGGAGCACGAATTATTTGAACAGGGTATAAAAACCTTTTCTCTGGATGGAGACAATGTCAGAAAAGGTTTGAATAATAATCTTGGCTTCAGTGCTGAAGACCGACAGGAAAATCTGCGAAGAATTGCAGAGGTTGCAAAGTTGTTGGTAGAATCAGGCTCTGTGGTAATCGCTTCTTTTATTTCTCCACTTGAAAAGGACCGGGCAATGATAAAAAAGATCATAGAAGGGGAAGATTTTGTAGAGGTTTTCGTCAATACTTCCCTTGAGGAATGTGAACGCCGGGATGTAAAAGGTCTTTATAAAAAAGCACGGGCCGGGGAGATAAAGAATTTCACGGGGGTTGATGCGCCTTACGAAACCCCAGAAAATCCTGATATTGAGATAAAAACAGAAGAAGAGAATTTGGAAGACGCTATAAAAAGAATAGTTTTACATCTACAAGATAAACTGAAAATTTCAGTACAATGAGCAAGTATTATTTAAATTATTTAGACGAATTAGAATCGGAAGCGATCTATATATTGCGGGAGGTTTGGGCCCAGTTTGAAAATCCTGTAATCCTGTTTTCAGGAGGGAAGGATTCAATTTTAGTGACTCACCTGGCCAAAAAAGCTTTTTATCCAAGTAAAATTCCTTTTGCTTTGATGCATGTGGATACCGGACATAATTTTCCGGAAACCATAAAATTCAGGGATGATCTCATCGAGAGTTTGGGAGTAAAATTGATCGTAGGATCTGTTCAGGAATCAATTGATCAGGGTCGTGTGGCCGAGGAAAAAGGTAAAAACGCTACCAGAAATGCCTTACAAATTACCACACTTTTAGATGCAATCGAAACCAATAAGGTTGATTGTGCTATAGGTGGAGGTCGAAGGGATGAGGAAAAAGCCCGTGCAAAAGAGCGATTTTTCAGTCACCGCGACGATTTCGGACAATGGGATCCCAAGAATCAACGACCTGAGCTTTGGAATTTATTAAATGGGAAGCATTTTGAAGGGGAGCATTTCAGAGCTTTCCCTATAAGTAACTGGACTGAGATGGATGTGTGGAATTATATAAAGCGAGAGAATATCAGCATACCGTCTTTGTACTTCGCCCATGAGAGAGAAGTGGTTTTTCGAAGCAATTCCTGGATCCCTGTTTCGGAATATTTGAAACTAGAGGAAGGGGAGAAAATAGAAAAGAAAAAGATACGTTTCCGAACCTTAGGAGATATAACCATCACCGGGGGGATAGAATCTGATGCTGATAATTTGGAAAAAATAGTTCAGGAAGTTTCTGCAATGCGGAAGACAGAAAGAGGGGATCGTTCTGATGATAAACGAAGTGAAACGGCGATGGAGGATAGAAAAAAGCAAGGATATTTTTAGAATTATAATTTATGGAAATTAATAACAATCAATTACTAAGGTTCACCACAGCAGGCTCGGTAGATGACGGAAAAAGTACTTTAATTGGAAGACTTTTATTCGACTCGAAGTCTATATTTGAAGATCAGCTGGATTCGGTAAGTAAAACCAGTGAGAAAAAAGGTCATGATGGAGTCGATCTTGCGCTTTTTACCGATGGACTTAAAGATGAAAGAGAGCAGGGAATTACAATAGATGTGGCTTACCGTTACTTTACCACACCCAAACGGAAATTTATCATCGCTGACACTCCGGGGCATATTCAATATACTCGAAATATGGTGACCGGAGCTTCCACTGCTAATGCTGCCGTGATTTTGATCGATGCTCGTCACGGAGTGATTGAGCAAACCAAGAGACATTCATTTATAGCATCTTTATTGAATATTCCACATCTCATCGTTTGTATTAACAAGATGGATTTGGTTGATTATTCTGAAGAAGTTTATAACAAGATTATAGGGCAGTTTGAAGAATTTTCTTCGAAGCTTTTGATGAAAGATGTTCGTTTTATTCCTATTAGTGCATTACTGGGAGATAATGTAGTAAATCGTTCCGAAAACATGAAGTGGTATCAGAACGGCACGTTGCTTAGTACCTTGGAAAATTTGCATATAAGCAGTGATATCAATAAAATTGACGCGCGCTTTCCTGTGCAAACTGTATTAAGGCCACAAAGTGAGGAATTTAGAGATTACAGGGGTTATGCAGGTAGAATCGCCAGTGGAATTTATCGTACAGGAGATGAGGTTGCTGTGTTACCCTCAGGTTTCACTTCGAAAATCAAATCTATAAATGCCGGTGAGAATGAAGTAGAAGAAGCTTTTGCACCTATGTCCATTTCCATAACCTTAGAAGATGATATAGATGTAAGCAGGGGAGATATGATCGTAAAGAAAAACAATCAACCCGAACAGGAACAGGAATTCGATGTGATGCTATGCTGGTTGAACAATGATGCGATGAAAGCACGGGCCAAATATTCTATTATGCAGACTTCTAATGAAGAAAGAGCGATGATAAAAGAAGTAGTGTATAAGATGGATATCAACACGTTTGAGCGAGACAATAAGGATACAAATTTGAATATGAACGATATCGCCAGGGTGAAAATAAGAACGACCAGGAGATTAATGTTGGATTCTTATAGAGACAATCGGAATACGGGTAGTATAATACTTATAGACGAAAACACTAATGAAACCGTTGCGGCCGGGATGGTAGTGTAAGGCGGATTTATTTTGAAAATGTCTAATCTTTAAAACCATATTAATTGGATTTACAATATTGGAAATGTCCTATACCTGAAAAGTTACCTGATTTTATTATCGGGGGGGCTATGAAATCGGGTACTTCTACTTTACATCAAATACTGGATGCACACCCCGAGGTTAATATTTCAAAAAGAGAACTTCATTTTTTTGATATCGATAATATTGAAGAACATAATGATTTTTATATCTATAATAGAAATAAAAAAACCTGGAAATCACCTTATCTTGAAGAGAACCCAAAATTTTTTTGGGACTGGTACCTTTCTAATTTTAAATATGAAAAAAAATCATTAGTAGGTGAAGATAGTACTACATACCTGGCATCGAAGAGGGCGGCAGAGAGAATCTCTATACAAGAGAAACCAATTAAACTCTTGTTTTTACTAAGGCATCCCACAAAGAGAGCCTTCTCTCACTATAATCATTTGGTTAAGACTGGTAGAGCTCTTTATAATTTTGAGGATACTTTAAAATATAAACCTCAATCGATTTTAAATAGAAGTTTATATAAAACACAATTGGATTATTATTACCATTTTCTTCCTAATGAAAATATAAAAGTTATTCTATTTGAAGATTTGGTATCAGATATAACTCATACGGTAAAAGATGTTGCCGATTTTCTAGGATTGGATTTCAATCAATTTAATCGTGAAGCTTTTAAAATTCATGCTAACAAAACTTTAGTACCTAAAAATCTCAAGACTAAGCTCTATTTTAACAAGAAATTATATAGATATAGAAGCAATAAACCCATAAGTAATTTACCTATTTCTATAGACTATTTAAATAGACCTAAATTTAAAGAACTAGTCTATTTAAAAATTGAAAACCTGATAAATCCTTTGTGCGAAAAAAAACCAGAAGGGATGAGGTTGGAAACACAAGAATTTCTTGATAAATATTTCAGGAGAGAATTATATGGACTCGACGAACTTACAGGAAAAGATATTTTAAAGCGTTGGTTTCCTTAGTTATATATTTAAATTTTTAAGTAAAAAAATATTATGGAAGATTCCCCTATTTTCCTTTTAGGAAATCATAAATCAGGTACTAGTTTATTAAGATCAATTTTTGATGGTTTGGATGATTATGCAGTTCTTCCAATTGAAACCCATCCATTTCAAATTTTGCAATATGGAATCCGTTATCCATATCGAAAACAAGCTTCGTATCAAATTGATTTTAATGTGGGAGCTGATAACGCTATAAACTGGATTAAATCAAGTAATAATAAAAAGGATAAATATTCTGATAGCTTGACTTATAAAATGTTTGATGAGACATTTTTTAATAAAAAAATGAAGAAAGATACCTATCCTCATATTAAAGCTTTTATAGATAATTATTTAATTGCAATTTATAATGCATATAAGGCTTACCCACCTTTTAAAATAGGACAAAGATTTGTTGAAAAGTCAGTAGAAAACCTGGAATTTGCATTGGACCTCCAAAAAATATATCCTAATGCTATATTTATTCATATTATCCGTAACCCATATTCAAATCTGGTTTCCCTAAGAAAATATAAAACAATTAAGGGTTATCCACGTTTACATAAGCCCATTATGGCATTAAATGATTCCTATTATTATTTATATAGGAATGAAAGGTTGATTGAGAACTATAAAATCATTCAGTACGAAGATTTAATTACGAATCCAAAACAAATAATTCTGGATATATGTAAATCCTTTAATCTTGAATATAAAAATGAAATGTTAGTTCCTACGGTAGATAATGGAAAAAAATGGGGAGGTAATAGCACATCAGATATTGAATTCTCGGGAATAACTAATAAAAAAATTAATGAATGGAAAAAACAAATATCTCCATCAGAGATTGCCTTAATAAATAAATTATTTCCTCATATACTTGAAAGATTCGATTATGATAAATTAAAGACTGGAAAAGTATACAATAGAAATCCACATGAATCTCTAAAAACATATTTATTTAATAGGTTTTTATTAAAATATGGAAAAGAAATTTTCCAATAAAAAGTAGAGGATTAGGTATTTCGGTCTAATCCAATTTAATTTTTATGAAAAAAAAGCTTCGGATATTATTTATTGTGGGAAGTTTTCCAACTCTTTCACAAACTTTTATTGTAAATCAAATAATTCATCTTCTTAGACAGGGCCATGATGTTAAAATTATAGCTAAAAATCACACAAAAAACTCCATTCAAGAACAAGTAGAAAAGTATGAATTGTTGAAGCATACGCATTATGTTGAAATTCCAGAAAATTTAGTAAAGAGGTTAATTTTGACAATTAAAACTCTATTGGCGTCAAAAAGAAATTTTAGATGGAAGTTAATTCAATCCTTTAATCCTCTTCTCTATAAACGACAAGCTGTAAATTTAGTAGCTTTTTTTAAGGTATGTTGGACTTTGAAATTTCCAAATAATTTTGACATTGTTCATACTCATTTTGCTTATAATACTGATTTATTTTTTATGGCCAAAAAAGCTGGTTTTTTGCAGGATGCTAAATTAATTACATCATTTCATGGCTTTGACATGGTTCCATCAGATGTGACTAAAAATAAAAAGCGATATAAAGAATTGTTTGATAATCAAACATTATTAACAACAAACAATGAATATGGAAAATTTCTTATTCAAAAGATAAAGCCTGGGTACAGCAATATATCCATACTTCCCGTTTCCTTAGATACAGCTCTATTTGAACCTAAAACGATAGAGGGAAATAATACCTTTCGAATAGTGTTTTGCGGGAGATTAACTTATTGGAAAGGGCCGCATTTAGTTGTTGAAATCGCTAATCAATTAATTAATAACAGGAAAATAAGAAATATTGAATTTGAAATTATCGGAGATGGTGAAGAAAGAATAAAATTAGAAAGATTAATTGAGGAATATAATTTACGCAAATTTATAAATGTCCATGGGGCTCTTACTCAAGGTGAAATTAAACAAATTTTTAATAAATCGAAGATATTTGTTTTACCTGGCTTAACCGATAAAAATGGGAGAGCAGAGACTCAGGGTTTAGTAGTTCAGGAGGCTCAAGCTATGGCATTACCGGTGTTAGTAAGTGATGCTGGTGGTGCAAAATATGGATTACAACATAATGAGACTGGATATGTGTTACCAGAAGGTGATGTGAGTCAATTCTGTAATAAAATTGAGTATTTGATTACAAATCCTCTTTTTCGAATGGAAATGGGACAAAAGGGTAGAGATTTTGTGGTTCAAAATTTTGACATTCAGGTTCTTGGAGAAAAATTAGAGGAAATTTACTATCAAAACATATAAATTTTAGTTGGAATGAATTTATAATTATTAAATTTTAAAGATAAAATGGAATCTGATGTACATAGTGGGGACAGGGTTAATATAGTTACCTACGCCGATGGATTTTATATCCAACATGCCTGTTTAATGCTTATGTCGCTAAAGGATGTGATCTCCAGGGATCGTGAGTATGACGTATTTGTTTATTATTCCAATTGTGATGAAAAACTTCTTTCTAAATTCAAAAACAGTCTTGGTAATTATTTACCTCAAAATGTAAGCTATCAATTAATAGAATGTGACTTTGGCATATCTGATAAGTTAAAAGCAAAAAGTGCACATCTTAGTGCCTCGATTTATGATAAAGTTTTAATTTACGACCGTATCCCATCTCATATAAATAAAGTTGTTTTTTTTGATGCGGATATAATATTAGAAAAAGATCCCGCCATCATTTTTGATATAGATTTGGGCGATGATTACGTTGGGGCGGTAAAAGACCAGGTTTTTGAGAATTTTACAAAAGAGGCTAAGCTTACTTTAGAAATTAGTGCAAATCAGTACTTTAATACTGGGGTAATGCTGGTTAATTTAATTAAATGGCGACATGATAAAATTTCTAAAAGATCTTTAGAATTTGCTTTAGAAAAATGGGATTTAACACCTTACCATGATCAGGATGCCTTTAATTATGTGATTAAAGGAAATTGGAAAGAAATTTCACCACTTTGGAATCCGCGTATTTTAAATAAAATTATTATAAAAGGAGAGGAGAAAATTTATAATAAAATGCAAGTTTACCGAATGAATCTTTCCTACCTGGTGCACTACAGCGGTCCTGAAAAGCCCTGGTTATATATGTCTTTCCATCCAAAAAAGAATGTGTATTTAAATTATTTAAAAATATCTGAATTTAAAGATTATAAATTTCCTGATTATAATTTTAAAAATCTTATAAAGAAACAGATTATTGGTTTACGCCGTAGATTTTATTTCTTTAGAAAAAGACTCAGATTAACTTAATTACTTAAAATGTTTTAATGGATAAATTAAAAAAAATAATCAAGAATAATTTTCAATATTTTTTCTATTTCTACTCTTACTTGCGTTATAGAATTTTTATTGCTTTTGGCTTAAGTTTCCTAAGAGGTGTGTTAGATGGTTTTGGTTTAGCTATGTTTATTCCATTGCTAAAGATGTCTTCTTCCAGCACTGACGAGATGGAAAATGATGGTTTGGGTAACTTGAGTTTTCTACCTGAATTTTTGAATAGTATCGGGATCACTCTTAATATCACCAACACCTTACTTATTATTCTTACATTCTTTTGCTTTAAAGGTTTTGTAGCTTTTCTGGAAGGTTATACCAGGGTAACTTATCAACAATTGTTTATGCGAGAAATCAGGTTGAGTAACATTAAACTGTTGAACACTTTTAAATTCAGTGAATTTGTAAAATCTGATGTTGGAAAGATACAAAATACTTTTAGCGGAGAAGTTGGTCGGGTGAATATAGCATACCAAAGCTATTTTAAAGCTATTGAATACGGCGTTTTAGTTTTGGTATATGTCATATTTGCTTTTGCAGCTAATGCGAGGTTCGCCATAATTGTTGCTATAGGTGGTATGTTAACAAACTTTTTATTTAAATGGTTGTTTAAAAAGACTAAAAAATTATCTAAAACTTATACAAAAAGTGCCCATCGTTTTCAAAGTTTATTAATTCAACATGTGGCTAATTTCAAATATTTAAAAGCTTCTGGTTTAAATTTTAAATATGGAGCTAAGCTTAAAGATAATATCACTGAATTAGAGGAAGTGCAGAAGAACCTGGGATTAGTGGATTCAACCCTACGTGCGCTTAGGGAGCCTCTTACAATATTAGTGGTTGTTATCGCAATTTTAATTCAGGTAAGGTATTTTAATTCGGATATAGGTTTAATTATCTTGAGTCTTTTATTCTTATATAGATCTCTAACTTTTTTATTGGCTTTACAGGAACATTGGAATCGATTTCTTGGTGTTTCCGGTTCGATGGATAATATGTCAAATTTCACTAAAGAATTAAAAAGTAATAAAGTCAAAAATGGAGAAATTGTTTTCGAAGGGTTTGAAGAAAAAATTAATATCCGTAACATTCATTTTAAATTTGGCAATGTTTCTATATTATCTGGCTTAGATTTGGAGATCAATAAAAATGAGAGTATTGCTATAGTTGGTGAGAGTGGTTCCGGTAAATCCACTTTAATGAATGTTTTATCTGGTCTTTTGATACCTGAAAAAGGCGAGGTATTAGTAGATGGAAGATCTCTAAAAGAATTAGATCTTATTTCTTATCGAAAGAAGATTGGATACATAGCCCAGGAGGCGCCTGTATTTAATGACAGCGTTTTTAATAACATAACATTTTGGGCAGAGAAGAATGAGCAGAATATGCAGAGATTTAAAGAAGCGATTAGAAAGGCGGCTTTACATGATTTTGTCAATTCTCTTGATAATAAGGAAGATGAGATGTTAGGGAATAATGGAATTAATATTAGCGGAGGACAAAAACAGCGATTGTCAATCGCAAGGGAATTATATAAAGATGTGGATTTTCTTTTTATGGATGAAGCCACATCGGCCCTGGATGGGGAAACAGAAGCTGCCATTCAATCGAATA
The DNA here is from genome assembly GCF_002900095.1 of Salegentibacter mishustinae. Classification (NCBI taxonomy): domain Bacteria; kingdom Pseudomonadati; phylum Bacteroidota; class Flavobacteriia; order Flavobacteriales; family Flavobacteriaceae; genus Salegentibacter; species Salegentibacter mishustinae. The sequence continues at coordinate 1,825,226 of NZ_LLKN01000002.1, read as the reverse complement.
TTGATAAGTTAAAAGGACAGTATACTATCATAATAATTGCCCATAGGTTGGCAACCGTTAAAAATGCTGATAAAATTGTAGTATTAAAAAAGGGAAATATAGAGAGCATAGGAAGTTTTAAAGAGCTTTCTCAGACCTCAGAAGTTTTTAAAGAGATGATAAAGTTACAGGGGATGACACCGGTTACATAAATAATAGTTATGCTTTTAAAAACTTTCATTCTTTCTTTTCTATTTTTTAAGCCTCAGTTGCCAGCGCAGTTTTTTAAGAAATTATAAATATGAAACTTTGTCTTCAACAATCTGGCGATTTGTTTTTCGAAAATTTTCCCGAAACGGTAGTTCTAAATTGTAACAGGGCTGGCTATTATCCTTTCGGTTTAAATTTTGGCTGAATTTTATCTTTCCATAAATTAAAGCATAGGCAAAAGATTATAAAACCAAAGAAAATTTTAAAAAATATTAATAAGTTGGGTATTAAAGATAAAAACGATATTTTATCCATTTACTTTTTTACAGTAATATTTTTATATAAAAGAGATGAACCAACTTTAAATTGTGATTTTCACAAACTAACAGCACACCTGCAAAAATTATTATAATATGAAATTACTTGATTGCACCCTAAGAGATGGTGGATATTATACAAATTGGGATTTTGATCCTGATTTAGTTCAAAATTACTTCGAGTCTTTTAACAAGTTGCCAATAGAATATTTGGAAATTGGTTACCGCTCAAATCCTATGAATTCTTATTTAGGAGAATATTTTTATTGCCCTCCCCATGTTTTGGAAAAATGTAAAGAGTCTAGTAACAAAAAATTAGTGATCATTTTAAACGAAAAAGATGTACGGGCTGAACATGTACCACAGCTATTAACTCCCTGCAAGGGCTATATCGATATGGTACGTATTGCAATAGATCCTAAAAATTTTAAACGAGCATTGCTTTTAGCAGAAGCTGTGAAAAAAGAGGGATTTCAGGTAGGATTTAATGTTATGTATATGTCTAACTGGGCAGATGAAAAAGAATTCTTAGCGCAAATAAAAAATGTTGATGGCATAGCAGATTATTTTTATATGGTAGATTCTTTTGGAGGTGTGTATCCTGAAGATGTTCGTAACACCTTTAATATTGTAAGAGATCAAACTGATGTTGAAATAGGTTTTCATGGTCATAACAATTTACAAATGGCTCTTATAAACACGCTAACTGCAATTGAATGTGGTGTATCAATTGTCGATGCAACTGTTACCGGAATGGGTAGAGGTGCGGGCAATTTAAGCACAGAACTTTTACTAACTACTTTAAATTCTAAAGGTTTAATAAAGGACCTTGATTTTAATGCTTTGAGTAAGGTTGTGGATCCCTTTAGTGAAATGCAGGCAGAATACGGTTGGGGTACAAATTTACCCTATATGGTTTCGGGAGCTCATTCATTACCACAGAAACAGGTTATGGAATGGGTAACCAAAAGGTATTATTCTTTAAATAGTATTATAAGGGCCCTGTCTAACCAATCCAGAGGGATAAAAGATAATAAAGAGTTAAAAGCTCTTGATTTCAATGAAGTTGAAAAATATCCAGAGGCAATTCTAATAGGGGGTGGACCAAATGCTGTAGTTCACGCTAAAGGAATAAAGGAGTTTTTACTTAAGAACCCAAACATGGTTATTATTCATGCCAGTTCTAAAAATGCGCGGAGCTATGAAAACTTGCCGAATGAACAGTATTTTTGTTTGGTAGGAAATGAAGGTCATAGACTAGAACAGGTTTTTAATTATAATAAAAAAATAAACGGAAAATGTATTTTGCCTCCTTATCCCCGGAAAATGGGTACATACATCCCTAGTGCATTAACCGATTGCGCTTATGAACTGAAAAATGTAGATTTTACTGATAAATTTGAAGATTCTCATACTGCTATAGCCCTTCAAACAGCTTTTGAGCTTGGCGTTGAAACTATTTATTTTACGGGTTATGATGGCTATGAGGGAGATGCAATAGATAAAAAGGAACAGGAATTATTTTTGGAAAATGAGTATTTATTTAAAAATTTCAAAGTGAAAAAACCGGTCTCATTGGTGAGTATTACATCAAGCCTGTATGAAGGTTTAGAGGAAGATTCTGTTTATAGTAAAATCGAAAGGAAATGATAGGTGTATTTTCAAAAACAACCGATAGCAATTTGATTGAAGCGCTGGGATATTCGGGAATGGATTTTGTAATCCTGGACCAGGAACATGGACCAATCACTAATGAAACATTGCATAACCACGTAAGGGCAGCTAAAGTTAGTGGGATAAAATCAATAGTAAGGGTAAAAGGTGTTGATGCAAATGCTATTGGTTCAGCTCTGGATGCAGGGGCCGATGGCGTGCAGATTCCCAATATTTCTACAGCCGAAGAAGCAAAAAGTGCTGTAAATGCAGCTAAATTTTACCCAGCAGGGAGTCGGGGCGTTTGCCGATTTGTAAAAGCTGCTGAATTTGGTTCAAAAGCCAAAGAGGAGTATTTTAAAAATGCCAATGAAAAAATGCTGATCCTTCAAGTTGAAGGCAAAGAAGGAATTAATAATCTTGATAAAATTCTGGAAGTTCAAGGTTTTGATGTTCTTTTTATAGGGCCTTATGACCTTTCTCAATCTATCGGAATTCCAGGACAGGTAGAACATCCCAAAATGGATGAATTAATGAATGAAGTTTCCGAAAAAGCAAAATGTAAAGGAAAACGCCTGGGAACATTTGCTGACTCAATTACCACAGCAAGGAAGCTCTATCATAAGGGCTTCGAATATCTTTCCTATTCGGTAGATTTAAACATTTTTCTGGAAGCAGCACAATCCTTAAAAAATGAAATTTCGGAATAAAAATAATTATGAAAAAATTAGTCGCAGTTATACCTGTAAGAGCAGGCTCACAAAGAGTTAAAGATAAAAACTTTAGACCTTTTGCAGGAAAATCCCTCCTCGAGCATAAATTAGAACTGATTAAAACATTACCTGTCGATGATATTGTTGTTAATACAGATAGCGAAAGGGCTATTGAAATTGCAAAGGAATATGGAGTAAATTATCACAGGAGAGAACCTTACTACGCCAGTTCGAAATGTAGTAATAGTGAATTTCATCATTACTTAGCCAAAGTTACCGAAGGGAAGGAAATTTTAGTTGCACAAGTTACGGCTCCACTTATTAAAAGAGAAAGTTATTTAAAAGCAATTGAAGAGTTTTATAAAAATGATTGCAATAGTCTAATGTCGGTAAAGGTCTTAAAGGAATTTATTTGGTATAAGGGCAAACCCTTAAATTATTCGATAGAAAAAACTCCTAATTCTCAGGACCTACCTGAATATTTAGTGCCCACTTTTGGTTTGGTTGTGGTGAATAGGGATGCAATGTTAGGCTCCAGAAGCTATATAGGATCTAAACCATATTTTTTACCAATAAGCCAGGAGGAGTCGATAGATATAGATACAGATATTGATTTTGATTTTGCTGAGTATATGTTTAGCAGGAGAAAAACCTGATAAAATTATTATTTCATATCAAACGTATGTCAATAGCTGTATTTTTACCAACCAGAGAAGGAAGTCGCCGGGTACCTCACAAGAACACAAGACCCTTTTCTGATATACCGGGAGGGCTTTTAGAACTTAAATTACGTCAATTAAGAAACCTTAAGGTGGATGAGATTATATTATCTACTGATGATGTAAAAAGTATTGAGATCGCTGAAAAATTTGAAATGAAAGCTCGGTTAAAAATAGATAAACGACCGGCTTATTTGGCTCATTCCGATACGGATTTATCAGATTTAATTAGCTATGTTGGTAAGCTAACAAATTGTGATCATATCTTATGGACTCATGCTACATCTCCTTTTATTAATCGAGAAATTTATCATCAGGCAATAGATAAATATTTTGATGTATTAAAGAAAGGTTATGATTCCCTGGCAACAGCTAAAATTTTCAAAACTTTCTTGTGGGATCCGGAAAAAAATGATCTTATTAATAGAGCAACAGAAGATAAAAAATGGCCTGCCACACAGGATCTGAAAAAATTATATGAAATTAATAGTGCAATATTTTTAGCTCCTCGGGAACTATATTTGACCATTAAAAATAGAATAGGAAATTCTCCATATATCCTGGAATTAAATGATTTTCAATCTCTGGATATTGATTGGGTAGAGGATTTTGAAATAGCGGAAGCAGTATATGAAAGGTTTTATAAATAAACATGTAATTTTTTGGGATTTTGACGGCGTACTAATGGACTCTATGCCGGTACGAAATCAAGGCTTTGAATTGGTCTTAAAAGATTTTCCGGTTAATCAGGTTGAGGAATTAATGAGGTTTCATTTAAAAAATGGAGGTCTGTCCCGGTATGTTAAATTTCGACATTTCTTTGAAAATATACGTGGAGAGGAAATTACAACAAAAGAGGTGGAAAAATGGGCAAACAGGTTTTCAGGAATTATGAAAGAAAATTTATTAGAACCCAATTTGCTCATTGAGGATTCACTGAATTTTGTAAAAAGCAATCATGACAAATATGAAATGCATATCGTATCAGGATCTGACCAACAAGAACTACAATATTTATGTTATGAATTGAATATTAACCCTTACTTTAAAAATATCTGTGGTTCTCCTACTCCTAAAATAGAATTAGTTAAAACCCTTCTTAAGGAAAATAACTATAATCCTAAGGAATGCTTGCTAATTGGAGATTCATTCAACGATTTCGAAGCAGCTGATTCTAATGAGGTTCAGTTTTTTGGCTATAACAACCCCGATCTTAAAAAGTTACATACCGGGTATATTGAAAGTTTTAATAAATTATGAGAAAAATTTTTAATTCTATAAACGCCCTAACTTTAATGCTTGGTACAACCAGGGTATTTCATCCCGCAAAAATTTTAAAAAATAAAAGGGTAGCGGTTGTAGGTCCGGCGGATTCTGCTTATAAAGAAAATTTAGGTGATTATATAAATGGTTTTGATTATATAATTAGAATTAACAAAGCACCCTACTCCTTAACTTCTGAAAAGCAAAAATTTGTAGGGAAACGAACGGATATTCTTTTTCACTCGTTCTATGAGAATACCACAAGTGGAGGTGGTCCTATCGATTTCAATCTTTATCAAGAACAGGAAGTCAAATTTGTCGTAAATCCCAATAATAATTTTAATGGGCTAAGAGCACATTTTAATTATTATAAAAGGAATTTAAGAAATCAACGAGTTTACATTTTGCCTCGAAAGTTATATAAAACTTTAATAAAAGAATTCGGAAAATGGACTCCTACTGTTGGTTATTCAGCATTATTTTCAGCATTATATTCGGGGTGTAGTGAGGTTTATATTACTGGTTTTACCTTTTTTAAAACACCATATGCCGATAACTATAGGGATCACTTTAAGGACATGGAGGTAAATAAGAATTGGATTGAAGAACAACAGATTCACAATCCAGATTTGGAGCTTTTACAGTTTATAAAAGAAAGCGAATTCATTAAAACAAAAACCTCTACAAAAGTTATCCTGGATAAGGATTTGGAAAATATTGTGGAGAATTACAGAAAATTTTTAAAAAAAGATGAGCATGAATAAGCGAACCGCCATTTTTATTGTTCCCAGGGCAAGTACGGAATGGAAAGGAAATGAGGCAGGATGGATCACGGCCTCGGGGTGGGCAGCTGCTGGAGAAGAATTGTGGGATAATGCTGTGGTCACAACTACCGATGGGGTTTTTAAACCTAGTGAATCCAGATTATTTCCTATTTCCGAGGGTAATAAATCTATTTCACCAAATTCTTTAAAACAGAATATTAGAAAGTTAATTCCAGAATTTTTTATAACAGCTTATAAAGATTGGAGGCTTAAAAATTCTAAACCTGCTAAATGGCCTATAGAAGACCAGGAGAATAATGCAGAGGTAGTATTGGTATGGGAAAGACATGATCTCTTTTCAGGTCCGGGTAGAAGGTTAGCTAATAAACACAAGGTTCCCTTGGTGACATCTGTAGAAGCATTGGCAGTATGGGAAGCAGAGAAATGGGGTGTTAAAAGACCATTTTGGGGTAAATGGTTAGAAGACAAATTTGAAGTTAAGGCTTTAAATGAATCTGATTTGATTTGCTGTGTTTCTGAAGAGTTGAAGGACAAGGTGGTTTCTTTAGGAGTAAGTCCTAAGAAGGTTATTGTTACGCCCAACAGAGTTGATTCTAGTTTATTTAATCCATATGTCAATGGTACCAATATTACTAAAGAATATAAACTTACCGGAAAAAAAGTAATTGGATGGATTGGAAGTTTTCGCGATTTTCATGGAATAGACCACATTGTTGAAGCCTTTAATTTAATTGAAAAAGAACATCCGGAAGCAATTTTAATGTTAATAGGGGATGGCAATCAGATGAGAGAAATACAGGATCTTATTCAATTAAGAAAATTAGAAAATAAGGTGATTTTAACCGGAAAGCAAAAATTCACAGAAATCCCTCAATTTGTTAGCATTTTTGATATAGCGCTTGTAAGTGCAAGGACAGCGGAAGGTTTTCATTATTCGCCGTTAAAGTTACGAGAGTATAAAGCTACAGGAAAAGCGGTAATTGCTCCTCGTGCTGGAGAATTACCTAAATTATTTCGAGATGGAGAGGATCTTTTGTTATATGATACCGGAAATATAAAAGATTTGGCTAAGCAGATGGAGAAACTTTTAATGGATGCCGATCTAAAAACTAAACTAGAAGAGAATTCTAAAGAATGGTTTGAAAAAGAGGGTGCCTGGATTCATGAATTAAAAAGAGTATGTGATATACTTAAAATTCAACACTAAATTAATATTTCGTGAGAATTATTCAATTAATACAAAAACCGCAATTGAGAGGGGCTGAAATTTTCGCTTGTCAACTTTCTAATCATTTAAACAACAAGCATGAGGTTTTAGTGGTGACAATCTTTAAAGGAGATGCTAAGCTTCCATTTAATGGTAATATTCAACATTTGAATAGACCTTTAGGCAAACGTTTTTTCGACTTGGAAGGTTGGAAAGAATTTAATACAATAATAAAAAAATTCCAACCCGATATAATTCAAGCCAATGCTGCAGATACTCTAAAATTTGCAGTAAGTTCTAAGATCGTCTATTCCTGGAAGGTCCCCATAGTTTTTCGGAATGCCAATAAAATGGGGGACTTTATAAATTCTAAAATTAAGTTTTATTTAAATAAGTTTTACCTTAAGAAAATTTCGTATGTCATTTCTGTTAGTAAAGAGTGTCAAAAAGATTTCGAAAAAACTTTTAAGTGGCCATCAAATAATATTACTACTGTTGAAATAGGTGTAGAAGAGAAAACTTATGGTGAGATACCTTCAGATTTGGATTTTATTTATAAAAAAGGTAGAGTACTGTGCCATATTGGTGGTTTTGCACCTGAAAAGAACCATCTTGGTTTATTAAATATTTTCGGGAAGGTTAAAGCCCAATTTCCTGACTTACAATTATTATTAATTGGGAAAGGTAGATTGGAAGATGAGGTGCGGGAGGAAGTTAAGAATCTAAAACTGGATGATTGTGTTCACTTTTTAGGTTATAGGAATGATGTGCTGGAAATTTTATCTTCTTCCCAAATATTTGTCTTACCAAGTCTTATTGAAGGTCTTCCGGCAGTTATTCTTGAATCGATGTATTGTGAGACTCCGGTGGTTGCTTATAATGTAGGGGGTATTAGGGAGGTTGTTATCTCTGGTGAAACCGGATGGCTTGTAACAAAGAATGACGAGGAAGGCTTTGTAGAATCTTTATTGGAAATATTAACCAACCAGTCAAAAATTAAAAAGCGTGTATCTCAGGCTAAGTTAATGGTTTCTAAGAATTTTATGAATAAGGTAATAGCAGATAAATTTTTGGATTGTTATAAATACGTTTCGAAGCAAACTTAATTAATGAAAAAGGTTTTTGCCGTTATTGTTACTTATAAGCGAGCAGAGGTTTTAAAAGACTGCCTGGAAGCGCTTTTAATTAAAAGTAGTTATAACCTAAACCATCTCCACATAATTGTTAATTGCAATGATAATTTAACCCTGGAACTTATAGAGGCTTTTCAATTGAAATACCCGGGGAAAATCACATACGAGATATTCGATAATATAGGACCCGCCGGTGGTTTTTATTATGGTCTGAAAGAATTCCTTGCCAGTGATTCTGATTTTGTCTGGCTTATGGACGACGATATAATACCGCAACCAGATTGCTTACAGCGGTTACTGGAAGCTACCTCTGAAGAAGAAAAATATATAAGTCCCAGGGTCATTAACCCTCAAGGAGAGCAGGTTTTTGGATTTGGTTGGTGGGGAGTGCTATTGGCAAAAGAACTTGTTGAAAAAGTCGGTCTGCCTTTAAAAGATTTCTTTTATTGGGGAGAGGATACAGAATATTTGCAAAATAGGATGATAAGAAATTATGGGGTAATTCCTTTAAAATCTAATAAGGCAATTGTGAGTCATTTGCATGAAAGAAATAAAAATAGACCGGACTGGTATTATTACTATACCATTCGAAATACCGTTTATTATCGCAGGAGTATTTTTCCACTTAATTTTAAAGGGTTCGGTATCTTAAATAAATTATTTATTGGCCTGATCTATAGAATTCTAATAAAAGAAACTAATAAGTTGACCAAAATCAGGTTGTTTATTTTGGGTTTAAATCATGGGATGCGGGGAAAATTAGGTAAAATAAATCGATTGCATTAGAAGTTTTACCTGAACTTTTTTATGAGATTGCTTGTTGTTTTTAATTGGAAACTATTTTTTAGGATAGATTTTATTTTCAATTAGAGCCATTGTTATGCCTTTTGGAGAATTTCAGATTTATAGAAAAGAGTAATGCTAACTTTGTTAAAATGCGTTAATTTCAAACATAGTCTTGTTATACAGCAACGATCGCTTATTTTTGCAGTTTTGATGCAAACTTTGTTTGTGCAATTTTAAAAAAAATGAATGGCTAAAATAAAAATTCTTCATATTATAAAGTCGCTTGGACGAGGCGGTGCGGAAATGCTCCTACCGGAAACTTTAAAGCTGCATGATAAATCTAAATTTGAATTTCATTACATATATTTTCTTCCCTGGAAAGATCAGATGCGAGATGCCATAATAGAAGCAGGAGGGCAGGTAGCATGTTTTGAGGCAAAAAACAATACTCAACTCCTACTCCAGGCTGCGAAGGTAATCCGTTATTGTAAGGATCATCATATTGATTTGATGCATTGTCATTTACCCTGGGCCGGGTTTTTAGGTCGGTGGGTCCATGCCAGAACCAATATTCCCATGTTATATACAGAGCATAATATGCAGGAGCGCTATCATAAAATCACTAAGATTTTAAATAAATATAGTTTTAACCAACAAAGCCTGGCGCTGGGGGTTTCTGAAGATGTTTCTAATTCTATTAAAAATAATATAAATCCTGCTATTCCTGTTAAAACCCTTCTTAATGGCGTAAATACATCAAGCTTTGTTCGGAAATCGAGGGAGGTTCCGGTAAGAAGTGAATTTGAGATTCCCAAAGATGCTATTGTTTTTGGGAATGTTGCGGTATTTCGTTTTCAAAAAAGATTGGTAGAATGGCTTAGGGTTTTTGCTGAAATAGAAAGCAAAAATTCAAATGTCTATGGAATTATTGTGGGTGCCGGTCCTCTGGAACATGAAATTAAAGAAGAATTAAAACAATTAGAGCTGGAAGAAAAAGTGTTCTTTCCAGGTTTACAAACCGAGGTAAAACCTTATTTTGAGGCCATGGATGTTTTCATGATGAGTTCTTCTTTTGAGGGCTTACCAATAGCCCTGCTTGAAGCTATGAGTATGGAATGCGCAGTTGTTTCAACCAATGCCGGCGGGATTAAAGAGGTTATCCGCAATAATGAGGATGGCCTGCTTTGTGATGTGGAAAATTGGGAAGAATTGGCAGGTTTATGCCAAATATTGATAGATAACCCCCAGAAGCTCAATAAATTTAAGATGACTGCTCGAAAGCGAGTCGTGGAATCTTTTAGCTTGCAACGAATGGTAGAGGAGTTGGAAGGATATTATGAGGAGGTAGGAACGAAGTTGCAAGGGGATAGAGTGACCAGATGACCTTGGTTGTAATGAAGAAGTAGTTTACGTACAATTAAATTTTTCACTTCGTTCAGAATTTATAATGGGCGATTTTTTTTCAAAATTTAAGCCTTGAATAATAATCAATTAACGAATAATCTAATCAACCAATGCACATAAGGGAAGCCACAGAAACGGACATACCTGGAATCCTTGAGGTTTTAAAGGCTAGCCTTGGGGAAACTTCTTCTAAGAAAACTGAAAAGGTGTGGAGGTATAAGCATATTGATAATCCATTTGGTGAATCCCTGGTATTAGTAGCTTTAGAGCAGGATAGGATCATTGGAGTTCGCGCCTTTATGCGCTGGAAATGGCAAAAAGGAAATCGGATATATTCGGCTTTTCGAGCTGTTGATACCGCCACTCACCCAAAACACCAGGGTAAAGGTATATTCAAAAAATTAACGCTCCGGGCTTTGGAAATCGCGAAGAAACAGGGTGATCATTTTGTCTTCAATACTCCCAATGAACAAAGCAAACCCGGTTATTTGAAAATGGGCTGGGAAGAAGTGGACAAACTTGAGATTCAGTTAGCGCCATCTAATCCTCTTTATTGGAAGTTTAAAGCAAAGCGTCCCAATTATAAAATTAATAAAAATTCGAATATAGAGAATTTAAAAGCACTTCTCATTTCGGCCCATAACAGGAAGGTGGCCGGCGGGATGTTTACCCCCAAAACCCCGGAATACCTATCCTGGAGATTCGACCGAAATCCTCTACAACAATATCATATCCTTCATGAGGATGGCTACTATATAGCTGGCTACGTGAAGCAAAGAAGCAGGCTTAAAGAATTTAGAATATCAGAACGAATTTGTAGTGATAAAGATTCTGAAAGAAAAGCGAATAAAGCAATTAAAAACCTGGCTAAAAAATTTGGAGCTCAAATAATAAGCTGCCAATCTGGAGAAATTCCTTTGTCCCCATTTGCTTTAACAGCCAATTTTGGCCCCTGGCTTACCTTGAAAAATGTAAATTTGAAGAAGAAGGATTATGATGACTATAAGCAGCTTCGAAATTGGAGTTACAGTATAGGTGATTTAGAATTATTTTAAACGGCATGATAGGAGCCCTAATTTTATTATTTATATTATTTCTCTTAACACAGGGAATTTATAGTTCTATGGCGAAAAGGCACTCCTTTTTTTCCAGGAAACTCATGAATTATTTATTCTTTTATCATGTTTTCTTTTTTGGAGTGTATTATACATATGCCTTATTTAATCCCTCCGACTCTAAAAGATACTTCGATAGTCCGCAAGAAGGGAATCTGGATTGGATAGATTTTTTTGGAACCAGTACTACCTTTATCGAATTTATCTCTTATCCTTTCGTGAATTATCTCCATTTCAATTACGAAATGATGATGGTTTTATTTGCCTGGCTGGGTTTTATAGGATTTCTTTATGCATATTTGTTTTTTAGGGAAAATATTCCTGTCAAAATTAAGGTCTTCAGAAGTATAGATTTACTGACTTTAATTTTGTTTTTTCCGAATATGCATTTCTGGACAGCCTCTTTGGGGAAAGGAGCTCCGATATTTATGGGGCTGATGATGTTTGCCTACGCGGTTAAAAACCCTAAATCCCGCCTTTTTCCATTAATCGCCGGTACTATTTTAGTTTATTACATAAGGCCTCATGTATTTTTATTTGTGGCGGTGGGAACCGTTCTCGGGTATATGAGCGGTAAGGAGAAAATTTCTTTCGGACGCAAAATATTGATTTATGTAGCTATGATTGGAGGCTTGCTATTAGTACAGGATCAAATACTGGCAATGGGAGGGATCGAAGATTCTAATGATCTTGTATCCGATTTTCAGGATTTTTCCGAAGATCGTTCTCAGGGTCTTAGTACATCTGGATCGGGTGTAGATATGGCATCTTATCCTTTGCCATATAAATTCTTCACCTTTTGGTTTCGGCCTCTGTTTTTTGATGCTCCAGGAATTCTTGGGCTTATAACATCGGTAGAGAATTTAATGTATTTGCTACTTTTTATAAAGATTTTAAAAGCTGATTTTATAAAGTTTATTAAAAATTCCCCGGTGGCTGTTAAGATGAGCCTTGTGGTTTTTTTATTGTCTTCTTTTGCGATGACTTTTATAATGTCTAACCTTGGCATCATTATGCGTCAGAAATCTATGGTGATGTATTTTATTTTTTTTGTGATTTATTATTATCTGGCTCAAAAGAAATATAATCGTATTATGTTTGCTAGAAAGAAGAAGAGATTAAAAGAGATAGCTATGCGGAAGAAAGAAGAATTGGCTTTTGTGGAGTGATGATTTAATTGAGTATTCCAGTGACGCTGTGATGAGGTGAAGTTGTGACGAAGTGAAGTTTATGATGGAGTTGGTTAATTTGGGATTGATTAATTTGAGAATAGAAAATAACGGCCTGGAGATATGGGATTCGTTAATTCGGGAATCGGAAATTGTTATCTAGTAAATCGAAAATCCTTGATTCGGGATTTCTTAATTTCGAAGTTTGAGATGTAGCAATAGATGGAGTTGTGCTTAAGGGCTGGATAAAAATAGATGAAAGATAATATAAAGCCTAAATGAAAAAAGCTTAATTATAGCTATCAGAGGTTACCGGTTAAACGAAGTTAGCTTATGTCGAAACCCACTACTAATGAAAAAATGAACTATCGAATTTACCAATTACCGATTTAACCAATCAACCAATTAACCAATTAACGAATAAAGAATGCAAGGTACCTTAGTAATTTCTCTGGATTTTGAACTCTTATGGGGAGTATTCGATAAAGTGAATTATAAAGAAAAATTTGAATATTTTTCTAATACCCGTAAAGTGATTCCTGAGATTCTAAAGATTTTTGAAGCCAACAATATTCATTGTACGTGGGCTACAGTAGGGATGCTCTTTAATGAAAATTGGGAAGAATGGGAAAGCAATATTCCGGACATATTACCGGATTATAAAAGAAAAGAATTGTCTGCTTATGAATTCGGAAATAAAATAAGATCTAAGGAAACTGAGAAATTATGCTTTGCGCCCGATTTAATTAAAAAAATCACTGAAACTCCTAATCAGGAGGTAGGAACACATACCTATTCCCATTACTATTGTCTCGAAGAGGGACAGACTTTAAAAGCATTTACGGCTGATCTAAAGAAGAGTATGGAATTAGCGAAAAAATTAGACCTGCAGCTTAAATCCCTGGTTTTTCCAAGAAATCAATTTAACATGGAATATTTGAAAGTATGTGACCAGGTTGGAATTGAAAGCTTACGCTCTAATCCCGAGGCCTGGTATTGGAAGGATACTCAAAAAGATAGCTTACTTCAAAAAATTTTTAGAACCGGCGATGCTTATGCCGGAGGTTTTGATAAAGTTTATAAGCCGGAAAGAAATTTAGAAAAACCATTCGCTCAAAAAGCAAGTAGGTTATTAAGGCCTTTTAGGAATGATTTTACCGATCGTATTAAAATAAACCGGATAAAATCTGAAATGATCTATGCGGCCAGAAAGAATAAAATATATCACCTATGGTGGCATCCACATAATTTTGGTAATTATCCCGAAAACAACCTGGCTGAACTCGATGAAATTGTACAGTGTTTTAAGTTTTGCAGAGAAAAATATAATTACCAATCTGCTACGATGCATAGTATAAATAAAATTGTAAAAGCAAATTCTTAATTTGCGCTATATAAAAAATGTCACAAAAAAGTAAACCTCATACTTATCTCATTGGAGAAATTGGCCAAAACCATAATGGCTCCATTGATATCGCCAGATTAATTATTGATTTGGCTTCCAGGCCTGCTATAGATGAGCTTTTTCATTATACGCTTATGGGGATGGATGCAGTAAAGCTTACTAAGCGGGATCTTAATTTCGAGTTGTCGAATTCTGCATTAAAAAAACCTTATAATACGCCCCATTCTTTTGGAAAAACTTATGGAGAACACAGGAATGCTCTTGAATTAAGTGATGAAGAGCATTATGAGCTTTATAAGTATGCCAAAGAAAAAGGTCTGGATTTTGTGGAAACCTTATGTGCTCCCAGCTGTTTATCTTTACTTAAGTATTTTAGCCCGGATAGATTGAAAGTAGCTTCCAGAGATTTAACAAATCTTCCCTTATTGCAAGCGCTTGCCGAAACTAAATTACCTTTAATATTATCAACGGGCATGGCAGGCCAGAAAGAGTTGAATGAGGCTTTAGATGTAATTACTAATTATCACGACAATATTTCTATTCTTCATTGCGTCTCTGAGTATCCAACTATACCCCAAAATGTAAATTTAAATAGTATTCCGTTTCTTAAAGAAAATTATCCTGAGTTTGTAATCGGTTATTCCGATCATACTATTGGAATTGCGACCCCTTTAGCTGCTGCAGCGATGGGAGCAGGGATAATTGAAAAGCATATTACTATAGACCGAATGATGAAAGGAACAGATCAGTCGGGTTCTCTGGGGATTGAAGGAGTGCAGCGCATGGTTAGAGACATCCGATTGCTAGAATTGAGTTTGGGTGAAAAAGCTATTTTTTCTGATCCCGCAGTGGAAAAAACTAAGATGAAACTGGAACGTTCTATCGCTGTGAAAAAATCCATGAAAGAAGGGGATATTCTTCAAGAGGACGATTTTCAAATGCTGTCCCCAGGGGATGGTTACAAATGGAGTGAAAAAGATTTACTGGTAGGCAAGGTTTTGAAAAAGGATATAAGCGAAAATGAAATTATTTATCCCGATTTTCATTTTTAGCTGAAAACAGCATAAAATAAGCTTGTGTAATATGAAAAATATTAAGTTACTTGTTTCTGATGTGGATGGGGTATGGACCGATGGAGCTTTCTACTATAATGAGCATGGTGATTCAATGAGAAAATTTAATACAAAGGACAGTTATGGAGTTTCTCTGGCAACTATCGTAGGCTTGCCCATCCTAATTTTGTCCGGTGAGGATAATTTGTTTGTTAGAAAGCGTATGGAAAAACTAGGAATTCAAGATGTTGAGTTGGGTGTTGAAAATAAACTATCGGCTTTAAAGCAGTATTGCGCCAGTTCAAATATTTCCCTGTCTGAGGTAGCTTATATTGGAGATGATATGAACGATTTAAATCTCGTCGATAAAGTTGGATTTTTTGCCAGCCCCTGCGATGCTTATTATAGAATTAAAAACCTATCAAACCTTGTTCTTACATCCGGTGGAGGGATGGGAGCTTTCAGGGAGTTTGTAGAGGAAGTTCTGGATGGAAAAGGCCTGCTTGAAAATGCTTACCATGAATATAACACTCGTAAATGAAGAGCAATAGAGCGATTATAGTGCAGGCAAGAATGTCGAGTAAGCGACTACCCGGAAAAAGCCTGATGAAAATAGGGAAATATCCATTGATTTATTATGTTCTTAACAGGCTCAAAATTACGGGGGAAAAGGTTATTGTTGCAA
The DNA here is from genome assembly GCF_002900095.1 of Salegentibacter mishustinae. Lineage (NCBI taxonomy): Bacteria > Pseudomonadati > Bacteroidota > Flavobacteriia > Flavobacteriales > Flavobacteriaceae > Salegentibacter > Salegentibacter mishustinae. The sequence continues at coordinate 1,809,631 of NZ_LLKN01000002.1, read as the reverse complement.
CAAGTACAGATTCTTCAGATGATATTCTAGTGCAGTATTTGGAGGAACAGGACTTTAGGTTCTACCAGGGAAGTCTTGATAATGTTTTAGATAGGTATATTGCAACTGCAAATAAATTCGGGATAGAAGAAATAGTTAGAGTAACCGGGGATAATCCCTTTGTGGATATAGAGCTTTTAAAGAATTCTCTCGCTTTGTTTGAAAGATATACCTATGTAGATGGGATTTACGAAGATGGACTTATTAAAGGATCCGGTTTTGAGTTAGTGGCGTTAGATGAATTGAAATCCATTAAAAACCCTAATCAAAATTATAAAGAACACGTAACTTATGGGCTAAGGGAGAAAATAAAATTTAGAGAGAACTATGTGCAATTGTCTGTTCCAATTCTTCATTCTTCTTTTAGAAATAAAGTTATATTAACATGTGATTATCAAGAAGATTTTGAACTTATTTCGAGTATTTTAAGTTATTTTAATTATAGGTTTAACGTATCAATAAACGAGATAGTTAATTATTTAGACAATAAGAAGTCCTTAAAAAACTTAAATTCGCATCTTCATTAATTGAGACAAATGCTTACTTCATTTTCTAAAAGGATAAGTTAATTTTAAGTGCAATTTGATTAAAACTAATTAACAGGCTATTTTAATACAAAAGAATGAATATTCTAATCGCTTCTATTTATAGTTATAATAGCTACTCTAGGGGGATCATGCCAGATGTTCTTCAAAGCTTAATCGATGAATATCCAAAAGCAAAGATTTATTATCTCACCTGTTCTAACTCATTTAATACCTGTTACTTTAATGAAAAGAGTAAACCCGAAAATTGCTATAGATGCAAAACAAGTGTTCGCAATATATTGAGTTTAGTTTCAGGAGAATTTATCCATCTTAAATTAGATGACATCATTTCATCGTCTCATAATAAAGCAGCGAATGACTTCTTTGCTGTTAACCAGTATATAAACAAAGACTTATATTTTGAAAACTTTGAAATAGGAGTGGCTTCGATCTCTACCTATATTTCCAAAACTCGTGACAAGGAATTACTTGAAATTGAGAATAGTTTTGTTCGTGATATCGCAATTAATTCTTTAAAGGTTTATTTAAGTTTAAAGAGATTTATTCAGGATAATAATATTGATGTGGTTTATAATTTTAATGGTAGGCAGGATTATTTAAGAGCTGTATTTAAAGCTTCCTTAGCCAACAGGATTGATTGTTTCAATATTGAAAGAGCTAGAATAGGGGGCAGTATTGAAGTATTTAAAAATGTTTTACCACACAATATCCTGACCAAAAAGAAGCATATAGATGATCACTGGAATAATTCTGAACTTCCATTAAAAGAAAAAAATCAAATTGGATCTAAGTTTTTTAAAGATCAAAAAGCCGGGAAATCTGTGATATTTAAGAGCTATACCAAAGAGATGCAGAAACAGGAGCTCCCAAATAGTATAAGAAATGGGAAGAAAAATATTATTCTCTATACAAGTTCCGATGATGAATTTGCTGCTATAGGGAAGGAATTCGAAAACCCTTATTTCAAGACCCAAAATGAGGGCATTAAATATGTGGTGAACATATTAAATAATTATAAGCAGGAATATAATTTGTTTATTAGAATGCATCCTAACTTAAAGAATGTTAATTATCCCTATGTAAAGGACTTGAGAGACATGAAAAACCTGGGAGAGAATATTTTTGTTATTGAACCCGATAGTCAGGTAGATACTTACGCTTTGATGGAGCTTGCAGATAAGGTGATTTCTTTTGGGTCTACTACGGGACTTGAAGCTAATTTCTGGGGGAAACCTGTGATTCTTTTAAATAAATGCTTTTATTATTATTCAAATGTCTGCTATGTTCCTGAAAATAAAAATGAAATTAAAAGTTTATTGCTGAAGGAGCTGGCTCCGCTGGATAGAATCGCTTCGGTTAAATTTGGATTTTACTATCTTACCGGAGGGCTAAAAACAAAATACTACAGTGAGAATGACTTCGAAAGTGGAGTTTTTTTTAAGGATACAAACACTTATTCATATTCATTAAATCAAAAAATAAAAGCTAAATGGATTGAATTATTTGGATAGCAAAGCCATATCCTTAAAGTATAATCTTATTTGTCAATAGTATTTTTTATGCAAAAACTCATCCGCATCACAACTATCCCACTTTCCCTAGAAAAGCTTTTAGAAGGTCAACTTACTTATATGAGTCAGTATTATGAGGTTACCGCTGTGGCAGCTGAAAAGGAGCGGCTGAATAAGTATGGACAAAAAAACAAGGTAAATACCTTTTGGGTTGAAATGACAAGGGCAATAACACCGATAAAAGATCTAAAAGCGGTTTGGAAGCTATATAAATTTTTTAAAGAGGAAAAGCCGGAAATTGTCCATACGCACACTCCAAAAGCGGGAATCGTCGGAATGCTGGCCGCCAAACTGGCTGGAGTGCCTTTGCGCTTGCATACGGTAGCCGGACTACCGCTTATGGAAACTACCGGCACAAAGAGAAAAATCTTAGACCAGGTAGAGAAATTAACCTATAGGTTGGCTACGAAAGTTTTTCCGAATTCGCGAGGCCTCAAGCAGATTATCCTTAAGGAAGGTTTTGCTGAGGAAAATAAATTAAAAGTGTTGGGAAAGGGAAGTTCCAACGGAATTGACACCAAATATTTTGATCCATATAGTTTTAAAGAGGACCAGAAAAAAAATAAAAGGCAGTCACTCGGAATTCCCCGGGAGGATTTTGTGTTTATTTTTATTGGTAGATTGGTTAGTGAGAAAGGCATAAATGAATTGGTAGATGCCTTTAAAAAGTTACACAAGAAAAATCAGAATATTTCCCTGTTGCTGGTAGGACCTTTTGAAAAAGAACTGGATCCTTTAAAGCAAGATACGTTTAATAGTATAAAAACCCACGAGAAAATCATAACAACGGGATATCAGGAAGATGTTCGTCCTTATTTTGCAATTGCGAACGCATTGGCTTTTCCCAGTTATCGCGAAGGTTTTCCAAATGTTGTGATGCAGGCGGGAGCTATGATTCTTCCGGCCATAGTGAGCGATATTAATGGATGTAACGAAATTATTGTAGAAGGAATTAATGGTGTTATAATTCCGGTTAAGGATACCTCTGCTTTATTTTCTGCTATGGAATTATTTGTTGAAAATAGGAATTATACCAATAGGCTTTCATCAAATGCCAGGGAAGAAATCTGTAAATATTATGAGCGTAAAGAATTTTGGCAAATTCTGTTAAAGGAATACAAAAATCTAGAAAAGGAATATATAAAGTCATAGTTTTGCACAGCCTAATTTTAGTTGGCATAATGTCTTAATTCCTCTATGTACAAGCACTTTTTTAAAAAAATACTTGACTTTTTTATTGCTTTTACGGCATTATTAGTGCTTAGTCCGTTATTAATTCCAATTACAGTTTTATTAGCTTTGGCGAATAATGGAAAACCCTTTTTTTTTCAGAAAAGACCTGGAAAAAATGGGCGTATTTTCAGTATTATTAAGTTTAAAACGATGACTGATGAGAAGGATGAAAATGGAGATTTACTTCCGGATGAAAAGAGGTTAACCGCGGTTGGAAAGTTCGTTAGGAAAACCTCTATTGATGAGATTCCACAGTTGATAAATGTTTTAAAAGGGAATATGAGCTTAATAGGCCCCAGACCGTTATTACCCCAATATTTATCTTTGTATTCTGAAAGGCAAAGAAAACGTCACGATGTAAAGCCTGGAATAACCGGATGGGCTCAGGTTAATGGTAGAAATGCGATTAGTTGGACCAAAAAGTTTGAATATGATGTTTGGTATGTGGAAAACCTATCTTTTGGGTTGGATGTAAGAATTATATTCAAAACGATTAAAAAAGTAGTGGTTTCGGAAGGAATAAATACGGCCAATATGGCGACTACGGAAGCTTTTAACGGAAAAAATTAAAATGAATATTTACGGAGCCAGTGGTCACGGGAAGGTTGTTTTTGATATTCTAAAAAGCAGGAATATTCAAATAGATTCAGTATTTGATGACAACTTCGAAGTTAAAGAATTTCTTGACTTTAGGGTAATTCATAAACCTAATAAAGATCAACTTAAAAAACCTACGGTTTTAGCTATTGGTAATAACGCAATTAGAAAAAAGGTTGCGCTTAAATATGAAGGTGTAATTTCTGAAGCAATTAGTCATTCTCGTGCAATAATTTCAGAAAATATACAAATTGGCGGTGGCACCGTAATAATGCCTGGAGCTATTATTAATTCAGGTTGCAGCATTGGAAAATACTGTATTATAAATTCTGGTGCGGTTGTTGAACACGATGTGCGCCTCGGCGATTTTGTGCATATAGCACCTAATGCCGTCCTCACGGGGAATGTTAGTGTTGCCGAAGGTACACAGGTGGGAACCGGCGCGTCAATTATTCCCGGAGTTAAAATTGGGAAATGGGCGTCTATTGGTGCCGGAGCCGTAATAATTGAAGATGTTCCAGACTTTGCCGTTGTTGTTGGTAATCCTGGAAAAATTATAAAATATATAGATGAATAAAGATAAAATATGGTTATCCTCGCCACACATGGGTGGAACTGAGCAAAAATTCGTCAATGAAGCTTTTGAGCAGAATTGGGTAGCACCTTTGGGCCCCAATGTAAATGGCTTCGAAGAAGATTTAAAGAAATACCTATTTGATAGCTCTTCGAAAGAAGGAGCTGTTGCTGCTTTAAGTTCTGGCACGGCTGCCCTACATTTAGCATTAGTGATGCTAGGGATTAAAGCTGGCGATGAAGTGCTTTGCCAAAGTATGACTTTTGCAGCTTCAGCCAACCCTATTGCATATCAGGGAGCAACACCCATATTTATAGATAGTGAAGAGAAAACCCTGAATCTTTGTCCCAAGCATTTAAGAACAGCTATTGAAGATAGGATTTCTAAAGGAAAAAAACCAAAAGCAATAATAGCCGTACATTTATACGGTATGCCGTATCAGGTAGATGAAATTAATGCAATAGCTAAAGAATTTGATATTCCGGTGGTTGAAGATGCTGCAGAGGCCCTAGGAAGCACTTATAAAGGTGAGCGATGCGGAACTTTTGCAGAATATGCGGTTCTTTCATTTAACGGAAATAAAATTATCACAACCTCTGGTGGTGGAGCCTTAGTGACTAAAAGTCAATCTGCTAAAGAAAAAGCTGTTTTCTTAGCTACACAGGCAAGGGATGCAGCGCCTCATTACCAGCATAGTGAAATTGGTTACAATTACCGATTGAGTAATATTTCTGCAGGAATAGGGCGTGGTCAAATGCAAGTGGTGGACGAACGGGTGAAAGCCAGAAGAGAAATGCACGAATTTTATGTAGTTTTGTTTTCTGAAATTGAAGGAGTTAAGGTTCATAGTGCTCCCAATGATGACTTTTTTTCCAATCATTGGTTGAGTGTGATAAGCTTTAATGAAAAAAAGACCGGGGGAATAAATCGAGAGGATTTACGTTTGCATCTTGAAGAATTAAATATTGAAAGCAGACCTTTATGGAAACCCATGCATATGCAGCCGGTTTTTAAAAATGCTCCTTTTTATGGAGATGGTGTTGCAAAACGTTTATTTGAAAATAGCCTTTGCTTACCTTCCGGTTCTAACTTGACCCAGGAAGAAAAAGACCGAATCAAGGCTGGAATTTTATCCTGTTTTAAAGAACAGAAGTAAAGAATTATGGGATATAAAGTAAATAAGGTATTAAGAAATATACTCTCGGGAACCGATAACGCCCTTGATTTAAGGAATATAAAGTATCTTCCCAGATGGGCTGTTTATTTGATAGATCTTTCTTTGGTGGCAATTTCTACCCTGTTTACCGTTTTACTTATTATAGATCTTACTCCTAATTATTATACGGTGCTCAGTTTTTATGATAAAGCCTTTATCGTAATAGCAGTGCATATTTTCTACTTTTATATTTTTAAAACTTACGCAGGGATTATTAGGTATTCCTCTAATATAGATGCCCTAAAGTTGCTCCTGGCTACCATGAGTTCGTTTTTTACTTTATTGGTTATTAATTATATAACCTTTTTCGTTATAGGGAAGAAAATATTTTTGGTAGGCGGTTTGTTCATTAATTTATGTATTTCTTTTTCCTTACTTTTTCTTTTTAGATTAGGAGTAAAACAAATATACGAATACTTTAAACTCGTTAGTCGGGATGAAGACATCTTAAATGCAGTTATTCTTGGAGCTGATGAAAACGCTATTTCTATTGCAGGTGCGCTTGATATAGAAATCCCCAGGAGATTTAAAATAGTTGGTTTTCTAACCAATGAAAAGCATAATAAAAGTATAAGATTATTGGATAAACCGGTAATTAATTATTCTTCTGAAATTCATAAAGCTGTTCAATCTGTAAATGCTGAAGCAGTTATCCTTTCTGAAAATAATTTTACGGCTGAAGAAAAATTTAACTTCGTAAAGGATTGTCTTGAAAACGATATCAAGGTATTTAATGCACCAATTGTTTCAACCTGGGGGGAAGATACTCAGCCTATCGCTAATAAAGTAAAATCTCTTCAAATCGAAGATCTTTTAGAACGTGAACCTATTAGGCTTAATCCTGAAAATAAAATCGAGCAACTTACCGGAAAAACTATTTTGGTTACCGGTGGAGCAGGTTCTATAGGAAGCGAGATTGTAAGACAGGTAGCCCAATACAACCCAAAGAAACTGATTATTCTTGATCAGGCTGAAACACCACTCCATACTTTGAGTCTTGAAGTGAATGCCAAGTTTCCTGAGTTGGATTGTAAATTCATTATTTGTGACGTAGGTAACCTTAAGCGTTTGGAACTTATGTTTCAAAATCAGAATATTGATGTGGTATATCACGCCGCAGCTTATAAGCATGTGCCCTTAATGGAAGAAAATCCGCATGAAGCTGTGTTTGTTAATATTCAGGGTACAAAAAATTTAGCCGATCTTTCTTTAAAATATAAAGCCTCACATTTTGTAATGGTTTCTACTGATAAAGCGGTTAACCCTAGTAATGTAATGGGAGCTTCAAAAAGAGCTGCTGAAATGTATGTGCAGTCGCTTTATCACTCTAAAATTAAAGAAGATCCAAATACAACAAAATTTATAACAACCCGATTTGGAAACGTTCTTGGTTCAAATGGATCGGTAGTGCCTTTATTTAAAAAGCAAATTGAAAAAGGAGGTCCGGTTACCATAACTCATCCAGATATCATAAGATACTTCATGACTATTCCAGAGGCCTGCCAGCTGGTGCTTGAAGCCGGTGCTATGGGGAAAGGAGGAGAGATCTTTATTTTTGATATGGGAGAACCGGTAAAAATTATGGATTTGGCTATAAAAATGATTAAACTTGCCGGTTACGATCCTAATAAGAATATCAAAGTAAAGATTACCGGACTAAGACCCGGAGAAAAACTCTATGAAGAATTATTGAATGATGAATGTAAAACACTACCAACCCATCATAAAAAGATTATGATTGGTCAGGAAGTAGTGAGAGATCATGAATTAATAAAAGAAAAAATTGAAAAAATCATAAGCTCGGCCAATTCTTTAAAGGCGGAAAAGATGGTTAAAAAATTAAAAATACTTATCCCAGAATTCAAGAGTAATAATTCCTTATTTGAAAGCCTGGATAACAAAGAAGAAGTAATAAGTGAATAAAAACAACTGCATGTTCAAATCTATAGGGAAACTCGGATGGTTTCTTATGTTAAGTATTATTGTTTCAAGCTGCGCTACCAAAGATCAGGTGGTATATTTTAATGATGTTCAAAAAATAGAAGGACAAAAGAATTTATTAGAATACGAGCCGAAAATTGAACGAAATGATGTGCTGAGAATTAATGTTTCTTCTTCTTCGGTAAATGAAGAAATAGTAGCACCATTCCAAATGAATCAACAAGGTGGAGGCCAATCTGGTGGAGGAGGTGGTCAAAACCTTTCTTTAACAGGTTATTTGGTAAGTCCCAAGGGGACTATAAACTTTCCAGTTCTTGGCACTGTAGATGTAGAAGGTTTAACACGCACTGAAATTCAGGAAAAACTACAAACGCAAATTTCAGAATATGTAAGAGATCCCGTGGTAGATGTTAGGATTGTAAATTTTAGTATCACCGTTTTGGGGGAAGTTAACTCCCCTGGTAGAGTTCAAATCACCGATGGTAGAATTACTATGCCTGAATTATTAGCAATGAGTGGAGATGTGAGTTATACCGGAAAACGTCAAAATATAAGAGTAATAAGAGAGGTAGATGGGGTGAAATCTGTTGGATTCATTGATATGACGGAAACCGATCTTTTCGACAGTCCGTATTATTATTTAAAGCAAAATGATATTGTATATGTGGAACCCACTTACGCAAGAATGAAATCTGCCGGGTTTTTTGGAAGTCCGGGTGCAATATTAGGTTTGGTTAGTTCAACATTAAGTTTAATTTTTATATTCACAAGATAGATGGAAGAATTAAACGATTTTAATGAAGAGAAGGAAGAATCTACCTTCGATTTAAAAGCTGAACTCTTTAAATACCTTGCCTATTGGAAGTGGATTCTTTTGGGGTTTCTAATTGGAGGGTTATTAGCCTACCTGTATAACAGATATACCATTCCGAAATATAATACTGAAGCTACAATGATGATTGTAGACGATCAGGAGAAAAATGCAATGAACGCCACACCATCAGGAGGTGGCGCTATTTTCTCTTTGGAGGACGATGGTATTCAAAACCATATTGAGAAATTAAAATCCAAGCAGCTTGTAGAAAGTGTAGTTGAAGAGTTAAATCATAACATCAGCTACTTTATAGAAGGAAATGTAATTACTGTTGAAGCTTATAAATCAAGCCCTGTTTTAATCGAGTTTATAACGCCTGATAGCATTATTCATTCAATTTCTAAAAATCTTATTGTTACTCCTACCTCAGATACTTCTTTTAAACTGGAAGAAGAGGCTACGGGATATTCCGAAAATCATAGCATTGGGGAAGTGATTAAATTGGATAATATTCAATTCACCATTTTACCGAAGTCTGGAGAGGAAGAAGGAACTTTTCGAAAAACCAGTTCAGTTAATATCAGAATTCAACCTTTAAGAGCTGTGGCTGCAGAGTATATATCAAAACTACAAATAGCTCAAAAAGGCCAGGCTAAAGATATTTTATCCCTAAGTATCGTTCAGGAGACACCAGAGAAATCGGAAGATTTTCTCAATAAATTGATGGAACGTTTTAATGAGGAAGGTGTTAAAGATAAACAGGAAGTAGCAGAAAATACTACCAAATTTATTCAGGATAGACTGGAAATGATAACTACAGAATTAGATTCTGTAGAAGTAAACATCGCCGATTTTAAAAGAGATAACCAAATAATGGATGTTAGTAGCGGTGCTTCCCAGTTTCAGTCAAAATTTACAGCTACTGAGCAAGAGATTTTTAATATTGAAACTCAGTTGGAACTTTTAAATTCAGTAGAGGAATTACTAAGAAATCAAGGTAAATACGAGCTACTACCTGATGTGGGTATCAGTGAAGGTGGTGTTTCGGGACTTGTGAATTCTTACAATACTCTTATTATGGAGCGTAATATGTACCTTGAAGGAGGTACGGAGCGTAATCCTATCGTAAAAACAATAACCCAACAACTTGATAGTTTAAGAGAAAATCTTTTTGAAAATATTGAAAGTACCAGGCGTTCTTTAAACGTTAGATTAAGAGAACTTAATCAACGGGGGAATGTCGCGCAAGGTCAATTCAGTAACTTTCCCGGTCTCGAAAAAGGCATGCGAAGCATTGAACGCCAACAACAAATTAAAGAGCAACTTTATTTATTCTTGTTACAGAGAAGGGAAGAAGCTGCTATTTCTTTTGCTGCAACAGCTTCTGTTGCCAGGGTTATTGATGCTCCTTTTACAAACAACAACCCTGTTGATCCTAAACCATGGCTTATTCTGGTGGGAGGTTTTATTATTGGCTTAATAATTCCGATTCTGATTATTTTCGCTAAGAATATGCTCGACACTAAAGTGCATCACAAAGGCGAGTTAAGTGGATTAATAAAACATATTCCTTTTATCGGGGAGGTGCCACGTATTGGTGCAGAACAAAATGAACGTATCGAATTAAACGATCGTACTCCTCTTGCTGAATCGTTTAGGATTTTGAGGACTAACCTGGCCTATCTATTTCAAAATAAAGATAAAGATAGGGGAGAGATAATTTTTGTAACCTCTACTATAAAAGGAGAAGGAAAGACCTTTGTATCTTATAATATGGCACGTACTTTGGCGAGTACCGGAAAGAAAGTTTTATTGATTGGTGCTGATATTCGTAACCCCAAACTTCATAGGTATGGTGAAATAAGCGATGCGGCACCTAAAGGTCTTTCAGATTATTTATACGATTTTGAAGTTACTGAAAATGAGGTTATTTCTATAGAAAAACAGGCAGGGATAAAAGTTGATATGGTTCTTTCAGGCCCTATCCCACCTAACCCTGCAGAACTTCTTATGAATGACCGATTGGAAAGTTTGTTAGAATATGCAGCCGGAGTTTATGATTATGTATTGGTGGATACAGCTCCAACTATGATAGTAACAGATACTTTGTTAGTAAGCCCGTTGGCTGATACTACGTTGTATGTTGTAAGAGCTGATTTTACCGACAAAAAGATGCTGGAGTTCCCTAAGGAACTTAAGCAACAGGGAAAACTAAAAAGCCCTGCGATTATTTTGAATGATGTGGATTATTCAAAATTCTCTTATGGAGCTAAGTATGGGTATTCTTATGGCTACGGATATGGTTACGGTGCCGATAAAGAATCTCGCTGGCAACGAATAAGAAACAAAATGTTCGGAAATAAATAAGAATTTCTTGGTTCAAATATAATAACGAATTGAAAATCCAAAGTTTTGTTTATCTAAACAAGGCTTTGGATTTTTCAATTATAGGCTCTAGAAGATTAAGCTGCTTTTTCTTTAATTTTATATTCCCAATTTTTTCCAGGTGTTCCATTCTGTGGGCATCACTGCTAATAAAATCAATCATCCCGTTTTCAAGCAACTGGAAAGCTTTCTTTTGTATACCTGTTCCATAGTGAGGGGTAAGGGATAACATATTTAATTGGAAATCACATCCTCTTGTTTTTAGGTCTTTGTACTTATCAAGACCGCTATCGTGATAAAAAGTATAACGCTCTGGATGAGCTAGTATTGGTTTTAGGTTGGTATTCTGAATTTTAAATAGGATTTCAGCTAAATTAATGGGTGCCTGAAAATATGACATCTCTACTAAAACATAATTTTCTGTCACATTCAAGACATTATCTTTTTCCAGCTGATCTATTAAATATTGGTCCATCATATATTCTCCTGCCGCTTTAATAGAATTACCGTGTGGCAAGTTCTTTTTTACTTTATCTAAAGCAGGAAGAATGGTATCCGGAGTATTGGGATAGAATTCTCCCATAACGTGAGGACTGGCTACAATATTAGTGACTCCAAATTCATTGAATTTTTTGATCATTGCTATAGAGTCTTCTGCACTATTAGCACCATCGTCTATACCGGGCAGTAAATGATTGTGGAAATCGGTGAAACCTTCCAGTAAATCGACTAAAAAATATTTTTTCTGAAAAATGGATAGCATTTCTAAGTTTTAGAAGCATAAAATTACATATTTTTAAATCGAATTAAGCATATTTGAAAAGTCTTAACGCCTACTTATGAAACAAACTTTACTAGTATTTTTATTTCTTTCCTTTTTTCTAAATGTCCACGCACAAAATATTGAGATTAGTGGGCAAGTGAACGCAACCGGACTATTGTATAGCGAGGAGAACTCTCCATTTTGGTTGCATACCAATCAAAGAGGGAGAATAGACGAACTCACCAATTTTTCAGGCTTTATTACCACCCAAGGATTTTATAATTTTTCCGAAAATTCTAATTTAGAGTTTGGGCTGGGAGCACTTTACCAGGACGGTTATGCCGATAAACTTCAATTAGATGAAGCCTATTTAGCTTTTAATAATTCCTGGTTGGGAATTGTGGCGGGACGTAAACAGCGCGAAGAATTGTACAGAGGGTTAAGCGCTACTAACCAAAGCATTTTATGGTCTTTAAATGCAAGACCGCTTCCCGGAATTCGATTCTTTACTAAACGACCCATATTTTTTAAAAATAATCGCGGGCTTGGTTTTCAGGCTTCGTATGAAGAATACCTTATGGATGATGAGCGTTTCGTAGAAAATACGAGGCTTCATCATAAGAGTTTCCATTTGGTTTATAGATCTTCACCTAAATTTCAAATTTCAGCCGGGTTAAGGCACTTTGTACAGTGGGGCGGCACACATCCGGAATTCGGCGATCTTCCTTCCGATTTTGAAGCCTATATCAGGGCAATTACCGGGAGAGGAGCAGGAGAAGACACCGGGGATGGAATTTCTGAACAGGAAATTAATGGTTTGGGAAATCATTTGGGGAGTTACGAGATAAATATCAAAACTATATTAGCTGGTTATAATGTTGAACTTATTTACAATCATTTATTTGAAGACGGCTCTGGTAGTTTGCTAAGAAATACTCCGGATGGTCGGTATGGAATTTTTATAGAAGATCCTGCGGCTTCATTAGATTCCTGGTTTCAGGCGGTGATGTATGAATTCTATTATACCAAAAATCAAAGTAAAAATACACCCACTACGGATGGGGAGGATAATTATTTTAATAATAATTTGTACCGATCTGGTTGGACTTATGAAAATAGGGTACTAGGCCTTCCATTTATTACACTCGGGCCAGATCGTTTTAGAATTGCAAATAACAAAATCCTAGCTCATCATATAGGTTTAAGCGGGATGGCTTTCAATAAAGTGCCCTATAGATTTTTGGGAAGTTTCAGGAAGAATTATGGCGGAAAAGGAAGTGAAAATACCAATGGGAAACACGTTCTTTCTACTTACCTTGACTTAAATTTACTTCAAAATGTAGTGAACTTAAATCTTCAGCTAGGATCCGATTTTAGTGAAACTGAAGGTCCTAATTTTGGTGCTGGCGTTTCTATTTCTAAATCCTTTTTATAAAAAGAAACCGGAAATTCAAACTGCGCTTCAATGAAGAAAGTAACTACACCAGTTTTAAAAATTGACCGGAATTTTGAAATTATAAGTTGGAATACTTCCGCAGAGGAATTTTTAAACAATATTTTTAAAAAAAGTCCGAAGGCTCAGCTAAGCTTAGAAGAAATATTTCCACCTGGCATATGGACTAAATTCCATGGCGATTTTAAAACTAATCAGGGGATATTTCACAATATTTATACTTTTTCAGAAACTGAAACTATAGAGGTTTTTAGTAGTCCTTCTTTAGATGATGGGGGGAATATTAAATGTTTTTCCCTATGTCTAAAAGCTGTTTCTCCAAAGGAAAATGGTTCGTCTGAGAATATAGTGCGATTAAAAAATATTCTAGAGAATTCATCTCTGGCTATTTTTTTATCTGATCCTAGCGGCCCTATAGTTGAAGTTAATAGGGCGGCGTGTAAACTTTTTGGTTATAGTTTAAAAGAACTGAAACAATTAAGTCGGGAAGATATAATTCAAATGAATTCCGATCTGGAAACGGCGATTGCACAGAGAAATAAAGCCGGCGAAATAAGAACGGAGTTAGTAGGCATTAAAAAGAATGGTGAGACATTTCCTTGTGAGGTACATTCGGTTATTTATACCAATTATGAAGGAGAAAAAAGAACCAGTACTACAATTGTAGATATTTCAGATAGAAAAAAACAGGAATTAATTGCAGAAAATAGCAAGCAAGCTTTTCAGTCTTTATTTGATTATAATCCTGATGCTGTATATTCCTTTGACCTTAAGGGTAATTTTGTCGATCTTAACCAGGCTGCTTTAAATCTTGTAGAAGGTTCCAGGGAAAAGGCAAGAGAAATCAATTTTTTACCTTTAATAGCGCCAGAAGACAGAGACCGTGTAATGATGCACTCTTCAAAGGCAGTTTCTGGTGAAGTGCAGCGCTATCAAACTAATTTTATAAGTCTTAAAGGAACAAAAAAGGTACTTGATGTAACGAACTTTCCAATATACGTAAATAAGAAAATAACCGGAGTTTATGGAATTGCGAAAGACATTACTAAACAGGTAGAAATAGAACAAAAACTGCGGGAAGAACATAATATGTTTCGGGCAATTATAGATTATATACCAGATCATATTTTTGTGATAAATGAAAAGCACGAAACTATTTTAACCAATCATAGTTTTTATAAGAATTATTATGGGGTTGAAAATGAACAGGAAAGTTTAGGACTAACGGCCTTAGAATTTTTTGACAAAGAAGAAGCCAATAGGGTTATTGAGGATAACACACAGGTCATGAATAAAGGTATTCCTGTAATAAATCGCGAGGATATAGTGCAGGATTTTAACGGTAAAAAAAATTATACACTTTTAACCAAAGTCCCTTTTAGATTTGGAGATAATAAAAAAGGCCTGGTTGGGATTTCGAGGAATATTACTGAAATCAAAGAAAAAGAAAAAGCCCTGGAAGAATTAAACGAGGCGCTCAAAAAACATGCAGATGAATTGGCATTATCTAACAAAGAACTTGAACAATTTGCCTATATAGCTTCCCACGACCTGCAGGAGCCTCTCAGAATGGTAACCAGTTTTCTAACGCAGCTCAAGAAAAAATACAACAATAAATTAGATGATAGGGCGCAGCAATATATTTATTTTGCGTACGATGGTGCAACCCGGATGCGCCAAATAATTTTAGATTTACTTGAATATTCGAGGGTGGGACGGGTAGCGCATAAAGTTACAGCAGTTAATCTCGAGCATTTAGTTTCTGAGGTGCTATCCCTTCAAAAAAAATCTATTGAAGAAAAAAATGCTAAAATTGAAATAGGTGTACTTCCAGAATTAGAAGTTGAAGAACCAGTGTTAAGGCAATTATTCTCAAATTTAATAGGCAATGCCTTAAAGTACTATTCAAAAGAACGTCAGCCGAAAATCAAAATTTCCTCTTTAGAAAAGGAGAAATATTGGGAATTTAAAATTACCGATAACGGTATTGGGATTGAAGAAGAATTCAAAGAGCAAATTTTTATAATTTTCCAGCGCTTACATCAGCGGGATGAATATGATGGGACGGGAATTGGCCTGGCAATATGCAAAAAGATCGTAGATAATTTTGGTGGTAAAATTTGGGTAGATTCCATACCTGGAGAAGGAAGCAGCTTTTATTTTACCATCCCAAAACAATTTTAGTATATTTACTCGGTAGTGGAAAGCTAACTTAAAAGCGTTAAATTCAGGTTTACGTTTATAAAATAGTTGATTTAGTTCATAGATTCTTATTTCGTTATTTTAAAATTCTATTAAATGGTTGAAAAATCCGGGGAATTAAAGGTTTTAGTTATTGAGGACAACCCGGGCGATTTTATTCTTATAGAAGATTATCTTTCCGAAGAACATGCAGCACTGGAATTGCAGCGCGCCGAAAATTTTAAAATGGCGAAAGAAATGCTCCAGGCTTCCAAAAATTTTGATACCGTCTTACTCGACCTATCACTCCCGGATATTAAAAATACCGAAACTCTAGTAAAAGAAATCCTGGCTTTGGCTAATGGTGCACCGGTGGTGGTACTAACAGGATATACCAATAAGGATTATGGAATGAAAACCCTTTCCTGGGGCGTTTCAGACTACCTCCTGAAAGATGAAATTAATGCTTCAAATCTTTCTAAAAGCATCCATTACAGCATGGAGCGAAAAAAGGTACAGCGGCAGCTTTATGAGTCTGAAGAAAAGTACCGAACACTATTTGATTCCAGCCCTTTACCAAAATGGGTTTTAGATAGACATACCCTTGAATTTTTAGACGTTAATCAAGCAGCCATAAACCTCTACGGCTATTCTAGAGAAGAATTCATGAAAATGACTGTAAGGGATCTATGGGCAAATGATGAGGATAGAATTGAACAAACCATAGCCGATAATTTTCACGATTTCTTTAATGTTAAAGTAAAGCATTTGACCAAGAATGGTGAAATGATCTTTATAGATGTCCAAACTAATCCTATTTTGTTCGGTGGCAGGGAAGCCCGCGTTACTTTGGCGCACAATATTACCGAAAAAGTTAAAGCTGAAGAAAAATTAAGACACAGTCAGGAGCGATTTAAAGCTTTGGTGCAGGATGGCAGTGACGTAATAAGTATTTTAGATGAAAATTTTCACTACACTTATATTAGCCCTAGCGCAAAGAACATTTTAGGTGTTAACCCTGAAAAACTGCAAGGAAGTAATGCATTTAAATATATTCATAATGAAGATCGTCCACATATAGTAGACAAGATTAAATTTATAGGTAAGGTAAAATCTTTCCAATTGCCTTCTTATAGGTATAAAAATGGGGAAGGAGAATGGCGATGGTTAGAAACTATTATAAGTGATTTAAGAGACGATCCAGCAGTAAATGGTTTGGTGGCAACTTCAAGAGATATTACCAGTTTTAAAATACAGGAAAAGGAATTAAGAGAAAGCCTGGAGCGTTATGACATTGTTGCAAAAGCTACCAGCGATCTAATTACCGATTATAATATTGAAAACGATACTTTTCAGTTTAGCAATGCAATCTATGATATTTTTGGATATAGCCCGGAAGAAATGGGAACTTCCCGAGAATGGTGGAAGGAGCGGCTGCATCCCGAGGATTACCAACGCGTAACTGAGGCGACCAAAGAAATTTTTTATAATCATAAAAAACTATTGAATATTGAATATCGCTTTAAATGTGCTGATGGAAACTATAAATATATCCTTGACCGTAGTTATGTGATTAGTGATTCAGAAGGCAAACCTTCGCGTATCATTGGTTCTGTACAGGACATTACCGAAAGAAGAAAATATATTAATGCCATAGAGCGTAGTAATGAAAGATTGCGGGAAATTGCCTGGACACAATCTCACGTAGTTAGGGCGCCTTTAGCAAGGATTATGGGTTTAATAGATTTATTAAAAAATCAAAGAAATAACCTTGATAATATTGAGGAAATTATAGATAATATCTTAAATTCGTCTGAAGAGCTTGATAAGGTTATTAGAAAAATCACGAATAAAACCGAAGAAGATTTTTAAGCTCTTGTCCTAAACCCTCCGTATGCTTGAAGTAATTATCGTAGATGACGATCAAATTGTGGTATTTATTCAAAAGAAAATGATCTCAAATCACGAGATCGCTACTAACCCGGTTTGTTTTAATAAGGCTGATGCTGCCTTAAATTACTTAAAAGAGCAGCAGCAACTAAAAAATAAAAAGGAATTCCTTATTTTTTTAGATATAAATATGCCTAATATGAATGGCTGGGATTTTCTTGACTGTTTAGAAAACAACGAGGAAAAATCTCATTATCACGTTGTTATGGTTACCTCTTCAATTAATAAAGAGGATAAAGAAGAAGCTAAAAAATATAGCATGGTACGCTTATTTATTGAAAAACCTATCCACTCTTCAGACTGTGAAAAGATCAAAGAAATTCCAGAAATAAGTCATTTTTTTGCGCCGGTCTAGACACCTTTTTCCCGGGGTTGAGCATCATCGATTTTATCCTGCGCCCATTCTTTTTCTTCTTCATCTGCTATCGGCTTATTTTGCTCGACTTCTGCCTTTCTTTCAAAATTTAACTTAATATACATCGGGAAATGATCTGATCCTATGTGTTTTTCCCGGGCAATATCTATCAGCGTAAAATCATTACTATGAAAAACGTGATCTAGCGGCCATCTGAAAAAACGATAATCGGCGTGGAAAGTATTAAAAAAACCTCTTCCAATCCTTGGATCTAACAATCCACTCATTTGCTGAAATAATCTGGTGGTTCTGGACCAGGCCACATCGTTTAGATCCCCAAATACTAAAACGCTATCATCCTGTTCCCATACATCTCTTCCCAGCATTAATAACTCAGCATCACGATTTGTAGAAGTATCAGCTTCAGAAGGACTAGGAGGCCTCGGGTGCATGCAATGAATCCTAATTCTAGAATTATCTTCTAAACGTACTACCCCGTGAATAGAAGGGATATCATCTTTTACCAAATATCTAATTTCGGTTTCTTCCAACTTCAGTTTAGAGTATAGGTGCATTCCGTAGAGATTATCCTGGGGTACTTTTATACAATATTCATAATCCTTTTCCAGGTCTTTAAGCGCCTCTTCCCATTTTTCATCAGATTCCAGAGTTAGTAAAATATCGGGTTGCCTTCGGTTTACAATTTCAAGAAGTTTGTGATAATCATTATTTGGAGTAAGTACATTGCTTACCAGGATCGAAATATTATCGGATGGATCTCCATCCTCAAATTGCATGACCTCCTTGTTTGCAAACCAGGTATAGGGATAAATTTTCTCAAGCTGGTAAATCAAGCTTATAATAAGTAGTGCAACAGCAACGAAATGAATTACTTTAGAGAAATCAAAAACAATAATAGCTACAATAATTACCGCACTAATAAGTATTGAAATTTGCAGTCGTGGAAAATCGAAAGCTCTTATCCACCATTGATCAAAACGTGTTGCAGATGCCAGGCTGGGAATTAAAAATAGTCCGCAGGCTATAAGCATTATTACTTCTGAAATTTCCATAGAGAATTAGCTTAAAACTTATAGGTTAGGGCAAGGCCCTTGGTGTTTATACCAGTGCCATTCACATTAAAATTGGCAGTGGGATAGAGATCAATATTTTCTTTGCCTTTTTTATGTAACTCGGGAATTAAAATACCACTGGCAGCTCCTACTACAAATCCGGCAATATTATCGGTTAGAAAGTGCTTCCCGGCTTTAATGCGCAAATAACCCATTAGTGCCGAAATTCCCGTAGCGCCTCCCCAAACATAGGGTATTGCTTTAGAATCTGGATGAAAATCATTAAAAACCTTGGCAGCGAAAAAAGTTCCAGCAGAAGCAACGGCTGTATGTCCCGCAATAAAGGAGCGTTGGGCACCACCTTCAGCACGCTCACTAGTAGGAAGATCTTTATTGTAAACTAATGGTCTGCTTTTATCTATTAAACCAGCCGTCATAGTATAGAAAACTCCGGTAGTAGCCATAGTTTCAACAAAAAGAACACTTATTTGACCAAAATTCTTTCTTTCGGCCTCGCTGGGTAGAAAGGCGAGCGGCATTCCCAACGCGGCATAAAAAGGAATATAGCTTACAGCATCTGCATCTTCAGAGTAATTTCCGGCTGCCCATCGGTCTATTCCCCAAACGTCATTTTTATTAAGAGCATTAAGTTCAGATTCGGTTAGTGATTCTTTATTTTGAATAAAAGTAAACCCTAAAACGTTTAAACCAACAGCACCGGCAATATATGCACCATCTTTCCAGGTATTAGTTTTATAGGGGGAATCCTGGGCATAAGTGCTAAAAACCAGGCTTAAACATAAAAGGCTTAGTATTATTTTTCTCATTTATTTACAGTCTATATTTAGTAATATTCAAATCTCTAAACTCCTTACTAATTGCTGAAGTATTTAAGAAAAGAATAACAATATAAAGCGCAATTGCAAGACTCACAAATTTATAGATTAACATAAGTTTAATCACTGTTGGAGCTAAAGCTTTTCCAATTCTAGCCAAAATACTGTAATTTTAGGATTATGAAGAAGAAAGATTACAGACAGGGCAGCGGATTTGTTTTTAATAAATTTGAAGCACCAGACAAATCGCCATTTGATAGATTGTTCGAGGTTTTCAAAGAATTGATAACCCATACTTCAGGCGATCTAGATGAAGCGCTGGATTGGCTAAGACAGCTTGATGAAGAATACAAACTAACCACAGAAGATTATACGCTAGATGATTTCGTTGAAGACCTTAAGAAAAAAGGTTATATCAAAGAAGAAAGTGAAGACGAAGGTGGTGGAATGGCCATTACCGCTAAAACTGAACGCGCTATTAGAAAGCAGGCCTTAGATCAAATCTTTGGAAGACTTAAAAAAAGCGCCTCTGGCAGTCATAGAACAAATCACGTAGGCCGGGGAGATGAACATACCGGCGATTTTAAGGCCTTTCAATTTGGAGATGCGCCAGATAAAATTTCGGTGACCGAAAGTCTGCGTAATGCACAAATTAATCACGGGATCGGAGATTTTAATATGACCGAAGAGGATTTGGTGGTAGAAGAAACCCATTACAAATCCCGAATGAGTACGGTATTAATGATAGATCTTAGCCACAGTATGATACTTTATGGCGAAGACCGAATTACTCCGGCAAAAAAAGTCGCCATGGCTCTAGCCGAATTAATCACTACCCGGTATCCAAAGGATAGCCTGGATATTATTGTCTTTGGTGACGATGCCTGGCCGGTTTCTATCGCCGATCTTCCTTATTTAAAAGTAGGGCCATATCATACCAATACCGTTGCAGGTTTAAAATTGACTATGGATATCTTAAGAAGAAAACGAAGTACCAATCGCCAAATTTTTATGATCACCGATGGAAAACCAAGTTGCCTTCGAGAACGGGATGGTTCTTATTATAAAAATAGTATGGGGCTGGATCCATATATTCTTGGAAAATGCTATACCATGGCAAGACAGGCCAGGAAATTACATATCCCCATCACTACATTTATGATCGCAAAAGACCCTTATTTAATGCAGTTTGTTAAAGAATTCACCTATGCAAACCAGGGTAAAGCATTTTATACAGGTCTTAAAGGCTTGGGTGAAATGATTTTTGAAGATTACGAAACTAATAGAAAAAAGAGAATTAGGGGGAATTAATAAAATTCAAACTCCCCGCTTTGGTTTGCAACCAAAACTTCCCCTCTTTACCTAAAGAGGGGAGCAATTAAAAAAGATGATGCTGAAAAGACAACAAATTCATACGCGCAAGGAATTAAAGGAATACCGTAAGTTTCTAAGAGAAAATATGACTTTGGCTGAAGCTTTTCTGTGGAATTTTTTAAAAGCTAAAAAGCTTGAAGGAAAGAGGTTTACAAGACAACATAGCATAGGAAATTATATAGTAGATTTTTATTGTGCTTCAGAAAAATTAATTGTTGAATTAGATGGTCAAGCACATTTAAACAGTACAATAGAAGAAAAAGATTTTAAACGAACTAGATATTTAGAAAGTTTGGGCTTCAATGTTATTCGTTTTGAGAATAAAATGGTATTTGACTTTTTACCTACTGTTTTAAAAGAAATTAAAGATAATTTTAAAACCCCTTAAGGTTCCTCCCTTTTCAAAAGGGAGGTGGCTGAATTTCGATAGAAATTTAGACGGAGGGTTTAATCAGAAATAAAAAGCAAACATGAAAAAAGAAAATATAAATACACTGGGAGAACTTAAAAAATCCGGATATAAAAGTCGGGGTATTAAAGAAGAACTTAGAGAGAATTTAATTAAAAAGATCAAAAAAAATGAACCAACATTTCCCGGTATTCATGGTTATGAAGACAGTGTGATTCCCGAATTGGAAAGAGCAATTCTATCCCGCCACAATATCAATTTACTTGGCTTAAGAGGACAGGCCAAAACCAGGTTAGCTCGTTTAATGGTCAATTTGCTTGACGAATATATGCCTGTGGTACAGGGATCTGAGATCAACGACGATCCTTTGAATCCCATTTCCAGGTACGCCAGGGAATTAGTAAAAGAGAAAGCAGATGAAACTCCAATAAGCTGGGTGCATAGAGAAGAACGATTTTTTGAAAAACTCGCCACTCCAGATGTGACGGTAGCCGATCTAATTGGAGATGTAGATCCTATTAAAGCTGCAAACTTAAAATTGAGTTATGCCGATGATCGCGTAATTCACTTCGGGATGATTCCCCGTGCAAATAGAAGTATTTTTGTAATTAACGAGCTACCAGATTTACAAGCAAGAATCCAGGTGGCATTATTCAATATTCTCCAGGAAGGAGATATCCAGATTCGCGGATTTAAATTAAGATTGCCACTAGACCTGCAGTTTGTCTTTACTGCAAATCCTGAAGATTATACAAATCGTGGTAGTATTGTAACTCCGTTAAAAGACAGGATAGGGTCTCAAATTCTAACCCATTATCCTGATGATATTGAAACGGCAAAAATTATTACCGCTCAGGAGGCGAAACTTGACAAAAGGCAAAGTGAACTGGTTTATGTTCCCGAACTGGCAAAGGACTTACTGGAACAAATTAGTTTTGAGGCAAGAGAAAGTGAATTTATAGATGAAAAAAGCGGAATAAGTGCAAGATTAAGTATAACAGCATATGAAAACCTTTTGAGTACTGCCGAAAGACGCTCATTGAAATCTGGAGAAGAGGAAACCCTGTTGAGGTTTGGTGATTTTCTTGGCGTTGTACCCGCAATTACCGGTAAAGTAGAGCTTGTATATGAAGGGGAAGAAGAAGGAGCGGCGAGTGTAGCTTTACAATTAATTGGCGATGCCGTAAAAACTTTATTCCCACAGTATTTTCCTAAGATTGAAAAGTTACAAAGACCAGACGAAACCACACCTTACGATGATTTAGTAGAATGGTTCTTTGAACAAAGCGGTTTTGAATTACCCGATGATCTTTCAGATGCAGATTACAAGCAAAAACTTGATTCGGTAAAACCTTTAAATGATCTTATTAAAAAATACCATCCAGAAATTTCAGAAAAAGATTCTTACTTCTTGAAGGAGTTTTTGCTGTGGGCTCTCGTTGAGTTTAAAAAATTAAGTAAACATAGGTTCGCCAAAGGCGTTCAATTTAAAGATCTATACGGTAGTTATATCAGTGACCTTTAAGTATTTAATAATTCAGCTCGAAAAATATCCGATTATTTTAATGATCGGGTATTTTTTTTATCCAATAAAAAGAAATTCATAATTCTTAACTGAAAGTCTCATTTTTGTTTGTAATACCTCTCAAAATATATACTTTTATTACCAGAATAATGTCAAAAATGAAGATTACAAAAAATACTAATTTCCGCACTTCAACAAGCGTTCTTGGCTTGGGCATTTTTGGCATGACTACTATTCGTATTACCCCTTTTGGGGTATAATTCTACATAGCGCTTCTGTACACACCTGTTTTTTAAAACACAATCATTCTAATTTAACCATTTTGACTTATGAAAGTCCTAAAATTCGGAGGTACCTCTTTGGCATCTCCAGAGCGAATAAAACTCGTAGCTAAAACTGTTCAGAAACATTTAAAAGAAGATAAAACTCTGGTTGTTTTTTCAGCTTTTGGTGGGGTGACAAATGATTTGCTGAAAATGGCAGATCTGGCTTCAAAAGAAGACCTTGCCTATAAAGAATTGCTCATAAAAAACGAAAAACGCCACCTGGAAGCAGTAAAAGAATTAATTCCTGTACAGGCACAAAGCAGTATTTTAAGCAAGGTGAAAACTGAGCTTAACAGGCTGGAAACTCTGTACGAAGGAGTCTATCTCTTAAACGAACTTTCTAATAAAACCCGACACGTAGTTTCTGGATTTGGGGAAGTTTTGTCTTCATTAATTATTGCTGAATATTTTAAAAATCTAGGTATAAACTCTCAATATGTTGATTCCAGAGAATTAATTGTCTGTAAAAACACCAACGAAAAAGTACAGGTCAATTATCAGTTAACCAATACTCATATTGAAAAGTACTTTGCCGAAAAAGACGCTTCTTTGTTTATCGCTCCCGGATTTGTCTCTAGAAATGAACAGGGTGTTCCAAGTACGCTTGGGCGTGGCGGATCAGATTTCACTGCTGCCTTGTATGGTGCCGCTTTAGATGTGAAAGAAGTACTGATTTATACCGATGTGAACGGTATGTACACAGCAAATCCGCAAATCGTACCACACGCTTATTCGCTAAAAGATATTTCGTACCAGGAAGCGATGGAGTTATCACATTTTGGAGCTAAAGTGCTTTATCCGCCAACCTTGCAGCCCTTATTAGACAAACAAATTAGTATTCGTATTAAAAATACCTTTAAACCCGATGAGGATGGAACTTTAATTTCCAGGTCTTCCGAAAAGAATTTTCGTTGGGTTACCGGGATCACCCATATAGATTCTATAAAGTTGCTAAATATTGAAGGCAGCGGAATGGTAGGTATTCCAGGTTTTTCCAAGCGCTTTTTTGAAGTACTTTTTCAGGAAAATATCAACGTGGTTTTAATTACCCAGGCGTCTTCAGAACATAGTATCTGTATCGCGGTAAAGGATGATGAAGCAGAGCTGGCCAAAGAAGCTTTAGATGAAGCTTTTGAGGTTGAGATTCAGTATAAAAAAATTAAACCGGTAGAAATCGAAGAAAATGTAGCAATTGTTGCGCTGGTTGGAGATAGGATGAAAAGTCATCACGGTTTAAGCGGAAAAATGTTTAGTGCATTAGGAAATAATAATATTAATATTCGTGCAATTGCACAGGGGTCTTCTGAAAGGAATATTTCAGCAGTTATCGCAAAGAAGGACGTAAAAAAAGCATTGAATACTTTACACGAACAATTCTTTGAAGTACCTTCTAAAGAACTAAATCTGTTTATTACAGGAGTTGGAAATGTTGGAAGTAAGCTATTGAATCAATTAAAAAAACAGGAGAAATTTCTACTGGAAAATTTAAGGTTGAAAGTTCGCGTACATGGGCTTTCAAATTCCAGGAAAATGCTTTTTGATGAAAATGGGATTGATCTTCAAAATTGGGAAAAAGCACTCGAAAAAGGAGAGAAAGCCGACAAAGCTGAATTCTTTAAAAAAGTGGATTCATTTAACCTGCGAAACAGCATTTTTGTAGATAATACGGCTAGTGCAGAAATTTCTGCCTGGTATAAAGAATATTTAGCGAATTCGGTCTCTGTAGTGACCTGTAATAAAATTGCCTGCGCAGATAGTTTTGAAAATTACCAGGAACTACAGAACCTGGCTAGGGAATATGGAGCATCATTTTTATATGAAACTAATGTAGGAGCAGGTTTGCCAATTATAGATACACTTAAAAATTTAGTGGCTTCAGGAGATAGAATTACTAAGATCCAGGCGGTGCTTTCAGGAAGTTTGAACTTTGTTTTTAATACGTATAAAGCTGAAGAACCTTTCTATAAAACCGTAGAAATGGCAATGAAAGAAGGCTATACCGAACCCGATCCTAAAATTGATCTTAGTGGAGTAGATGTAGCGCGAAAAATTCTAATTCTAGCCCGTGAAAGTGGTCATAAGATGGAATTGGAAGATATTGAAAGTGAAGATTTTCTATCAGAAGATAGTTTAGCGACTACCAATAATGAAGACTTCTTTGAATTACTGAAGAAAGATGAACCAAAATTCCAGGAAATATATAAATCGGCTGAAGAAAAAGGAGAGCAACTCAAATACGTAGCACAATTGGAAAATGGTAAAGCTGTGGTTGGTTTACAATCGGTAGATGCTCAACATCCATTTTATAATTTAAGTGGTAGCGACAATATTGTATTATTTTTCACCGAACGTTACCCAGAACAACCTTTAATTGTAAAAGGTGCCGGTGCCGGAGCTGAGGTTACTGCTTCAGGAATTTTTGCTGATGTGATAAGAATAGGAAAAAAATAGGTTATGGATAGAATAAAACTTTTTGCTCCGGCAACCGTAGCCAACCTTTCTTGCGGCTTTGATGTTCTTGGTTGTTGTTTAGATGGAGTTGGAGATGAGATGATTATTTCTAAGAATTCAAAACAAAAATTAAGAATTACCAAAATTATCGGTCAGAATTTGCCTTTAGAGGTCAATGCAAATGTAGCCGGTGTTTCGGCAGAAGCTTTATTAGCTGAATTGGATGAAAAGCAGGGCTTTGATATAGAAATAAAGAAGAATATAAAAGCCGGAAGTGGCATTGGCAGTAGTGCAGCCAGTGCGACTGGAGCTGTATTCGGTATTAATAAATTACTTGGGGAACCTTTTACCACAAACGAGTTGATAAAATTTGCAATGGAAGGAGAACGCCTTGCCAGCGGGAATGCTCACGCCGATAATGTAGCACCGGCCTTGTTGGGTGGTTTTAGTCTCGTAAAGAGTTACGAACCTTTGGAAATACTAAGTTTACCAAGTTTGCCCGAATTACGAATGTTGATATTACATCCGTTAATTGAGCTAAAAACAAAAGATTCCCGATCTATTATTAAGCAGAATGTGGAATTAAAAAAAGCCATTAGTCAGTGGGGAAACCTTGCAGCCCTGGTAAGTGCACTTTATACCCAGGATTATAATCTTTTAGGTAGAAGTTTAAAAGATGAAATTATAGAACCTGTGCGCTCTATTTTGATTCCTTATTTCGACGATTTAAAAGCCTTAGCTTCAGCAAATGGAGCATTGGGTTTTGGTATTTCCGGTTCGGGACCTTCGGTTTTTGCTTTATGCAAAGGCGATGGTGTAGCTGAAAAGGTGAAATCCGAATTCCAGGAGTTTTATCAGGATAAAAATATAGATTTCGATCTTCATTTATCGAAAATCAATTCTGAAGGAATAAAAATAATCAACTAATGAAACCAGCATGATGCTGGATGCAAAAATGGCAAACCACAGGATGTTATTCAAGGCCCGAATCTAATTCCTCAAACTGGGGATAAATTTTGAACAAATGAAATACAGAAGTTTAAACGATAAAAACCATAAAGTTTCTTTTGAAGATGCGGTAGTTCGTGGTTTGGCTCCGGGAAAAGCGCTCTACTTTCCTGAAGACATTCCGAAGCTCTCCCCGGATTTTTTTCAAAACCTGGATAAATATTCAAAAGAAGAAATCGCTTATGAAGCCATAAAAGCTTTCGTAGGTGACGAAATTGAAAAAAATAGCCTGCAAGAAATTCTAAAAAAAACACTGAATTTTGAATTTCCGGTAGTGCCCATTTCAGAAAACATCGGGACACTGGAACTTTTCCATGGCCCAACTTTAGCATTCAAAGATGTGGGCGCCGGATTTATGGCGGGATGCCTTGGGCATTTTGTGAAAAAGGGAAATCTAGGTAAAATTACCGTATTGGTGGCTACTTCCGGGGACACCGGTGGTGCAGTTGCAAACGGGTTTCTAGGAGTTGAAGGGATAGATGTGGTAATCTTATATCCAAAAGGAAAAGTTAGTGAAATTCAGGAAAAACAACTTACTACCTTAGGTCAAAATATCACAGCGCTTGAAGTAAATGGTAATTTTGATGATTGCCAAGATATGGTTAAAAAAGCATTTTCTGATTCAGAAATAAGTGCGAAACGGCAATTAACCTCTGCAAATTCTATAAATGTAGCGAGATGGTTACCGCAAATGTTCTACTATTTCTTCGCTTACAAACAATTAGCTGAAAAGAAGGCAAAACTGGCCTTTTCGGTGCCTAGTGGAAACTTTGGGAATATTTGTGCTGGGATGCTGGCAAAGCAAATGGGATTGCCTATTGATCATTTTATTGCATCAAATAACGAAAATAATGTGGTGACACGTTATTTAAAGTCGAAGGAATATGCTCCAAAACAAAGCGTACAAACTATCTCTAACGCTATGGATGTTGGAACTCCAAGTAATTTTGTTAGGATTCTGGAATTGTTTGATAATGAATTTAATTCGCTGTCACAGCAACTTTCTTCCTTTAGTTATTCAGATGACGAAACTCGAAATGCTATAAAAGAGGTAAAGCAAAAGTATAATTATGTCATGGATCCTCACGGTGCAGTTGGGTATTTAGGACTCCAGGACTTTTTAGCTGAAAACCCTGAATATTATGGGACGTTTTTAGAAACTGCGCATCCGGTAAAATTCCTGGAAACTGTAGAAGAAGTGATAGGAGAGAAGGTAGAAATTCCGGATTCAATTAAAGAAGTGATGAATAAGGAAAAAAAATCCTTCGAAATTTCAGATTATGCTGAATTGAAGGATTTTTTGATGCGGTAATTAAGAAGGAAAATGATTGGGAAGATTATCTAAATTTCGTCATTCTGAATTTATTTCAGAATCTAAGATTATCTCAAATTAGACCCTCAAACGAGTTCAGGGTGACGTTATCTTAAAAACCTTCCCAATCATTTAAAAATTAATATTTAGCAGGAGCGCCATCTTCAGGAAGACTATTTTCTATAAACTCCCGAATATCTTCATTAGCATTTTTAAGATCTTCGGCTCTTAAATACATCATATGTCCGCTTTCATATCCTTTAAAGCTTAAGCGATCTTTTAATTTACCACTTTGGTCTAACTGCCACATGGTATATTTTGCATTGAAATAAGTTGTAGCACCGTCAAAATATCCAGATTGAATCAACACATCCAGATTTGGGTTTTGGGCCATTGCCTGTCTCAGGTTTTCACCGGTGTTATTCCCACTGCGATCCCAGGGATGTACGGGACCAAACATAAAATACTTAAGATCGGTTTCAAAATTAAGGTCGTTGCGTAAATAGTGATTTATTGCCGGTGTAAACGAATGTAACCAGGAAGTTAATTCAGCATTGTAATCTGGCGAATCTCCGGCTTCTTTAGCATCTATTCCTAAATACCTGGAGTCAAGTCTGCCCACGGTAACACCATCTTTTCTTTTTAATTCTTTCCAGAAATAG
The DNA here is from genome assembly GCF_002900095.1 of Salegentibacter mishustinae. Lineage (NCBI taxonomy): Bacteria > Pseudomonadati > Bacteroidota > Flavobacteriia > Flavobacteriales > Flavobacteriaceae > Salegentibacter > Salegentibacter mishustinae. Next base: position 1,781,035 of record NZ_LLKN01000002.1, on the reverse strand, counting down.
CGATAGTCAACATCCAGATTATTTTGTAGAATTACTTCCTTAGAAATTCCAGAATAATAGGCCATTTTTTTGGCTGCAGCTTCTTTTTTAGAAGTTTCGGTAAAACCTCCTTTTACAAGTACCGGTGTTAGCTCATTAATAGTGTAATTTTCTACTTCTTCCAGTAAGTCTTCTAATTCTTTATTTTGAAGCTCGGCAGGTAAAGCATCGTGATACCAGGCGGCAGCAGCAAAATAGGGTAGTCTGTTTGCAATTCCTACCGGGCCATCACGCTCAATTCCCAATTCGGTTGGAGAAACCAGGATCACTCCGTTAAGATACATCCACTGGCTGTTTTGAAGCTCCAAAGCCAATCCCGAAATACGAGTGGTTCCGTAGCTTTCACCAATAAGATATTTTGGAGTTAACCACCTATTATTTCGGCTTACAAACGTGTTTAACCATTCGGCTAAATATTTTACATCGGCATCTACGCCAAAGAATTTTTCTTTATCTACTTCCCCTTCTTCATCAGGAATAGGGCGCGAAAAACCTGTATTTACAGGGTTTACATAAACAATATCAGCAACATCTAAAATAGAATGTGGGTTTTCTTTAATTCCGTAGGGTTGAATCGGGAAACCTTCATCGTCAATTTTTAAAACTCTTGGCCCTGTATAAGCAATATGCATCCAAACCGAAGCCGAACCTGGACCGCCATTAAATGAAATAACCAAAGGGCGGTTTTCGGTATTTTTTATATTACTTCTTTTGTAATAGGTATAAAAAAGGCTTGCTATAGGTTCGCCATCGTTATTCCAAAGCGGCTGCATTCCCGTGGTAGCGGTATAATCTATATTTTTTGAATTAATAGTAACCGAATGCTTTGTAGTTACCGTAGTGTCTACAGGAATTTCAACTTTTTGGCTCCAGGCCGTTGTTATAAAAACAAGTAAAAATAGAGAGGTAAAAATATTCTTCATGTGGTCTAAGTTTTTAGAACCGAAAAATACACTGAAATGCACAATTACCCAAACGGCTTAATCTTTATTATTCAGATTATCGTCCCTAAAAATAATGATATAACTAAGAATAATGCCCCCAATTGCAGCCAGAAGAAAAAATATCATGGCGAGCCCGGGATAGCCTAGAATCGTGAAATCTGAAGGTACTTGCATTAACATGGAGGCGCCTATAATCATTGCGGCTATTATTAAACCTAAGGTAATGCGGTTAGCTACTTTTTGAAATCCATCGGTCACGCGTTTTTCGTCAAAAGCATTAATTTTAATTTCAAATTCATTTTCAGAAAGATTTTTTGAAATGGTATTTAACCGATCGGGTAAATATTCTATGAATTTCTTTGATGCCAGTACAGAAGAGAAGAAGTTTTCGGGCTTTAGTTCTTCATACATTTTATCGCGCATAATTTTATGAGAATGTCTTTTAATAGCATCCCGAAGATCAAAATCTGGATCTAAAACAGCGATAATTTGATCCATATTTAGAAGAATTTTTCCAAGTATATTTACTTCAACCGGAATGTGGATTCCATTGTCAGCAGCGAGTCGGTTTAATTGAATTAGTAAGCGGCCGGTTTGCAAGTCTTTAGCCCTGCTATGCTCACTATCCATAATAATATCACTAATAGTTTTTTTAAAGTATTTTAGATTAGCGTCTTCTTTAATCTCGCTCATACTTAGCAATACCCGAGCAGTTTCTTCGCCATTATTTTTACTTATAGCCAGTAAAAGCTCTAAAATATATTGTTTGATTGCCGGGCTAAAGCGGGCCACCATGCCAAGGTCTATAAGCGCAATTTTATCGTCTTTTGTAAACTGAATATTCCCAGGATGCGGATCGGCATGTACAAAGCCATCATTAATTACCTGCTGTAAATAAGCATTTAATAACTGGTCTACTAAAGGTGAATAGTCTACTTCAATTTGTTTCAGTGGTGAAATAGAAGTAATTTTGCGACCTTCAATATATTCCATGGTAAGCACCTTACCCGAAGAATAATCGAGGATTGGCTGCGGCACAATTAGGTCTTTAAACTCTTTTAAATTTTCACCGAGGCTAATTAGGTTTTGTGCTTCTCTATGGTAATCTAATTCCTGTAATAGAATTCTTCTTAATTCAACTAAAACATCATCGAAAGCATATTTTTGAGCGGTAACGCTGTGTTTAACAGCCATCTCGGCAAGCTCTTTTAAAGTGTCTAAGTCTGAAAGAAACTGCTTTTTAATTCCAGGTCTCTGAATCTTTACCGCCACGGGTTGGCCCGATCTTAAGGTAGCTTTATGTACCTGCCCAATAGAAGCACTTGCCAAAGGTTTTTCATCAAAACTTTCAAAGGCTTTTGAAATTCTGGTTCCTATCTCTTCCTCAACAATATGATGAACCTGCTCGTAGGGAATAGCAGGAACATCATCCTGCAACGTAGCCAGAGCTTTTAAATAGGCATCAGGTAAAAGATCTGGCCGGGTAGAAAGCAATTGACCCATTTTTATGTAAGTAGGCCCCATATTTTTTAGATCTTCTACCAGCTCTTCCGGAGTTTGATCGTAAGTATTTTGGGTTTCATCTGAATCCCCATCCATTACTTTAGAAGCAGTATTTGCAAACAGATCGCTGTTCCAGTATTTTAGCATAAAGCCTATAAATTTCTGGTATCGCAGAAGATGATCGGGCAGTACAGACATAAAATTATTGGTTGTTAGGTTATCTAATTTTTAAAGATATCCAATTAAAATTATAACAACAATATGTGTTTAACCACATCGCTATTTTTTGCTATTATTTAAGAAAGCATTTTGTAGAAATTAGGTTCTTAGGTTTTAAAACTTCTAATTTCTTCTGGATTTGTGATTATTAAACCTTATTGATTCTAGTAAGAGAGCTCTTCGTTCAGCCTATTGATATTTACCGGATTACCAAAAATATATAATAAATCTCCCTGTTTAATTTTTGTTCCGGGGAGAATTTCGGTAATATACTGGGTATCTCTTTTTATAGCTAATACGGTAACCCTAAAGTTTTTACCAATGCCAGAATTCTGAATACTTTTACCCACAATATCCCTGTTATTTTGTTGAACACTTAAAGTCACGATTTCCCGGTTTGGAATGTGTAAATGTTGCAGCGAGGGTTTGTGCGGCCTGCCTTTTACTGAAGTTAGCATTTCGTAATCTGAAGAACGTATACTGGCTGTAAAATCCATTATTTCATTATAGGGAACCAGGTATTTTTTTAGAACCCGGTTAAATATTTCTATAGAGGTTTCAAATTCTTCAGGAATCACTTCGTCAGCTCCCAGCTTAATATTTTCTTCAATCTCACGTACATAACGGGTTCTCACAATTATAAAAGCTGTTTTGGTATATAAGCGAACATTACTGATAATCTTCTTTGTAGCACCGGGATCTGAAATCGCAATTACTACAACCCTTGCTTCCTGAACGTGTAGATGTTTTAAAATAAGTGAGTTTGTAGCATCACCAAAAATAACCGGTTCGTTATTATTTTTAGCTTTCCTAAAAGTAACCGGATCGGTATCTACAATTACATATGGAATTTCAGCGTTTCGGGCAGCTTTAGCAATATTTTCCCCATTAATTCCGTAGCCGATAATAATTAGATGATCTTCCAGTTTTTTGGGTTCATTACTGTTTTCTTCAGTAGATTTTTGTTTATTAAAACTCTCCAACCTATGCCTTACCGAAGCAGGAATTCTGGATTTTAAAATAGAATAGGTGATTTTTGGAGCTGCTGCAATAAGGAAAGGAGTAAGGCCCATAGTGATAATAGAAATAGCCAGGAAATACTGATAAATACTATCTGGAATAATATTATTATCTAATCCCACTCCCGAAAGTAATAAGGAAAATTCACCTACCTGAAATAAGCTAAATAAACTTAGAAATATAGTTCTTGGAGGGTATTTAAGTAAGAGTACTGTTGCGCCTACTACTAGCATTTTTAACAGCACAACTCCAATAACCAGGGCCAGGATCACTAAAATGTTTTGGATAAAAAACTCTAAATTCAGAAGTGTACCTACCGATATGAAGAAGAAACTGATAAAGATCTCGCGAAACGGCAATACATTTACGGTCGCCTGGTGGCTATATTCAGATTCCGAAATAATGAGTCCTGCGAAAAAGGCTCCCAGCGCCAAAGACAATCCAACCGAGGATGTAAGCCAGGCAATCGCGAAACAGAAAACAACGGTGGTGAGAATAAAAAGTTCTTTACTCTTTGTTTTTACTACCATACTAAAAATGCGAGGTACAATATACCTTGCCAGTAAATAGATTACGGCGCCTACACCTATAATTTTTAGGATAAGAAAAAGTACAGTGGAGACAATATCACCGCCATCTCCGGCCAGAATAGGGGTGAGTAGCATCATAGGAACCACAATTATATCCTGGAAAATAAGAATGCCTAATGCAACCCTGCCGTGTGGTGCGGTAATTTCGCCCCGTTCCTGTATGAGCTTTAAAACTATTGCCGTACTACTTAGTGAAAAAAGAAACCCAAGGAAAATAGCTGAGTTTAATGGTAATCCAAGAAGATATGCAATTATTGCAGTAAAAAGAATAGTACCTCCAACTTGAAGTCCGCCGCCAATTAAAACGGTGTTCTTCATAGAGATAAGCTCTTTTACTGAAAGCTCTATTCCTATGACAAATAGGAGAAAAATAATACCAATCTCAGAAAGTAATTCTACTTCGTGGGAAGAGCTAATGAGGTTAAAGGCATGGGGCCCTGCAATTATTCCTGCCAAAAGAAATCCCAGGATTGAAGGCACTTTTATCTTTTGAAATAAAAGAATGATCAATATTGAGAGTCCCAGAATAATAACAATATCCTGTAAGATAGGAATTTCCATAAATGAATTTTCAAGTTGGTTGGCCGTCCTAATTTAAAGGATATAACCCGATTATGGAAATAAAAAAGCGGCGGGAATTCCCCGCCGCTCCAAAATACTTAAATTAAAATCTATTAACCTTTTAACCAAGCATTTCTAAGTTTAACTTCTTCACTGCTTTCAGGCAGGTCTTTTTCTGTAAGTGTAGTTTCTGTATCAGTAGGTTGGGCTGTAGTAGCAGTAAGTTCTAGCTCTTCACCATCTCGCATTACTACAAAACTTACTTCTTCTCCTTCTTCCCAAGATTCAGCTTTCATAATTAAATTGTAAACGTTCTGAACATTATATTCTTCCTCATTTACAGACTTAATTACATCACCGCCTTCTACACCAAGTTTTTCAAGAAAAGAATTAAATTCGATGTTTTCTCTAAAGAACAATTCTTTACTGGCTGGATCACCATCTATATAAGGAGTTTGTCCTTTTATAAAATAGCCGGTGTTAACCTTGGTTTCAGCTTCTTTCAGCCCTACTTTTGCGAAAAATCCATCGTAGGGAATAGGAGTAGAACCACTCACATAAGTTTCCAGGAATGTTCTTATTTCAGGATAGGTTAAAGCGACTATATCATCAAATAATTCTTCATCATTAAAGGGTTTATCCATTCCGTACTTATCGCTTAGGGCTTTCATAAGGTCTAGAATTCCAATTTGGCCATCGCTTAATTCTCTTAAGCGAATATCCAGGGCCATCCCAATTAGAGCTCCTTTTTGGTACACATTATAGTAACTATCTTTATAAGGTTCTTCCAGGATATTTTTGCTCATTTCTGTAAATGGCATAGTATCGTCAAACTGCTGCGAACTTTTTATTTTACCTGAAATCCTATCGTAAAAATCCTGCTTTTCTATAAGCTCCTGGTTAATTTGAAAAAGATTTGCGAAATATTCGGTTACTCCTTCATACATCCATAAATGCTGAGACATTTTAGGATCATTATAGTCGAAATAATGAACTTCTTTTGAATGAACATTTAACGGAGTTAAAATGTGGAAGAATTCATGAGAAACTACATCGGTCATCGTTTTTTGTAATTGCTCAGGCTGCATAGCTTCCGGAAGTACTACAACGGTAGAAGTGTGGTGCTCTAAAGCTCCAAAACCGCGGGCATCCTGTTTCTCGCTGTCTGAAAGATATAACAGGATCGCATATTTCCCTGTATTATCTACCTCACCCAGGAATCTCTTTTGAGCACTAATCATCTCTTCAATTCCCGGTTTAATACTTTCTGAAGTGTATTTTTCGTTTGGCGAGTATACGTTAATAAGTACTTCCATACCTTCTACCATAAAACTGGTGGTGTCGGGTTTGGCGTACATAATTGGATTATCAATAACTTCAAAATATCTGTCTAAAGAATAGATGTCTTCTTTGAATTCCATACTGGTTGAAGCCGATACAGTTTTACTCAGTGCGGTTCCGGGAATAAGCGAATGAGGTCTTTTAACCAGTAAGCGGTATGCCTCTTCTTTCTCGTTTTCAAAGTAACCTACAAAACCGTGAAGATTAAGCATAAAATTTTCGCCGGCTTCAATATTTGTTCCTGATGGTGAAAAAACTCCTTCTTCTCCGTCATTATCATAAGTGTCATTAACCTGGTAACTCACTTTATCTAAGTTCTTAGCATTAGGAATGGACCAGGAATTATCATCAATTTTCTCGAATTCCAGTTCATTTCCATCATAATCTATCGCTTTAAAATTTTCGATAAATTTTCCGTAATTATCGGTAGAGTAGGTGCCGGGAACGGTTTTAGGAATATAAAAAGTGGTATTTTCTGTGGTGAATCTATCGGGATCAATACTTACCGAAACTTTGTCTTCTTCAACATTTACAAGGTCTATGCTTGCAATTACCGGTTGTTCTTCTTTTTGGGTTTGTGTAGTTTTACAGCTGTAAAGTGCGCCAACGAGCGCCAGCGTATAAATTGCTTTTTTCATGTATAAACGTTTCTTTTTTATAGGACTCCCAAAACACTTAAAAGTTACATTTTGGTAAAGAAAAAATGAGAATTTTATAAAATTTGTGAACTAAAATTAGCTAAAGGATAAAAAAGCGTATTATTGAATTTGCACTATAGATCAATATAAAACATAAAAAAACCGCTGAGATCATCAGCGGTTTTTGTTTTTCAAATAAAGAATAGATTACTCTCTAATGTGGCCTTCACCTAATACATAATATTTATTGGTAACCAATTGTTTTAAACCAAGTGGCCCACGGTGGTGAAGTTTATCTGTACTAATAGCGAGCTCTGCTCCAACACCCATTTGGCCACCATCGGTAAAACGGGTAGAGGCGTTATGGTATACAGCAGCACTATCTACCTGTTCCATAAAGGTAGCAGCTTCTTTTTTATCTGTAGTGACAATTACTGCAGAGTGCCCACCTGAGTATTTATTAATCTTTTCAATTGCAGCGTCATTACCATCAATAGCACCCAGAACAATTCTCATGGCCAAAAATTCTTCATACCATGTATCTTCTGAAGGTATTTTTTCTTCGTTAGGTAATATTTTAGCAATATCATCATCTACCTGAATATGTACTTTATTCTGAGTAAACATATCGTAAAGCTCTTTTACTCTTTTTTCAAAATCTGGAAGATCTTTATCGATTAATACTTTGTCTAAAGCATTACATCCAGAAATCTTATCTGTCTTGGCATTCAACATTACTTTTTTAGCAGTGTCAAAGTCGGCGTTTTTAGAAACATATAGGAAGTTATTTCCACGGCCACTTACTAAGACAGCACCTGTTGAATGTTCCTTAACAAAGGCGATAAGTTTCTCTCCACCTCTTGGTACTACCAGGTCAATATGTTGCGGTGGATTTTTAAGGAAATCCTGTGTTTCGGTTCTGTTCATTTGTAACAGCTCGATCCAGTCTTTTTCTAAGTTATTTTCCTTAAGCGCTTCGTGCCAGCATTCTTCAAGAATTTTATTAGAATTATTTGCTTCTTTACCACCTTTTAAATAAATCTTATTATTTGCTTTAAAAGCAAGAACCGCAGCCTCAATGGTAACATCGGGACGAGACTCATAAATAATCATGATGGTTCCAAAAGGTGCAGTTTTATTAGTGATATCCAGCCCGGTATCTAATTTTCTATGCTCTATAACCTGGCCAACAGGATCTTCCTGATCCATTACCTCTTTTACAGAGCGAATCATATCGTCTACTTTGGCATTATTTACTACCAATCTATCGTACATAGCCTGATCTCCTTCACCAAAAGCGTCAAGGTCTTTTTTGTTTGCGGCTACTATTTCTTCACGTCTTTTATCCAGAATATTAATCATGGATTGCAGTACGTTATTTTTAGTTTTAGAATCTAATAATTTCATTACTTGATTATATTTTAGTTTGATTAAACTTCAATTTTTTGCTCATAAAATGAGCTTTAGAAAACCTAAACACTCAAAAAATGTAGGAATTTCTAATTTAGTTTAAGCCGTGAATTTAGTTCCAACCGGTTTACCAGCTACGATATCTAAAATCACATTTTTACGTTTACCATTAGCGATGTAAGTGGTAATATTTTTTGCTGCGGTGCCTTTGGCAATCTTTATTTTAGACTCCATACCACCACGGCCTTCACCTTCTCCTTTTCCAGATTCCTGAACATATTTTTCAACGTTCTCATCAACCGTAACTTTGTTTAATTTTTCTGATTCATCATCTTCCGGGTGACCAGTATATAAACCGTCGGTATCACTCAAAATAATAAGGGCATCAGCTTTGATTAATTCAGCTACAAGGCTGGCAAGTTCATCATTATCAGAGAACATAGACATGGTAACTGAAACGGCATCATCTTCATTAGCAATTGGGATTATCCCTTCAGATAGTAGAGATTCGTAACAGTTAATCATATTCTCACGGTGAATTCCAGGACTAAAGTCTCTCTTGGTAGCTAGCACCTGTGCGCAACGCATTCCATAATCGTGAAAAATACTATAGTAATGGCGCATCATACGAGGTTGGCCTACGGCGGAGAATACCTGTCTTCTCTTGGAAGCATCTTCAATATTCACATCACCAAGAACTTCCTTACCGGCAATGGCTGATCCTGAAGATACAAGAACCACCATTACATCTTCTTCATATAGTGTAGCTATTTGTTCAACAAGATGCTTAAGCACCGGGCCTAAGATCCTGTTATCTTTATTGGTCATTACATTGGTTCCGACTTTAACTACAATTCTCTTTTTTTCCATTTTATAAAGTTATATTTAAACTTCTTTTTTAAACTGAAATTACTCTTTACCTAATTCTACGGCTCTATCAAAGGCAGCATACGCAGCATCTTTAATAAGTTCTTCCACATTATTATCGTCCATAGAGTCTAAAGCTGCTCGAGTTGTACCTCCTTTAGAAGCAACACGCTCCATCCAGGTACTCGGTGAAAGGTCTGATTCATTGAAAAGTTTTACAGCACCTTCAAACGTTTGGCTAACCAATACTTTAGAGTCGTTTTTAGAGAAGCCCATTTTTAAAGCTGCTTCCAACATGGAATTCATAAAGTAGAATACATAAGCCGGTCCACTTCCTGAAATTCCTGTAGAGGCATCTATAAAATTCTCAGTCTGTACATGAATAGAAGCTCCTGTAGTGTCCAGTAAATTTCTTACCATTAAAAGTTCTACCCTGGAAACTTCTTCAGCTTCTGTAAAAGAAGTAACTCCTTTTCCTACCTGAGCTGGGAGATTTGGCATTGAACGAACAACTTTTTTAACGTCCAGGCCTTCCTGAATTTTATCTATTGTTACTCCAGCCATTAACGATACAAAAATTTGCTGATCGTTTACCAGATGTCTAATCTCTTCGAATAAAGAATCACAGTGATATGGTTTTACAGCAATAAATACGATGTCTGCTTTTGGAAGACATTCTTCTATATCATCATATACGTCAAAATGATCTATCTTACTAAGGGTGGTAATAACCTCGGCAGATTTATCGAAAATCATAAGGTTTCGATGATTAAGCAGACTAGACTTCGCCATGCCTTCAGCGTAAGTTAGTCCCATATTTCCTGCTCCAATAACTAATACTTTCATTCTATATTTTTTGGTTAATTAATTCTTTTTCGGCTTTTGAATAATCAAATCCGGGCTGTAAAGAACAAAGACCATACAATGTTTCCTGCCAAACCAGCTTTGCCGGCCAAAAGCCAGGATTAAATTAAATTAATTTTGTCGGAACTAATAAAATATAAGGTTAAACTAATCTAAAAATCAATTTCAGGATCTGGAATATAAGTATTGGAAAAAACGAGTTAAGTCCTATGATTAAGATAGCTATGCGCAATTTCAATTTTATCTTTTGAAATACTTAAATTAATCAAGAGTATTATTTTTTTCTTAAAATGAAGAAATTCAGCCTTATATATAAAGAGAAATAAGAAAAAACTATAAGCAATAATTTAGATTGATTCTAGAGAATAACTGACATATTCCTGCCATTATTGCAGCAAGATATGCGCAAAATTGAACGAAAAGGTTTTCGCTGTAAGATCCGGGAGTTTAAAGCTTTAAACTTACAATATCATGAAGTTGCGGAACATTCACCTCAACATTATAAAAATCTTTAATTTTGACCCTTAGAGAATCTAAGGCTGTAGGCTCGCCATGAATTAAGAACACCTTTTCCGGAACATTTTTAATTTCTGAAAGCCAGTCTAATAATTCTTGCTGATCTGCATGAGCAGAGAGACTATCGATTTTTAAAACCTTTGCTTTTACAGGGCAATACTTTCCGAAGATCTTTATTTCGGCGGCTCCATTTTCCAACTGCCTTCCTCGTGTACCTTCGGCCTGGTAGCCTGCTAATAAAACAGTAGTTTCGGGCTTATCTATTAAATAGCGTAAATAGGTGAGTACCCTACCGCCAGTAACCATACCGCTTCCGGCAATTACTACCTTGGTCCGTTTTTCATCTATGGTTTTCCAGGTGTCGCGGTATGAAGTGATAATATTAAAATAAGAAAGCATTTTTCGAAATTCAGCAGCATCTACTTTGTGCCATTTGCTAAATCTTTCAAACAAGCCCAGCACTTTGTTTCCCATTGGGCTATCTATATAAATAGTGATTTCGGGAATCCTGTTTGATTTCATTAATAAATATAGCCTGTACATAATGCCCTGCAAACGTTCTACAGCGAAACTTGGAATAATTAGGTTTCCATTATTTCTAATAGTGTCTTTTATAGCTTCAGTAAATATTTCATCTGAGTCATCTTCTGGATGAAGCCTGTCACCGTAGGTGCTTTCCAAAAATAAATAATCGGCTTTTTCTGGTTTCTTTGGCGGTTCCAAAAGTAAGTCTTTTTTTCTCCCAATATCTCCTGAAAAAACAAAACGTTTATTAAAAATATCCAGTTCAATAAATGCCGATCCAAGGATATGACCATTGGCCTGATAACTATATTTTATATTTTCTGAAATTTGATACCATTCATCCAGGTTTATGCTTTGGAATAAACCAATTGCTCTTTCGGCATCCTTTGTAGTATATAAAGGTAAAGCGGGTTCGTGTTTGCTGTATTCTTCTTTGTTAGCTCTTTCCGCATCTTCTTCCTGGATTTTCGCACTATCGTTTAATATCACCTCAGCAATTCCCAAGCTTGGAGGTGTGCCTAAAATTGGATTTTTATAACCTTGTTTTACTAAGCGTGGCAAATATCCGGTATGGTCCAGGTGACCGTGGGTTAACAATATAAGGTCTATCTTTTTGGGATCAAAAGGGAAATCTTTCCAGTTGAGTTCACGTAAACTTTTAATTCCCTGGAAAAGTCCGCAGTCTATTAAAATATTTAATTCCGATGTTTCCAAAAGGAATTTAGAGCCGGTTACTGTACCAGCCGCCCCCAGGAAATGAATTTTCACCTGATTTTCCATAGCTTTAATGTTTACAAAGTTCTTCCATCTCTTTTAAAATCCTTTTTTTGCGAGGATTATGAATTCCTAAATGGTCCAGGTAAAAAGTATCATTAATAAGTTCCTGGCATAAAACCACATCACGGCTAAGTAAAAAGTTCTTTTCTCTTTCTGAAAGAAGGGTAGAAACAGTAATTGGATATAAGCCCAATTTGTCTATTCTATCTTTAATACCTTCTCCTTCGGGATAATCCCAGCTTAATAGTTTAAGATAACTGCATTTACCATATCTTATCGCATCTGCAGTAAACCTTGTGTTGGTAACTACCCAACCTTCCTCAAAATCCAGTTTGTTTTTCCCGTTATTTCTAAAGTTTTTTATATCTCGAAATCTTGAATCTATATAAAGAGGAATTTTCACATCGCTGTTTCTACCGGCATTGTGAAATTTACATTCTATCAATATCAATTTTTTATCGCTTTTAGCTTCAACGTCAATTTCATGAGTTACACATTTGCCCTGGTATATTTTCCCGGTTTCGGTTTTATAACCACTATGACTTAATAGCGCGGCAATAAATTTTTCAAAAGGAAAACCTGTTGGTCCCAATTCGTAAATAGCGGTCTTTAATTTATATTTTGAAGCACTGGTTTTATTTCCTTCCTTAAGCAAGCTAAATGCACGATTATAAATTTCTTTGGTAGTGATACCATCATAAAGCTCGCTTTTTAGTTTTTCCAGGGTGCTATTTATCAATTCATCATTGGCGCCAGAGCGTCTTAGAGACTCAGCAACCCTATCAATAGAAAACTTCGCTTTTTCGCCAGAAGCTTTAATAACTTGTAAGTTGGAAATATCCATTTTAGTGTTTTATCAGAAATAATAATTCTTGAATTTAAAGATCTGCGGGCATAAAAATTATAGGAATTTGCGGTTTTTTCCCTAATTCTTTGAGTAAGGATTTAGAGAAAAGATTTCTGAAAAAACCTCTTTTCTTATGGTTTAAAACTAATATATCGCTATTTCTACTTTGAATAAAGCTATGAATCCCTTTAGTAACTTCAATGTTGGTTAACGTATGAAAACTATGAGAAATTTTCTCAAAATGTTCATGCAATTCTTCTTTTTTATTTTCCTGTTCTTCAGAAAGATCTTCGGTATCCTGGATATAGAGAATTCTAATGCTGGCCTTAAATTTCTTGGTCATATCGATTAGAAAATTGATTTCGGCGATAGAAAAAGATTTGTCAAACCTTGTGGCTAATACCATTTCCATTTTTACTTCCGGTACGTGCACGCTTTGATCTGGAATTAGTAAAACTGGCATGTGATCTACCGTTTCTATCACATTCATACTGTTGGTCCCAAAAATCTTATCATCGGGTTCGTTCTCACCTTGTGTTCCCATAACAATAAGGTCAAAAATTATATCTTTTTGAATCTCGATTATTGCATCATTCAGCCAGGAGCCCACTATTAAAGATTTAAACCTGTGGTTTGGGTTTTTGTTTATAATGGAAACTTCCTTTAGTAATTTTTCCATTAAAATTTTATTTTCGGCTTTTGCCTGAGATAAGCTGTGACCATTTACATCTGGTGTATAGAACTCAGGTTTACAGGCATTTAAAAAATAAAAATTGCACAAGTCATTCTGAAATAAACTAAAGGCATAAACAGTAGCTTTCCATGCATTGACTGAAAAATCGGTGGGGATGAGTATATTTTTCATAATTAGCTGAATTTTCCTGATGGGATTACCATAAATGGAACTTTAATATGAAAACCTATTTTATTGACTACCGGTCTAAACAAAAGGTTCTCAAAAAAACTACGCTTATTGTTTACCATAAAGAGTAAATCTACCGTGTTTTGCTCCTGAAATTTTTCGATGGCTTTCGTTACACTTTTATCTTCAATTGTATTGAATTGATGCGGAAAGTCTTCAAGAACTTTACTTAGGTTCTTTTTATTTTCTTCCTGTTTTTCATCAAGATCTTTTCCGAAGAAAATGTGCAGAATATTGAGTTTCGAGTTATGATTTTTTGCCACATTTAAAATAGGTTCCAATTGCGGAGCGCTAAAATGCAATTGAAAATCTGTAGGAAATAAAATGTTTAGAGGTGGTTTATATTCATATTCTGAAGGGATGGTTAACAGAGGAACCTTTAGTTTATTAATAGCCTGAACCGTGTTGGTGCCAATTAAGATCTCTTCGGCACCGGTGGCTCCCTGGGTTCCCATTACTACCAGGTCTATTTCTTTAGATTTCACCTGTTCTTTCATCTCGTCTATTAAAAGATTAAAGGCCGAAATTTTTTCGAAATGATGATTTGGGTTATCGAAATCACGTTTAATCTTTCGTTGTACTTTTTTTAAGCCTGTTTGGGAATTTTTCTGGTAAGCTTCAGCAAGATTGGGTTGAGTGCTGTTGTATAAAATATATTCTGAATCGTATAAAACCGGGGTGTAGGTATTTAGAAGGTAAAATCTACATTCTTCGTCCTTGAATGCTTTAAGCGCATAGGTAATGGCATTATATGCGTTCTCTGAAAAGTCTGTGGGTAAGAGTATTTTTTTCATGATTTCTAAGTTTTAAGTGCATTCCCTATTAAAATTTTGTAAAGCAAGAAGCGGGACTTTTGGATGTAGGCCTACTTTATCTATAGTAGATGTTAATAGCATATCTTCTAAATAGGTGTGACGGGAATTTACCATAACCAGAAGATCTATTTCATTGGTTGCTATAAAATCTTCTATGGCCTTTTCCTTTATTGATTCATCTAGTTGATGTTCTTCTGTAATAATATTGTAGAATTGTTGTTTTAAAAATTCCAGGTTGTCCTTTTGCCTGTTAGAAGTGGCTTTATGCTTAGATAAATATAGAAAGTGAATTTTAGAATTGAAATCGCGAGCAATTTCCCCAACAACTTTTAATTCTCTTTTTTGATACGGAATTAAAAAATTAGTTGGGAATAGGATATTCTGCGGATCCTGGTATTTAAAATTAGCAGGGATTGCCAAAACAGGGCATTGCACATATTTTAGCACAAGTAGGGTATTACTCCCAATTCCCAGTTTACTATTATTGGTAAATCCTCGGGTTCCCATCACCACAAGATCAGCATTTTCTGAATTCACTAAATTGTTTACCTCATCTACCAAATCACCAAAAGCCGCGATCAATTTTATCCTATGCCTGGGATTGCAAAACTCATCATGAATTTTTGAACTTATTGCAGTCAGTTCTGTTTCTGCTTTCTTTTTAGTGACTGCTTTTAACTCATCTATCAATTCGTTGCTTACCAAGTTTTCATCGGTATAAACCTTTTCTGCGTAAGCGTGTAAAAGAATTAATTCACTTTTTTCATACTTAAAAAGCTGGCAGGCATATCGCAAAGCATTATATGCATTTTCCGAAAAATCTGTGGGTAAAATTATCTTTCTCATTTTCTAAACCTTTGAATTATAAATTTAATCCAAGAAGTAAGTTTAAACTATGAGGAAAATCAGTTTGTTTCTGAATTTAAGGCCTTTACAGTTAAAATAGCTTTTGTGTAGTATGACGTGTATCATATTTATTCATAGGCTTTTGGCTTATATTTAAAGGTAATTTTAAAACTTTTAAAGATGAAAAATTTAATATTGGGAATCTTAATAAGTATTCCATTTGTGCTGTTCGCGCAAGAACCGAAAGAATTTGATTTTGTAGCTAATCAGGAAAATGGGTTTACAGCTGTGAAACAAGGCGATACCTGGGGATTTGTAGATGCTAAAGGGGATATGGTGGTTTCACTTAGAAAAGACCTTATTTCTAATGAAGATCCAAAAAGTGGAAAAATTGGGGTAGAGGGAATTCGATACCCGCAATTAAAAGATGAACGAGCCATTATCAAAAAGCAGGAAAATGGTATTAATTACTATGGCTTCATAAATACCCGCGGAAAAACCATTATCGAACCAATATATCTTAATGTAAGTAACTTTTCTAATGGCAAAGCGCTGGCCATAAAACTTGAAGAAGAGAGACTTGGTAAAAACCAACTGCTAGGTAAAGGGGTTATTTCTTATAAATATGATGTAGTTCTTCTAAATAAAGAAGGGGAAGTAGTAAAGTATTTGGAAGGGCCTTTTCCGGTTACAGTTTCTAAGAAGAAATTAAGAACAGCTCCTGCAATTAATGCAAAATGGTTGGGAGAAAATATGGTAAGCGTGAAGGGACCTAATGGAAAATGGAAAATTCATAAACTATAAAAAAACAAAATGCTGTCCCGAAATTTTTCGGGACAGCATCGTTTTTAAGATACATTTACCGTTTTGGCTTTTTTAGCCTTTGCAGTCTTTCTTTTCTTAAGGCTCATTTTTAAAATACCTTCTTTGTATTTGGCTTCTACTTCTTTATCCATATCTACTTCTTCTGGCAGACTTATATTTCTGGAAAAGCTGTTGTAGTTAAACTCCTTTCTAACAAAACCTTCTTTTTCTTCTTCGATCTTATTTTCCTTTTCGGCAGAAACTGATAAAATACCATCTTCGATAAAGATTTTAAAGTCATCTATTGAAAGTCCGGGAGCTGCAAGTTCAATTTCAAACTCGTTTTCTTTTTCCTTTACATTTAATGCAGGAAATAGATCTTTGTCAAAATCTCCATTAAAAAAACGGTTTAAATTAAAAATTCCTCTTTTAGTATCCATTAAGTCAGAAAAAAATGGATCATTAGTTAAAAGTGAACTTCCTATTGCTGGAGTTCTACGATTACCAGATTTAGTGATAGACATAACATTAAAATTTAATGGTTAATAATTAGGTTTTTAAGCACCTTAAATTACAATCTAAAAAGAGGAATTAATATGATGAAAATCAGTTATTTGAATAATTTTTAAAGTGGCTTAGGAAAGGCTCTAAAACACAGAAACAGGAAGCCATTGCCTCCTGTTTCCTAAGAAGATATTAAGTTTACTCTTTAACACCTGGTTGATATCAGTGATCTTACACGAAGTAAAATTTGTATATCTGGTTAAAAAATACCTTTGATATCTTCTAAATTTGACTTCTCACTCTAATAAGTGCAAAGAAATCAAATTATTTCTATATTATTTTCAGTTGATTATTAAGCTAAAAGTAGCTGAAGACGAACTCAAAAAAAATGATAAATGTCAAGAAATTAATTTTTAACAAAATATTATAATTATGTGATATGTTGCAGTTTTTCTGAGTTCAAAATATTTATATTTTTTCCTTTTATTGAGATGATGCCTTCTTTCTTTAGGCAGGAAAGACTTCGTATAAAACTTTCTGGAGAAATCCCGGCAATGCTTGCAAGATCGGTTCTGGAGATTTTTAATCCCTGGAAATCTGGATTTTGTAGATCATCGGCAAATTGAAGAATGGTATTGGAAGTTTTTTTTAGAACCGAGGCATATGCCATCTCTAATAATTGTGATTTGAGTCTCGAAACAGTGTCGGTTAAATGTTGGGCCAGGTCCAGGCTCAAGCCAGGGTTTTCCTGAAGTATTTCTTTAAAATCCTTGTATAAGATACGGTACATTTTGGTAGCTTCTAGAGTGGTAGCAGTTTCAGGGCAAATAGGATCTTTCTGAAAACCATATAAGCCCAGCAACTCATTATTACGATAAATTCCGGTGATTAATTCTTTTCCAAGCTGGTCCATTCTGGAAGTTTTCACAAGGCCGTTGTTTAAGAGATAAATAAAGCTGGAATGCCTGTTTTCCCTGAATATCATTTTATTTTTATGCCAGGTTAACTCTTCTCCTTTTTCTTTTATATAATTTTTTAAAGTCTCAATATTTGAAATTAACCCCCTTTGTGCTTTTTCACTCTCAATAATTTCTTCATTATTAAGACATAGCAAAGCATCAATTTTATTCAAGATTTCAACGGTGGAAAAGGAGTCTGGTAAATAATGGTGTTTGCTGTGAATTGGCTGCCAGGTCTCAAGACTTTCTTCAGAAATAATTGAAAGTAACTGGGTATTATAAAGCTCTGGGGTAAGATTAAAAAGTTCAGAGGAAATTTTAGTTGTATGTTTCCAAATGATCAGTTCAGGCTTTTTTTCAATTATAAAGTTTCTTAGAATTTTCAAGGAATTGATATAAGCATAATGCCAATCTTTTAAAACTGCAGATTGATCAAGTTTAAAAGAGCTGAAATCTTTTTCTGAAAAAAATACCACATACTTCATCTCTGGCGAGCTTAAAATTAATACTTAAAAAAGATCTGGGAACTGTTTTGCATTTCGATGGGGGGAAGTAGGGAGAAATGCTTAAACAATACTTAAATATACAAAGTAATTCTAAAAATTCATAAGTTTAAAAATCTATATATATTATTGATAATCAATGTATTGAAAATTTTGGTAATTTAAATTTATTCGAAATTATACATGAAAAATGATTTTTATCATTTTTAACTAATACCCACGGCTGTATCTTTAAGTGGAAAACACATGGATATGAAACTTTCTAAAAAGCAGTCGCTTACCGAAGAATTTTATAGCAGTATCGGAAAGCTTTTTTACGCCGTTGCAGCTTCAGATAAAGTAGTAAGAGTCGAAGAAATAAGAACTTTAAAGGAGCTCGTTAAAGAAAAATGGGTGCCTGTAGATAATGCAACCGATGAGTATGGAACAGATGAAGCTTATAAAATTGAAATAGCTTTTGACTGGTTACAAGAAAATGATCCGGAAGCAGCCTGGGCTTTTAATGAATTTGAGGAGTACAAAAAAGAACATCAAAAAGCATTTACTCCAGAGATAAACCAGTTAATATGGGAGACTGCTGATGCTATTGCAGCATCTTTTTCGGGAAAGAATAAATCTGAACTCATTATGCTTTCAAAATTGAAAATATTGCTTACCAACTAAAGATCAAAAATATGGAAACGCTAATTTGCCAAAGTTGTGGATGGCCATTTACGCTGGCTACCGCCGGGAGAAATCGTGATAATACGAAAAATAAAGATTATTGCCAGGACTGCTTTCAGGATGGAGCGTTTACTGACAAGTCTCTTAATTTACATCAATTAGAAGTGAAGCTTTTGGAAATGGCAGAAGTTCATGATGATATTAGCCTGGAAGAGGCACAGGAACTTATCAAAAAACTTCCCGAATTAAAAAGGTGGCGTATGGATCATATTTAGGCTTATGGTAGGAGATACTTTTTAAGTTCTCAAAATCTATTTATTGTGTTTTAAAGCCAAGTTTACTTTTTATAATAGGAATTTCCCATTTAATTATTTCCTTAAGAAATTCATCAATCTTTTCTACAATTAGTTTTTCGGTAATTTGTTCTGGGGTGAAAACTCCTAATTCAACAATTTCATTTTCAGGAACTATCCAATTTTCCAGGATAGGGAAAGTAACGAATATCTCTATATCTCCATTATGCAATTGCGAAAAGACCAGCGCTCCACCTTGCAAAAACTGATATGTAGGAATTTTATTTGTAAAATCTATTAGATCTTCCGGAAAAGAATCAAAGGTGATATTCACAGCTTCGTTAGTGTGTATCCATTTTAATTCCTGTACTTTCCATCCCACAGGGTAAGTAGTTTCAGCCGCTTTTAGAGTGTTAACAATAAGTTCTTTAGTCCTATTTTCCCAGGTAATACGCTTTTTTACAACTGTTTTGATAGAGTTTTTATACTCCAAAATGCGCTCTTCAAGATGTTCTATTTTCATATTAAGCTTCTTATATATTATTGTTTTCTCTCTTCTCTTGCTTTTTGTCGCTCCAGTTTTCTAAAATAACCTCGGAATAATATATTGTGTTTTAAAGCCTCCATGTTCTGATTGAAGCGAAAGGTAGCCTCTTCAATATTTTGCATACTTTCATCAAGATGATTCACAAATGAGGTGTCTTTAACTACGTAATTTAAGGCACCTTTCTCTGAATTAAGACTATTGGAAAACTCTCCCAAATCTGCGCTTATCTCCTTTATTTGTGAGGATGTAGTTTTTAGATCTTCAATAATGCTGCTAAAGCTTTTTTGAGCGGTAGAGTCGCTAAGAAGTAATCCTGCAACGCTATTTTCATAATCTACAGCGTTTAAAATACGATTTATTTTATTTAATCCTTCCCGGGCAGAATTGGTAGTTTCATTTAAATTTGCAGCGCTTTCCTGAATGTTATGTGCCAGGGTTTCATTCTTGAGTAAATCTCCTAAAACACCTTCTCCGGCATTAATACTATTAGTGATCTTTAAGAGATCGGCTGTTAAAAGGGCAGCATTTTCATTGGTTTGGTTTAGAGTGTTAAGCATATCGGCGGTAGCTACCTGGCTAAGCGATTCTAAGGTGTCGCCTTCTTTTATAGTGCGGGAGGATACTTCACTATTGGGAAGAATATTTAAAACCATACTTCCTACTAAACCGTCAGAATTTATGGTTGCCAAAGAACTGTGTTTAATTAGGTTTCCAGATTCACGGTCAATAAGCATATCTACACAAATTGCAGTGTCGTTTAAAAATTTGATGTTCTTCACAGTTCCTACATTAACTCCAGAATAACGTACATTATTCCCAAGTTGCAGTCCATTCACATTTTTAAAGACAGAACTTAGCATTATGGAATCTCCAAACAGGTTTTGTTTATTACCAATAAAATAAACTCCAAGTGTAAAGATGGTTAGTCCAGCCACAATAAGAATTCCTAATTTTAGATTTTGTCCGGAATTTGATTTCATAATATTTTATTTAAAAAAGGCTTTAATTTTAGGATCATCAGATTTAGCGAGATCATTAAAGCTTCCCTCGGCATAATCTTTTCCGTCTAATAGCAAGATCATTCTATTTGAAATTACCCGGGCACAGTCAACATCGTGGGTAATTATTAGCGATGAGGTTGCATATTTTTTCTGAATATTCATCATTAATAAAATAATTTCCTTCGCAGTTATTGGATCTAATCCGGTGGTAGGTTCGTCATATATAATGATCTTTGGTTTTAGAATAAGTGCTCTCGCCAGGGCAATTCGGCGTTGCATTCCTCCAGAAAGTTCGGCAGGCATAAGATCTATAGTGTCTGGTAATCCAACATTATCTAAAGCCTCCTTTACCAGTGCTTGAGTTTTCTTTTCAGAATTATGACTGTGCCTTCTTAGAGGAAACTCTAAATTCTCCCGTACCGTCATAGAATCGTACAAAGCGCTGCCCTGGAATAGAAATCCTATATCGGTTCGCAATTCATCCAGTTCGTTTTGTTTTAGTTCTGCGATATCCTTTCCTAAAACTTTAATACTTCCCTTGTCAACCTCCATTAGGCCTACCAGACATTTGATCATCACCGATTTCCCAGAACCAGATTTCCCCATTAAAACAAGGTTCTCACCCTCGAAAAGGTTCAGATTAAAATCCTTAAGAACATCAACCGTCCCAAAGCTTTTGTATAAATGACTTATCTCTATTACCGGTTTTTTTTCCATTTTTAGTTATAAAAAATATCGGTTATAAAAACAGCGATAAAATCCAGTACAAACAATAGCATAGAAGTAAAAACCACTGCAGAGTTAGATGCTTTTCCTACCCCCGCGGTTCCTTTTTTACTGTTATAGCCTTTAAAACAACCTACAAGCCCTATAGCAAAACCAAAGAAAAAGGTCTTTATGGTTGCGGGTATTAAATCTGTAAACTCAAGGGCTTCAAAAACCTGGTTAAAATAGAGTAAAAATGAGACATCGCCATTTGTGTTTTCTATAATCGCCGATCCTATTAATGCCACAAAGTCGCCTATAATTACTAAAATTGGTAGCATAATAGTTGCTGCTAAAATCCTGGTAACCACCAAAAATTTAAACGGATTCGTACCTGAAACTTCCATAGCATCTATTTGTTCGGTTACCTTCATAGAGCCCAACTCGGCACCTATACTGGAACCGATTCTTCCGGCACATATAAGTGCGATGATTACCGGCCCAATTTCACGAACTATAGAAATACTTATCATAGATGGCATCCACGAAACTGCCCCAAATTCCATTAAGGTTGGTCTGGATTGCAGAGTGAAAACCAAACCTAAAATAAACCCGGTTACGCTTACTAAAAGCAGGGATTTATTCCCCATTTGATAACATTGTTTCAGAAATTCCCTGAATTCAAATGGTCTGCTAAAAAGTTCCCGGAAATATCTTCCGGTAAAATTTCCCATTTCCCCTATCTCAACAAAGAAGGAATTAAAACCCGATTGATATGAGGAGAAAAACTTCATAAAGCCATTTCTGTTAAATTTAAACCTAGGAAGTTTGAGCCGAAATGATATTTATCAGTTAACTAGAAGAAATCACATAATCTTAGGTATCTAGTTATATTTTTGTTTAATATTTTTTACAATTTATTTTTTTAACAAAAATATTCTATAAATATCGTTAATTTTGAAGATTTAAAAATATAATTTATAAATTGTATAATAGGGGAAGTCCCGGTTTTATTGATATTTTGTTAATATAAATTGCAAATGAGTTCATAATTCTACGCTTTAACTTATATTTTTGGTGTTTACTTATTTTTTATTCTATACAAGTCTGACTTAATCATTTCTAAATGACAAAAGTAAATAACTACCCTTCCAAATCGGATTTGGAAAACAAGCTTAAAACTGAAGAGCCTCGTGTTATTGCCGTAGGAGCAAGTGCCGGAGGTTTGGAAGCCCTAAAGGCTTTTTTTGAAGGCATACCCGAAACCGATAAGAATGCTTACGTAGTTATTCAGCATCTTTCTCCAGACTATAAAAGTATGATGGGGGAACTTCTTAAGAAGAATACGAATTTACCTATTCGAGAGGTTAAAGATGGAAAAAAAATAAAGCAAGGCCATATTTATTTAATTCCACCGGCCAATAACCTTACTTACGAAGATAATAAGCTACACCTGGTAGAAAAGCCAAAAGACCAAAGCTTAAACCTTCCAATAGATATGTTTTTCGAATCGCTTTCAAAACAAAAAAAGGAGAAAGCTATTGCAGTAATCTTAAGCGGAACCGGAAGCGACGGCACGCGGGGGGTGAGAGCAATAAAAGAACGAGACGGGATGGTTATGGTGCAGGATCCCGAAGAAGCTAAGTTTGACGGGATGCCACAAAGTGCAATAAACACCGGTCTTGTAGATTATGTGTTGCCAGTTTCTAAAATGGCCAAAGAGCTTAAAAACTTTATAGATGCTCCTTCTGTATTTCATTTTAAAGATGGAGATTTAAATTATAACGAAAGCGAATTAATTAAAATTCTTCGCTTTGTAGATGAAAAAACCGGTCTTGACTTTAGGGAATATAAGCACGCCACGCTTGCAAGAAGAATTGCCAGGAGGGTAAATGTTTGTAAGTGTAAAAGTCTGTCTGATTACTATGAGTATTTAATTCATAACGAAGAAGAGATAGATATACTTCATCGCGAATTTTTAATTGGAGTTACAAAATTTTTTAGAGATGAAAGAGTTTGGAAAAAATTAAGAGAAGAAGTAATTCCGCAACTGGTAGAAAAGAAAAAAGATGGTGAAGTAATTAAATTATGGGATGTTGCCTGCAGTAGTGGAGAGGAAGCTTATTCTTTTGCGATGATCATCAATGAAGAAATAGAACGACAGAATAAAAGTGTAGACTTAAAGATCTTTGCTACAGATATTTCCCAAAAGCATTTAGATATTGGTAGTGAAGCTTTTTACCCAGAAAGTATTGTTGCCGATATCGATTCAGAATTATTGCTGAAGTATTTTGTTAGTAAACCCGATGGCTATAAAGTAGTTGAAAAAATGCGCCGAATGGTGGTTTTCTCCAGGCATAATATTATTAAAAATCCGCCTTTTAGTAATATGGATATGGTGGCCTGTAGAAATCTTTTAATTTATTTTCAGCCCGGAATTCAAAATAAAACATTAAACTTTTTACAATATGCCTTAAAAGTTGGCGGAATTTTGGTTTTAGGAACTAGTGAAAATGTATCCTCTCAAAAAAATAATTTTAAAGTTATAGATCGTTCAGCGAAAATTTTTCGAAATGAAAATGCAGATAAGCGGTTAATTTCAGATCTTTCTCAAACAACAACTGCATCAAACAATTTGCCAGCGAATAATCGCGAAATTAAACGCCCATCCTATAGAAAATCTTCAAACCCAATTAAGAATAAACTTGCAGAAGAACTTAATGAAACTATACTGGAGACCTTTGGGGGTGCCAGTGTGTTTGTAGATAAAGATTTTAATATTTTACAGGCAGTTGGTGAATTTAGGAAATATGCGAATTTACCGGTGAGTGGTTTTTCTGTAAATCTGCTGGATATGCTGGGGCCAGATCTAAAATATATTATTCAAAGCACCCTGAAAAGGGCTAAAAAGAATAATGCAAAACTTAGATATAAAGATGCCTCTTTTGAGCATAATGGTGAGCAAGGTTCTGTAGATATTATTGTAAAGCCTTATCACCAGAAGATAGAAGATGATAGCACGAGTTTCGTGATTACTTTCATAGAAAAAGAAGTTAAGTTAGAAGATGTTGATACGCTTGAGAAATTAACGCTAACCAATCGCACCAAAGAATATGTTGCTGATTTAGAAGAGGAACTCAAAGAGACCAAGGAAGAGCTACAAACTTCTATGGAAGAAATTGAAACCAGTAATGAAGAGTTGCAAGCTGCAAATGAAGAATTACTGGCTTCTAATGAAGAATTACAAAGTACCAACGAAGAGCTGCAAAGTGTAAATGAGGAGATTAATACGGTAAATGCCGAAAATCTTCAGAAAGTAGAAGACCTGGCGGCTTTGAATGCCGATATGCATAATTTGCTGGAAAGCACTGAAATTGGTGTTATTTTTCTTGATACCGATTTAAGAATTAGAAAATTTACTCCTGCAATTCAAAGGCACTTTAATTTAATCGATTCAGATGAAGGTCGTCCCATAGAGCATTTTACTTCAAGTATGGGGAAAAATAACCTCATTACACGTTGTAAGCGGGTACTTAGAACAGGTAAGATCCTTGAAAAGCAAGTGATGACCAAGGATAACTCTTATTATTTACGAAGAATTTCACCTTATATAAATTCTAATGACGAAATAAGTGGAGTAGTAGTTACTTTTATAGATGTTGGCTTATTGCAAAGATCAAAGGAAAAATTAATTGCCAGTGAAAAGCGCTTCAAGTCTTTTTATGAAGAGGATCCTGTAATTCATATTAGTGTAGACCCGCAAACACAGCTTATTGTTCAATGTAATGAAATGGCGGTTACAAAGTTGGGTTATGAAAGTAAAGAAGATTTAATAGATAAACCGGTTTATGATCTTTATAATGAAGAGTCTCAGCTTAGAGCTTTAAAATCTAATAAAGAATTTAAGCATACCGGTGCTATAGTGAATATGGAGCAGGAAATGCTTACCGCTGCCGGAGATCTACTTCCCGTTATTTTAAATGCTACGGCAGAAAAGGATGTAGATGGCAAGGTAATGACTATAAGATATACTTGTGTAGATATTTCAGCCTTGAAAAATGCCGAAAATCAATTAAAGCAACAACACGACGATCTTCAGCGAGCTAATAAAGATCTGGAACAATTTGTCTCCATTTGCTCACATGATCTTCAGGAGCCGCTTTCCACCATTAAGTTTGGTAGCGATGTATTGGGGAAAATGTATGCTACGAAACTAGATGAAAAGGGAAAAAATTACATTCAGTATATAAAAGATGCTTCAACTCGTCTTTCAGAACAAATTAAAGCTTTACTGGAGCATTCCAGAATTGGACGTCACGGCGACAAAAGCCTGGTGAACATTAAAGAGATAGTAGAAGTTGTAAAATACGATCTTGGTAAAAGAATTAAGGATACCAATGCTAAGGTGAATGCCGGTTCATTGCCAAAGATTATGGGGTACGAGGTAGAATTGCGCCTGCTTTTTCAAAATCTTATTAGCAACGCTATTAAATATACTCCAGCTGATAGAAATCCAGATGTTCGTATAGCATCTTATAGAGAAGGTGCTCATTGGGTTTTTTCTGTAACCGATAATGGTTATGGAATTTCAGAAGAAGATAAAAAGAACATTTTCACCATTTTTAACCGGGTGAAAGAAACAGATTCAAACGAAGGTACCGGAGTTGGTTTGGCGCACGTAGAAAAGATCGTTCAACTGCACGAAGGCACCATTTGGGTAGAAAGCCAGGTAGATGTGGGAAGTACTTTTTATTTTAAATTAAAAGCTTAAACCTATATGAGTGAAGAACAGTTTTCGTACCCCGAAAAGGTAGATGTTCAAAATTGTGATAAAGAACCCATACATATAATCGGAAAAGCCCAGGCTCATGGGGTGATTGTAGCTGCGAATCCTAAAACTTTTGAAGTAACTCAGGCTAGTGAAAACACTTTAAAGTTCTTCGGAATTTCTCATAAAGATTTTCTAGGTATTTCTCTGGAAAAATTAATAGGTAAACTTCCTGTAAAGCGACTTCAAGCTTCTATTGCTGAAGAATCAGGTTTTGCAGCTGAAGATTTGAAGATAAATGAAAACAACTTTGTGATGTTGGCTCATTTGTCTGAAGATAATCTTATTCTGGATTTCGAAATTCTGGGAAAAACCTGGAATCCCACTCATTTTCAGCAGCAGTTAACCAGTATTATTAATGGCCTGGATACTACAAATAGTATCCCGACTCTATGTGATAGAGCAGCTAAGTTGATGAAAAATATCTTCGGTTACGATCGCGTGATGGTGTACCGCTTTGATGAAGAATGGAATGGGGAAGTAGTTGCTGAAGAAAAAGAGGAGCATTTAGAAAGCTGGCTGGATTTACATTATCCGGCGAGTGATATTCCTTCACAATCCAGGAAGTTATTTTTAAATCATAAGGTTAGGATTATTTCAGATGTAAATTATGAGCCCGTTCCCATCGCTCCAGAAATATCGCCAGTAACTAACAAGCCTTTAGATCTTTCCCGGTCGGCATTAAGAGGAGTTTCTCCCATTCATATTGAATATTTACAGAATATGAAGGTGGGTGCTTCCTTAACAGCGGCTATCATTGTAAACGGAAATTTATGGGGTTTAGTGGCCTGTCATCATTATTCGGCTAAATTCATTAATTATTATCAAAGAGAAACCTGTAAGTTCTTAACACAGATTTTTTCTAATAATATTTCCACTATACAAACCGGGATTTTTAATAAAAAAATCAATGAAAATTCCGAATTGAGGCAAAGAATCGTAGAGGAATTAAAAATTGAAGATTCCTTAGCTGAAGGTCTTGCTAAAACTTCAGTTCCTTTTACCTCTTTAATTGAAAGCGGAGGAGGAGCAGTTATCTTAGATAACGAAATAAAGCTTTTTGGTAAAACACCTAAGGAAGCTGAAGTTCTGGAAATACGTGATTTCCTGGCCCAAAAAGATGAGGTGATTTTTCATACTAAAAATCTTAAAAGTCAATATCCGAAAGCCGAAAATTATAAAAAATCGGCATCAGGCATTTTAAGTTTTAAACTGGGAAGAGCCGAAGATAATTTTATTATTTGGTTTAGGCCTGAAGTAGCCGAAACCGTAAGTTGGGGGGGTGATCCTAATAACAAAGTGTCATACAACGAAGAAAAACAACGCCTTAGCCCTAGAAAGTCTTTTGAAAAATGGACAGAAAAATTGGATGGGATATCGCATAGTTGGCAGGATTATGACCTTGAAACGGCAAAAGTTTTCCGGGAAAATTTAAACCAGTTTCTCCTGGCAAAGCAAAAAGAAGAGATTAGCAGGTTGAATCAAAATCTGGAGGAAGTCAATAAAGACCTTGAACTATTCAGCTACGGAATTTCGCATGATCTTCGTAGCCCTTTACGTGGAATAAATGGTTTCGCACAAATCTTAAAAGAGGATTTTAGCGGGGATTTACCTGCAGAAGCTTCCGAAACTATAGATACCATTTTAAAGTCTTCCAATAGAATGGAAGGGATTATAGATGATATTCTTTCCTTCTCAAAGATCACTAGTGGGGAACTGGAAAAAGAAAAATTCAGCACTAAAAAATTGTTGGAAGAGCTTTTATCCAGTTTTAATATCAAAATCAATTTCCCCGATACAGAGGTAGTGATAGCAGAAAATTTACATGGAACCTATGGAGACCGCAGAATGGTTTTTCAGTTATGGAGTAATTTAATTGGTAACGCTTTAAAGTATTCCCAGCGAGCTAAAACTCCAAAACTTGAAATTGGGAGTATTTCAAAAGATAACAGGGAGATTTTCTATATTAAGGATAATGGGATTGGGATAGCCAAAAATGACCAGGATAAAATTTTTAATGTGTTTTCCCGGGCTTCTAAAAATGATTTTAAAGGAACTGGTGTTGGCCTATCTATAGTAGCCAGAATTATAGAAAAACATAATGGGAAAATTTGGATAGAAAGTGAACCCGGTACAGGCAGTACTTTCTTCTTTTATTTATAAATATTAACCGGAATTCATATCTTTTTTCACGCGCCCTAATTTAGTTCTTCTAGCTATTTTAATCTTATTTCTAGTAAGCGGTCTTTACTTTAAGAGGATCATTTTTCAGCTAAAAATTAAAAATAATAATTGATATTCATCTATTTTTTATAGACGTTAAAGGAGTTATTCCTCTGAAAGTCAATTATTTTTGATGAATTTAAGTACGAATTCCCTCACTTTTTATTAACTTTAAGATTAGAAGGGAAGAATTTTCTTCTTAATTATTAAAAGCTAACACCGCCATGAAAATGAATAAATTTTACTTTAACCGAATTTTGGTAGTTACGCTTATTACTTTATTTCTCACTGGGTGTAGCTCTACCGACGACTCCACTGATTCTGAACCTGTTTTGGAAAGAACCAAAATAAATATGGAACCTCCGGGGAATGTAGACGTAGATTGGGACAATGCAACTATGGTATGGAATGAGGAATTTAATGAAACAACGGTCTTAGACGATATTTGGGTTTTTGAATCTAAGAACACCACTAATCCTGATGTTGCAGATCAATTACAGGTTTACCGCAAAGAAAATGTGAGTTTAAGCGGGGGAACAATGAAAATTACGGCCAAAAAGAAAGCTGCTGTATATACATCGGCAAGAATAAATAGCAAGTATGCTTTTAAATATGGACGTATTGAAATTAGTGCAAAACTTCCGGAACAGGAAAAAAATGGAATTTGGGCTAAACTTGTTTTAATTGGTGATAATGAGGCTACAGTAGGATGGCCACAATGTGGTGAAATCGATATAATGGAATACTTTACCCATAAGCCTAATGAATTCAATATTAACGTGCATAGTGCCGCTAATAATGCTTTTAATGGTTCACTAATAAGTGCAAATCATAATCTTGAAACAGTCGAAGAAGAATTTCACGCTTATGGTATATTGTGGACAGATCAATATATTAAATTCTATGTTGATGATCCCGATAATATCATTTATACTTTTAACCGACCATCTTCTCCTAATGATAACAATTGGCCCTTTGATAAGCCTTTTTATCTTTTGGTAGATATGGTAGTAGGTGGTAAATACATAGGAGATAATGGCGTAGATGATACCCTTTTTCCAGCTGAAATGGAGATAGACTATATTCGAGTATACCATATTCAATAGATTATGGATTGATTTCTAATCTATCTGGATAGTATTTTATTGTGCTTTTCTGGATTTTGAAAAATGATTCCTCAAGAACTGGTGTTGGTATTTCTATAGTAGCCGGTGTTATAGAAAATTCTAATGGAAAAACTTGTTTGGAAAGTGAACCAGGTAAAGGCAGTACTTTTTTTATTTTTAATTACGGTCTGTAATCTATCTCAATTTGGTTCTTTTCATCAACAAGTTTAGTATTTTTGTATAAATTTTGAAGAATGATCACAACTCCATTACGCATTATATTAGTTGAAGATGAGGAAACCGATGCGGTATTAATTAAAAGACAAATTGCGAAGATTGTAAAAACGCCTGAGATAAAAATAGTGCAGGACCTACCCGGTTTTGAGAATCTATTTACCAATTTTCTTCCCGATGTAGTAATTTCAGATTATAATTTACCTTCGGGTACCGGCCTAGATATTATGGAATTGGTGAAATCTATAGATGAAGCTATCCCACTTATTTTTATAACAGGAGCCCTGGATGATGATGAACTTGCTGCAGATACGATTCTTTCGGGAGCCTCAGGATTTATTCTGAAAAAGCATATGAATAATCTGGACGAAAAATTAGAGCCACTCCTAAAACAGGTGGTGTATAATATGGTACAGCATGAGGAGCTGAGAGAGCGAATAAGAAAAAATAAAATAGCAGTTCATCAAATTTACAGTTACCTGGATAATATGAAGGCTGATGATAAAGAACAAAGGGAGAATATTAGAAAAATAAGGAATAATCTTGATAAATTTAATGTAGAAGATGCTGAATAGTCTTAGAGATTCTACCAAAAAGCTTCACGAAGAACTTGAAAAGGAAAATCTTGCAGGTCAAATTATTTCTCATGAGATAAGCCTTGATGATTATAAGCTTTTACTTCTTCAAAATTATATAGCCTATAAAATTACCGAAGCGGAAATTTCAAAATTTATTCCTTCTTACCAATCAGATAAAACCGATAAACTGGCAAAAGATCTTGCGGCTTTAGGTGTGGATAATTCGATTTCAAAAGAATTTGAGGAGAAATTCAGGTTGAATTCTTATGAGGAAGCTTTAGGGGCTGCCTACGTGGTTTTGGGCTCTGCTCTCGGTGGAGTATATATTTCTAAAGAACTCCCAAATTGCCCTGCATTAAATGGAGTTCCCCAACCGCATTTTTTTAATGGCGATCGCGATGGAGTAAAATCCTGGAATAAATTTGTAAAAGAATTGAAAGCTGAAGATTTTACCGAAACTCAAATAAACGAAGCCTCAAAAAAGGCGATGGATACCTTTGAATTCTTCGGGTTGGTTTTTAAAGAAACTTCATTAATTCCGAATTGTAAGATCAGCTAAATTATTCTTTACGCTTGTTTCTCATTGGCGTTTTATTTAGGTTTACTCGATAATCGTGATGTAATGGTCTGTTCCGAAAGGCCGGGATTCCTAGAAATGAAAAATAATATTTTCTATAATCGCCCGGTTTGTTCCGAAATAGTTTTCACAGAGTAATTACTGTTTGTTTGTAATAGTACCGCTAATCTAAATTCAATAAATTAAAATGAGAAAAATCAAATCTTTAGTTTGCCTCTTTTTAGCATTTAGCTTTTGTTTTCCAGTTTTTTCACAAACCGGGCGTATTCCCGTACGGGCAGAAAACGGGATGGTAGCTACCAGTCACTATTTGGCTTCAGAAGTAGGAAAGGATATTCTTGCAAAAGGAGGTAATGCTATAGATGCCAGTGTGGCTACAGCTTTTGCGCTGGCGGTTACTTTACCTTCAGCCGGTAATATTGGCGGTGGTGGTTTTTTGCTATATCACGGGGGCGATGGTGATAAAACTGCTTTCAATTTTAGGGAAAAGGCCCCAATGGCTGCCACAAGGGATATGTTTCTTGGTCCCGATGGGAAGATTAAAGACAATTCTAATCACGAAGGTTTACTTTCGGTAGGAGTTCCTGGTACTGTGGCCGGACTTTATAAGGCGCACCAGAAAATGGGTAGTTTAGCCTGGGCAGATCTTTTGCAACCCGCTATTGAGCTGGCAGAAAACGGTTTTGAATCTACTTACCGAATGAATGGATTTTTAAACTGGATAAAGGAGCATAAAGACGAAGATCTATATGCCGCTACTGCAGAGGCCTTTCTTAAAAACGGAGAAGATATTTATAAGCCCGGTGAAAACTTTAAACAGCCAGATCTTGCTAAAACTTTAAAACGAATTCAGAAAAACGGTGCCGATGGGTTTTATAAAGGAAAAACCGCGAAATTGATGGCCGATTTTATGAAAGAACACGGCGGATTGATTACTGAAGAAGATCTCGCAAAATACGAAGCTGAAGAAGTAAAACCAATTACAGGTACTTATCGTGGTTACGAAATCATAGCCATGCCACCACCAAGCTCCGGAGGTGTTGCGGTTATTGAAATGCTTAATATTCTTGAAGGCTTTAATCTGGAAAAATATGGGGCAAATTCTGCTACATCTTTGCATCTCCTTACCGAGGCTATGAGAAGGGCTTTTTCCGATAGGGCTTTGCATTTAGGTGATCCTAATTTTAATCCTGAAATGCCGCTAGAAAAATTAACTTCAAAAGAATATGCAAAAGATCTAACAGAAAGTATTCAATTAAAAACTGCCTCAGTAAGCGATTCTGCTAATTTTAATAAAGTGCATTTGCAATATGAAAGTCCGCAAACTACACATATTTCTATAGTAGATAAAGACAGGAATTCGGTTTCGCTTACTTATACTTTAGAGCATAGTTACGGCTCGAAGATCGTTGTAGAAGGTGCCGGATTTTTGCTGAATAATGAAATGGGCGATTTTAATCCAATTCCTGGGTATACCGATACTAATGGGTTAATTGGCACCAACCCAAATTTGGTAGCTCCCGGAAAACGTATGCTTTCCAGTATGTCGCCAACTATTGTATCCAGGAACGGAAAGCCGCTTCTAGTGATTGGCAGCCCGGGAGGTAGAGCCATTATCAATATTGTATTGCAGGTGATTGTAAACACCCTGGATTATAAAATGAATATTGCCGAAGCAATAGAATCTCCAAGGATTCATCATCAATGGTTACCAGATCGAACCCGCTTTGAAGATTGGGGCTTTTCTCCAGATATTAAAAAGATCTATGAAGAAATGGGTCACGAAATTTACGAAGGTGGAAGTAGTGGTCGCGCTATGGGAATTTATATTGACTGGGAGAATCACATTATTTACGGTGCTGCCGATTCTAGAAGCTATGATGGAAGAGCGGTTGGTTATTAATTCAATTTTATAATAATCTTAAACCTATTAGCTCTAATTTGTTTTATATTTAGTTGAAAAGATTAATCAACTTTAAAAAGAGAAATTATGAGTCAACCAAAAGTAGCTGTAATATTTTATAGTGCCACAGGAACAAATCACCAATTAGCCCAATGGGCAGGTGAAGCTGCAAAAGAAGCCGGCGCAGCAGAAGTAAGAGTGAAGAAAGTGCAGGAAACCGCGCCTCGTGAAGCTATAGATCAAAACGATAACTGGAAGAAATATGTTGAGGAAAATAAAGATTTTCCAACGGCAACTTTAGATGATCTGGAATGGGCAGATGCTATTATTTTTAGTACCCCAACTCGTTATGGAAACTTACCATCACAATTGCAAGCATTTTTTGATACCACCGGCGGACTTTGGTCTAGCGGGAAATTAGCTAATAAAGTGGTTAGCGGAATGACCAGTGCAGCAAACCCGCATGGGGGACAGGAAGCGACTTTGTTATCTCTGTATAAAACCGTGATGCACTGGGGATCAATAATCGTTGCTCCTGGCTATACTGACCCTTGTTTGTTTGAAGCCGGAGGAAATCCTTACGGCATAAGTGTTACCGCAGATGGGAATACGCCGGGAGATAATATTAAAAAAGCAGTTAAACACCAGGCAAAAAGAACTGTAGAAATGGCTGTTAAGTTTAAGGGGTAATTAAGTAAGCCAATAAAGATAATATTCGTCATTGCGATCCTGATTTTATCGGAAAGCAACCCGTAGTTTTTTAGTTATCCAATTACAGGTTACTTCACTTTGTTCGTGATGACGTTTTTTTATTTAGTTCTGAAACAGTATTTCTTTATAAAACAAGTTCTGTAAAAAGCCTCTGTAACGTTTTATCAAGATCACTGGTCATTCCCGGGTGTGGTCGTGAGGTTTGAATGATAGAACTTCGCACTGCAGTAAGCCATCTAAAACGCGATGGTAAATCTAATTGAGCAATAGGCCCTCCATTTTTACTTCCCTCGCATATTTTCTTAAAAGAATCTAGATTGGAACAAATTTCATCTTTGTCCAGATCTTTGCAAAAAACTCTTAGTCGCTCTTCATCAACCTGAAACAAAGCTTTTAAATATTTTCCCTGTTTGCTGAAAACTATAATGCCAACGTTCAGGAATTCTTCACGTTCAACTTTAGGTACCAGCCTAATTACAGCATATTCATATAAGTGCTTTTCTTGCATTTTCTGCTTCTTTTATAAAAATTCCTGAATGTTTAAGCCGGGTGGTTAAAAATTGAGTATAAACTTCTTTTATTTCCTCTTCAGTTTCATCGGTATCCTCCCATTGCAACCATTCAGAAGGAATTAGCGATACGATATCTTTTATTTTTTCGGGAGTAATTAATTCTCTACAAAATTTATCGGCTTCTTGTAATTTACTGGCTCGCGGCAGCAAGACATGATCTTTAATAAAAGCAAAAGGCGTTTTGGCTTTTTCTTCCACATTGCTCCAGGAATGGTGAAAATAAAAAGAAGCACCGTGATCTATAAGCCATAATTCTTTATGCCAAATAAGCATATTGGTATTTCTATAGGTGCGGTCTACATTAGTGATAAATGCATCAAGCCAAACTATTTTTGAAGCTTCAAACTCATCAACTTCAGTTACCACGGGATCAAAATTGATTGCTGCGGAGAGAAAATGCAGCGCAAGATTTAATCCTTGGCTGGCCTGCAAAAGATCCTGAATTTCCTCATCACCTTCAGTTCTGCCGAAAGCTTCATCTAAATTGGCATAAACGAGTTCTGGTACCTTAAATCCCAATGCGCGCGCAATTTCGCTCCCGAGTAATTCGGCAATAAGAGCTTTTACACCATGGCCTGCACCTTTAAATTTAAGGACATATTTAAAATCGTCGTCAGCTTCGGTGAGAGCAGGTAAGGAGCCTCCTTCTCTAAGCGGAGTGATATACCTGGTTACTGTAACCGTTCTTAATTCTGCGTTTTGCATAGGTTGTTATGAGGCTTCAAAGTTAAGGTTTGTAAGGCTAATATGAAATAATTCAAAATGAATTGGAAAATACATTTAATAGGAAAACACAGTTAATTCAATAACTTCACCGGCATCCATTTTGTCCAGTTTTTCATTACCAATTCTCACGCGAACCAACCTTAAAGTGGGGAATCCAACGGCAGCAGTCATCTTTTTGACCTGGCGAAATTTACCTTCCACCAAAGTTACCGAAATCCAACTGGTAGGACCGTGGCGTTCGTCACGAATTTTCTTAGCTCTTTCCGGAAATTCTGGTCTTTCTTCTAAAATAAAAGCTTTGCAGGGAAGTGTGTTATAGCTTTTACCATTAATGCTTATCTCTACTCCAAGTTGTATT
Source organism: Salegentibacter mishustinae (assembly GCF_002900095.1). Lineage (NCBI taxonomy): Bacteria > Pseudomonadati > Bacteroidota > Flavobacteriia > Flavobacteriales > Flavobacteriaceae > Salegentibacter > Salegentibacter mishustinae. The sequence continues at coordinate 1,745,996 of NZ_LLKN01000002.1, read as the reverse complement.
TTTTTTATTGCTTCAAGGGTGATTTGCCCATCTACCTGAACATAATATTCTTTCTCAATTTTATTCCCGGTAACTTCAGCACTTGCTTTTCCATCGGTGGTAAGAAATAATAGACCTTCAGAATCCTGGTCTAAACGACCAACCGACATTGTTTCATCCGGGAAATCGCCTAACTCTCCCAAAAGTTTCTTTTTTTTCCTTGGACGCTCGTTGGTAATAAACTGACTTAAATAGCCGTAAGGTTTGTAAATCTTAAAATAGCGATGCTGCATTAACGTAAAACCAATTTTTTGATGAGGTCTTTCCCTAATTCTCTGTTTAGCATAGCTATTATTTTTCCTTTACCATAACTAAGCTCTTCTCTTAGCACAGAAGAACTTAACTGAACAAACAGCGTTTCGTTTTGCAGTTTAATAGCAGTAGTGTACTTTTCAATAGCTGGTCCCATTTCCCGGTACCAAACATCTTTAACGCTTACTTTATCCAGGCCTCCCTGGAGTTTATTATGATCTACAAACTCTTTTAGAACTTCGCTTAAACTTTGATTTTCACTATTTCTCTTCTTCATCTTCATTATCTAGTAAGGATGTGAATTTGGTGTAATAATATATCTTCCCGTCTCGATTTAGGACGCTAAATTTCTTTTCTTCAGCAGAAATTACAGTTTCTTTCCACTCATCAAATGGAGTTTTATAATAAAGACGTAAACTATCATTTTCTATACGTGCTGAAATTTCTTCTTTATTGTCACTTGTTTTAAAACTGCCATCAAATTGTGGTTTTACTTTTTTGCGAAAACCTTTATTGCTATCAAACTCCATATAATCTACAGTGGCGTTTATTTTGTAATTAATTACTGAGTCTTCAAAGATCTCTACACGGTCAATTTCCCAGTAACCGGTGAGGTGCTCTAACTGTTCTTCAGGATTATTTTTTTGGCATCCTAAATGTACGATTCCGAAGAGAAAAAAGAGAATTTTTTTATTCACAATTTAAAGAGTTTATAAGATTGTTTACTGCTTTTAACCACAGCTTCAGTGCGGTCTGCGTGGGTGTCACTAATAAAAATTTGACCCAATTGATCTGTGGCCACCAAAGCTACAATATGTGCTACACGTTGCTCGTCTAATTTGTCGAAAATATCATCGAGCAGTAAAATTGGATTTACTTTACTAATAGCTTTTATAAAATCGAATTGCGCCAATTTTAAGGCTACTAAAAAAGATTTTTGTTGCCCCTGGGAACCAAATTTTTTAATAGGATGGCCTTCAATTTCAAAACTTAGATCGTCCTTATGTGTGCCAACGCTTGTATATTGCAGGGCCATATCCTTTTGAAGGTTTGCTTCAAGTAAAGATGCTAAAGAACTGTCAAATAGCTGACTTTTATAACTGATATCTACCTGCTCTTCATTTTTAGTAATATCAGCATAGCGTTTATTAAAAATAGGAATGAATTCTTCTAAAAAGGCTTTTCGTTTTTCGAAGATGTATTGCCCCAGGTCGCTAAGTTGCAGGTTGTAAACTTCTAAAGTATCACGATCAAAACTATGGTTGGCGGCAAAGTATTTCAGCAAAGAATTACGCTGTGCATTTATCTTTCCATACTGAATAAGCTTATTTAGATAGACATTATCGCTTTGGGAGATCACACCATCCATGAACTTTCGCCGGGTTTCGCTTCCTTCAATAATAAGGTCACGATCGGCCGGTGAAATAATTACTGTAGGAATAAAGCCAATATGCTCACTGAATTTTTCATAGGGCTTGTTGTTCCGCTTTATAACTTTTTTTTGTCCGCGTTTTGCGCTTACCAATATTTGCTCCTCTTTTTGTAATTTTTCAAATTGTCCTTCAACTACAAAGAAGTCGGCATCGTGATTAATGTTTTGGCTGGTTATTGGGTTAAAATAACTTTTTCCAAAAGCCAAATGATAAATACTATCCAGGACGTTGGTTTTACCAACGCCATTATTGCCTATAAAACAATTTATTTTCGTATCAAATTCGAAAGAAGCTGAATCAAGGTTTTTGTAATTAACTAAAGAAAGGTGTTTTAAAAACATAAAATGCTGTTATTCAGCTTTTTGATATTTGTATAATAGAATTCTGAAAGTAAAGCGAATGACCCGAAAATATTAAAAAAATACAAATAATTTCCCTTTTAATTTTGAATAAAAATCATATTTTTGCCACGCATTAAACAGTTTTTATGGCAACTTACAAGAAAAAAGGATATAAACCATCTAACAAGGAAGAACAGCAAAATCAGGTAGAAGACGAATCTACAACTGCTGAAGTATTTAACACTCTTGACGAAGGAGCTGGCAGGACCGAAACCTGGGTAGCAGAAAATCAAAAGTATATTTATATCATTGTTGGAGTAGCAATTGTAGCCGTATTGGGTTACCTTGGTTACGAACGTTTTGTAAGTGAGCCAAAACAGGAAGAAGCGGCCAACGAAATGGCACAGGCGCAAAATTATTTTGCATCTGCTTTAAATGCTTCTGGAGCTGAGCGCGATTCACTTTTCACCTTGTCTTTAAATGGTGGTGAAGGTAAATATGGTTTTATTGATATTATAAATAATTACGGAAGTACAGATGCAGCAAACCTTGCAACCTATAATGCCGGTTTCGCTTATTTGAATACCGGGAATTACCAGGAAGCCATCAATTATCTTGAGGATTTTAATAGTGATGATGAAGTTCTGGCAGCTTTAGCTACCGGAGGAATTGGCGACGCATTTATGCAATTAGAACAACCGGAAGAAGCTTTAGGATATTATGAAAAAGCAGCTTCTATGAGATCTAATGAGTTTACAACACCAAAATTTTTACTAAAAGCAGCAATTACCGCTTTGGAAGTTGGGCAACCCGCTGATGCTGAAGAACACCTTCAGCAGATAAAAGACGAGTATCCTGAAGCTCCTGAAGCTGAGCAGGTACCGGTCTATATGGGGCAGGCTCGTGCTGCAAAACAATAATTTATGGCAACAGCAGGAAATAATCTTTCTGATTACGATAAAGACCAAATTCCCGATGCGAGTGATTTTCGCATCGGGATTGTTGTTTCAGAATGGAACGATGAAATTACCGAAGGACTCTATAATGGCGCTTACAACGCGCTTATAGAGAATAATGTAGAGCCTAATAAAATTGTACGTTGGAATGTTCCCGGCAGTTTTGAGCTTATTTATGGCTGTAAAAAAATGCAGGAAAGTTTTGATATGCTAGATGCTATTGTCGCTATTGGTAGCGTAATAGAAGGAGAGACTAAACATTTTGATTTTGTGTGCGAGGGAGTTACCCAAGGCATAAAAGATCTTAATGTAAAAAATGATACTCCAATTATCTTTTGTGTATTAACAGATCATAATATGCAACAAGCCAGGGACAGAAGTGGTGGCGCACACGGTAACAAAGGTACTGAAGCTGCCATTGCGGCTATTAAAATGGCAAAACTACGTAGGGACGCTAAATATTAAGCCAGGCGCTTTATCGGCATTATTCTTGTTGATTTCTTTTTAAGCTCTTTGGCTTCGGTTTTTTGAAGCAATTTGAGTAAATTTGAACTACCACAGAAAATCGACATATTTTGAAAATCAAAATTTATAAACCAAGAAAGAATGCCCGCTATAATTACACCCCACGTTATTATAAGGGGAAGGATACGGGTAATATTTATAGTTTTGATTCAAAATTTAGTAAGTACAAAGAAACTACAAATGCTATAGATTTTGGCTCTCAATGGGCTGAAGTACGTAAATCCAGTAGAACGCGCGGTAACCGGGAAATCAATAAAAGGTTGCTTATAATTATAATGGTGCTCGTTCTCATTTTTTTATGGATAATAGACTTTGATCTGTCCATCTTTTCCAATCACCCCTAAATGACAGATATAATTCAACTTTTACCAGACCATGTAGCGAATCAGATTGCTGCCGGGGAAGTGGTGCAAAGGCCGGCTTCGGTGGTAAAGGAACTCGTGGAAAATGCTATTGACGCAGGTTCAGGGAATATCCAGGTGGTAATAAAAGATGCCGGAAAAACGCTTATTCAGGTAGTTGATGATGGTAAAGGAATGAGCCTTACCGATGCCAGAATGTGTTTTGAACGCCACGCTACTTCAAAAATCAAAGCTGCTGAAGATCTTTTTAGTTTACAAACCAAAGGCTTTAGGGGAGAAGCATTAGCGTCTATTGCCGCAATTGCGCATGTAGAGTTAAAGACTAAACCAGAGGATGATGAAGTTGGAACACAAATTAAAGTGGAAGGCAGTAAAGTTGCCAATCAGGATGTTTGTGTCTGCCCAAAAGGAACTTCGGTAAGCGTAAAAAACCTGTTTTATAATATTCCTGCAAGAAGAAATTTTTTGAAATCTGATGCTGTAGAAACACGGCATATTATAGACGAATTTCAAAGGGTAGCTTTGGCGCATCCACAAATCGCTTTTTCTTTATTTCATAACGGGAGTGAGCTTTTTCAACTTCCGGAGACTAATCACAGGCAACGAATTACTAATATTTTTGGCGGAAAAACCAACGAAAAACTGGTGCCGGTAACCGAAGAGACCGAGATTGTTGAAATCTCCGGATTTGTAGGGAAACCTGAGTTTGCCAAAAAATCGCGGGGAGAACAATTCTTTTTTGTAAATAATCGGTTTATAAAAAGCCCTTATCTAAACCACGCTGTTGTTGCGGCTTTTGAAGGTTTATTGAAAGATAAATCTTATCCCAGTTATTTTCTTTTCTTAAAAGTTGATCCTAAAAGTATAGATATCAATATTCATCCTACCAAAACTGAGATTAAGTTTGATGATGAACACGCGTTGTATGCGATTTTAAGAAGCGCTATTAAGCATAGTTTAGGTCAGTTTAACGTAGCTCCGGTCTTAGATTTTGATCGGGATGCAAACCTGGATACACCTTACGATTATAAAAATAGATCTGCTGAAGTACCACAGGTAGAAGTAGATCGTAATTTTAATCCATTTCAGGAAGAAAATGCCCGAACTCATAAAACGGGGTCAAATTCCTTTTCTTCAAACTTTAAAAAAGAACGCGGAGAAAGTTGGGAAAGCCTTTACGCAGGATTACAAACTGAAGACGTTCCCAAGCCTGATTCAGATTTTAGGGAAATAGAATTTGAAAGCGAAGAAGTAACCGGAAATTTATTTCAGCCTTCTCAAGATACAGAAGAAAAATCAACCTTTCAGCTTCATAAAAAATATATTGTAAGTACGCTGAAGAGTGGTATTTTAGTAATAGATCAACACCGGGCGCACACCAGGATTTTATACGAAGAAATGCTGAAAAATATTACGGTTTCAGCCGCAGTGAGCCAACAGTTGTTGTTTCCGTTAAATCTTCAGTTTAACACGCACGAAATAGAGATATTAAAACAACTAAAGGATTCTTTGGAACAAACCGGATTTGTATTTTCTGAAGTAAAAAGTGATTCCGTAGAAATTGTTGGGATTCCAACTTTAATTTCAGAAAGTGAAGTAGAAATCTTATTAGAACAGCTTATCGCCGATTTTGAAAACGATGTGCCCGATAATGGATTTTCTCAAACCGATTTGCTGGCAAAGTCGCTTGCAAAAGGAATGGCGGTAAAATCTGGAACACTTTTAAACAATACCGAGCAGCAGCATATCGTTAACAGGTTGTTTGCTTGTAAAGAACCCGGGTTAAGCCCGTCTAACAGATCGGTTTTCGTTACTTTAACGGTAGACGAGCTGGATAAAAAATTTATGTAAATGGGAAGAATTACCGAAACTGTAAAAGTACTTTTAATCATCAACATTATTTTCTTTGTTGGTAGCCAGTTTTTGGGAGATTACTCCTATCAATTATTTGCTCTTTGGTTCTTTGAGAACGAAAACTTTATGCCATGGCAGTTTGTTAGCCATATGTTTATGCACGGCAGCTTGATGCATATTATCTTTAATATGTATGCCTTATGGGCTTTTGGTGGACCAATTGAACAAATGTTGGGGCAAAAGAAATTTATTTTCTTCTATTTTTCGGCAGGGCTTGGAGCCGCATTTTTACATACTTTAGTAAATTATATAGAGTTTAAAACCGGTTATAATGCATTGTTAGATGCAGGGATGAGTATGGGGAGTGTAGAGCAACTGCTTAAAACGGGAGAGTATTCTACCGCCATTCTGGATTCTGTACCAAAAGAAACTTTGCAAAGTCTATATCAGAGTGTCAATACACCGGCTGTGGGAGCTTCTGGAGCTATTTACGGTATTCTGGTAGCTTTTGGAATGATGTTTCCTAATGTTGAATTATTCCTGTTATTTGTACCGGTACCTATTAAGGCGAAATACTTTATTCCTGTACTTATTTTAATAGATTTATTTTCAGGATTTACAGGATATTCGTTATTTGGAGGAGGCGTAGCACACTTTGCCCACGTTGGAGGTGCTCTGTTTGGCTTTATAATGATGTGGTACTGGAAGAAAAACCAGTTTAATCAAAATCGCTGGGATTGATGAAAGGATCTGATAAAATAAGATATAAACTGCAAACCGCTACGGTAGTTGAAAAGCTGATTGCTATTAACGTATTGGTTTTCTTCCTGTTCTTTTTATTTAGAACTATAGCTTATTTATTTCAGTTACCATCAGATTTTTTATTGGAGTGGTTTGTTTTTCCGAAGGAACCGGGAGAGTTCATTTTTAAGCCCTGGTCTATAATCACCTATTCTTTTTTACACGGTGGAATTTGGCATATCTTATCTAATATGCTGATCTTATATTTCTCAGGAATTTATTTTCTGAATTATTTTTCACCAAAGCGGTTGCTTAATTATTTCTTTTTAGGGGTAATTATGGGCGCGCTGGTTTATATGTTAAGCTATAATTTATTCCCTGCGTTTCAATCTATGGGGCGTTCTTATTTAATAGGAGCATCTGCCGGAGTTATGGCGGTTTTAGTAGGGATAGCTACTTATATTCCTAATATGCGGGTTAAACTGCTTTTAATAGGAAGTATTAAATTCTGGTACATTGCTGCTTTTCTGGTGGCACTGGATATCATCCAAATTCCAATGAGTAATGCGGGCGGTCATCTTGCACACCTTGGTGGTGCGGCTTTGGGTTATGTTTATACCAAACAATTGCAAAAAGGTAATGATATTGGTTCCTGGTTTGAAAAAATAATGGATAGTTTCGCGTCTTTATTTAAAACCACCGAACGCAAAGCCAAAATGAAAACTGTATACCGAAAAAACACAAATAAAAAGTCGGCTACCGAACAGCGCAAACCTTTTTCTTCTCGAAAATTAGACAAGGATGAAAAGCAGAAGCAAATTGATGCTATTTTAGATAAAATAAGTAAAAGCGGTTACGATAGCTTGAGTAAAAGCGAGAAAGACTTTTTATTTAAAGCCGGTAAAGAAGATTAAATGAAAAAGCTTGGCCTTATAGATAAGATCATTTTTATCTTTAATTCTCTTCTTGGTACGGCATTACTACTATCTTATTTATTAGCCTTTATTCCTCCGAAATCATTTCCTTTATTATCGGTATTAAGTCTTGGAGTACCTGTTTTAATACTTGTAAACCTTGGTTTTATGGTTTATTGGATTATTCGACTAAAAAGGCAATTCCTGTTATCTTTTATTGTGTTGCTAATTGGGTATAATTATGTGTCCAGCCTTTACCAGTTTAGCTCCAATACGCAAACTTCTGAAAAAGAGATAAGTATTATGAGCTATAATGTTCGTATGTTCAATACTTATGATTGGACTGATGAAGAAAATATTCCCGAAAGAATCACAGATTTTATAAAGGAGAAAGATCCTGATATTTTACTTACCCAGGAGCATACGGTAGATGAAACCAATTTAAAGGAGATTTATCCGTTTCATTTTGTGCACAGAAAAGGAAGGAATTCAGAATTTGGTTCGGCTATATTTTCCAAATTTCCTATTGTAGAACAGTATTCAGTTGATTTTCCACACAACGGAAATAATAACGCTATTTATACCGATATAGTCGTAAAAACAGATACGCTGCGTATCTACAATGTTCACTTCCAATCTTTAAATGTAAAGCCCGAAATTGATAATTTACGAAAGGAAGATTCTAAAAAATTATTGGGCAGAATAGGGCAGGGATTTGGAATGCAACAAGAACAAGCCGAGATGATGATGAAGAAAGTACGGGAATCTTCGCGTAAAACTATTATTGCAGGAGATTTTAATAATACCGCCTTCTCCTATATATATGAGTTTATAAACGATGAAAGGTTTAAAGATGCTTTCCTGGAATCTGGAGAAGGTTTTGGGCAAACCTTTAAACTGAATTATTTCCCGTTACGAATAGACTTTATGCTATTTGATGCTGGGATACAGATTAACTCCTTTGAGCGCTTTAAAAATGAATACTCCGATCATTATCCGGTTATGACCCGGTTTAAAATTTAAATTCCTGCGCTTCCAGAAAATTTAAACTATTTGGACCTTCATTAAAAATCAAGTCTAAGATGCTTAAATTCGGTAGAAAACCGAGTTTATCCTGAAAAACCTGAGTGTATTCCTGATGCTGAAAGTTGAACTTTCCTTTTGCATTTATCAGAGGTCTTAAGTCTTTTTTATCTTCAGGATGAAGAATGTATTCTGAAGTTTTACTGAAATTCATATCCAACTGAAGTGCTTCGGTTACAAACTCCAAACAGGCGTAATTAAAGTCTAATAGGTAATCGTATTTCTTATGATAAAGCGGGTAAATTTCATCTTCATAAAACTCGAAAAATGGTGAAGTTTGGTAAGAAGCTTTTAGGGCTCGCCAATGTTGCTTTTGCCATTCAAAATCGTTTTCAATTTGCACCTCTTTATAGAGTTGGTGCTTTCCTGCTTTTTTAGGCTCACCCGTTAAAGCCGACCGATGCTTAATGGGAATATTAAGTAGTAATTTTCCGTTAGAATCATAGATATACATCCGGTTTCTATAGGTTTGTTTCTGATAATTATCTTCATTTTCAAAATGAACTTTATCTGCTTTTACCAGCACAACAAATTGAGAAACCGGCCCAAAATAGGCCGGATGTATTAGAATTTCTTCCATTTAAGCGTTTTTCCTGCGTTTTTTAAAGTAATTGAAGGCAATAATAATAACGACTATAATAAGGAAATAAGGTAAGTAGGAGGTAGGTCGAGCGTCTCCTTTTACCGTTGTAAAAACGCGATCCCATCTAATTTTATTAAAAAAGCCCTGCGCATTGGCATCCCAGCTCATCCATACAAAAACAGGTTTTCCTACCACGTGATTTTCCGGTACAAAGCCCCAGGTACGGCTGTCTTCACTGTTATGGCGGTTATCTCCCATCATCCAGTAATAATTCTGCTTGAAGGTGTAAGAATTTGTAGGTTGACCGTTTAATAAAACCTGGGTGCCGTTTAGGCTTAATTTATTATTTATGCCCATTTCGCTGCCTTCATAAGTTTCTATAATTCGCTTATAGAATGGCATCGATTCAGAAGTAAGATCTACAGTTACTCCTTCTTTTGGGATATAAATTGGTCCCATATGATCGTTATTCCAACTTAATTTTCCATCGTTAGGAAAAATACTTCGGTTTTTAGCCCCTAAAGAATCAGAATATCTTTGGATGCTGGTAACGTGTGGATGATTTTTAATTCTGTTATACGCAGCTTCGGTTAAAGCTTTTATATAGAATTGATTGGTATTGGGATCGTGATAATATCCATCGGTAATATCATATTCTTCATATAAATATCTTGGATTGAAGCCCTGACCATTCGTGGTACCATAATAGGTAAACTGTGGTTTTGCCCGACCGGGAAGTTGAAGTGGTTCGTTGTTTACAATTACCTTTCCTTCACTTACCTGAAGTGAGTCTCCCGGAAGTCCAACCGCTCGTTTTACGTAATTAGATTTCTTATCTATAGGTTTGTAATAATATTTCCCATCACCATATTGCTGAAAAGCGTTTACTGTATCTACAGGCCAGTTAAATACTACAATATCATTACGTTCTATCTCTTCAAAGCCCGGTAATCTTAAATAAGGAATTTGAGGCTCGGTTAAGTAAGATTTAACTCCTAAAACCGGAATAGTGTCATGAACCATAGGAAAAGCTACAGCGGTTCTTGGTAATCTTGCACCATAATGAAACTTACTCACAAACAAAAAGTCGCCTACCAGTAATGTTTTCTCTAAAGAAGAAGTTGGTATGGTGAAGGGCTGCATCACATAAGTATGCACAATTGTAGCCGCGATAACTGCAAAAAGTATAGAGCTTATCCATTCACCGGCAGCTGTTCTGGGTTTTAAGCTTCGGTCTTCAATGTATTTTACATCGGTTGCGTAGTTTATATAGTAAATATAAAAACCGAGTGTAAAAATAGCCAAAAGCGTATCTGTAGTGCTGTGACGTCCAAAACTCCTAATGGTCTCCACCCAAATTACAGGGAACATAATTAGGTTTACAATGGGTATAAAAAGAAGGATCACCCACCACCACGGGCGGTTTATGATCTTCATTAAAATTACAGCATTATAAACGGGAATTGCGGCTTCCCAGGCTTGCCTGCCTGCTTTTTTATATAGTTTCCAGGTACCTGCAAAGTGAATAACCTGCACCAGCAGGAAAAAGAGAAACCATTCTGTAAATGTCATATTTTTAGTCTTTGCTTTATTAGTAACAATACTTAGAATTTGTTACTTACTAAGTGAGATAAAATGCCTCCTTACCTCGGGATTATTGTTTTTGCCAACTTAATACTGTTGACCTTCAATTCTATTTTATTTGGTCAGAAAGTACGTCTTTCATGGTGAAAACGCCTTTTTTATCTTTGATCCATTCGGCGGAAATTACAGCACCAAGGGCAAAACCTTCCCTGGATTTGGCGGTATGCATAATTTCAATAGTATCTATTTTAGATATGTAAGAAACGGTGTGGGTGCCGGGAACGTTTTCAATTCTTTTGGCTTTTACTGGAATCTCATCTTCTTCAGCATGATCCAGTTGCCAGTTGTTCTTTTTATCGTTTTCAGTAATTATCTGCTGCGCCAGGCTTATAGCGGTTCCACTGGGTGCATCTTGTTTTTGTGTATGGTGAATTTCTTCAATTTCCACTTCATAATCACTCATACCATTCATCATCTTCGCCAGTTTCCGGTTCAGTTCAAAGAAAAGATTAACGCCCACACTAAAATTTGAAGCATAGATAAATGCAGAATCTTCTTTTTTGCAGATATCTACCGCCTTTTCATAGTCATCAAGCCAGCCTGTGGTTCCGCAAACTACTGGTATATTATTTTTAAAACAGGTGGTAATATTCTTGAATGCTGCTTTTGGAACACTAAAATCTATAGCAACATCAATTTCCATTTTATCCAGTTCGAAGGTGTCAATATCTTCTTCAAGTTTTAAAACAATTTCGTGACCACGGTTTACTGCAATCTCTTCGATGGTCTTCCCCATTTTTCCGTATCCTAAAAGTGCTAGTTTCATCTCTATTTTTTTAATCTACTTATAATTCTAATTGAAAGGATAACAATATTCCTATGCTATCTATTTTTATCTTTAAAATCTAAAATTTAAAGATAGTCCATAGTTGGACTTGCCTGTAAAATCGTCAAACTCCATATTAGGTTTTAAACTAAGGTCTTCACTAACATTAAATTGTTGTAGATGCGCGTTTACATTAGCATCAATAATATTTAATACGTAAAACCCTGCAATTACCAGTATCGAGATTTCCTTATTTCTGCGGTAAAATTCCTGTGCTCTTATTAGTCCGTCGTCAGATATTCTTTCGTCTCCATCAACAGTAAATTCATCTTTTCTACCAGCAAGCCGATTTTTATAAGCATCTCTATAGCGGTTCCATTCTTTATTGTTATTTATATAAAAATAAACTCCGGTACCAATTCCGGCGTAAACCAACGGAATTTTCCAGTATTTACCGTTGTATGCCTGGCCCAATCCGGGTAGGATAGCCGAGTAGAATGCAGCTTTTGCGGGTGCCAATGCATTATAAGGTTTATAATCTTTTTCTTCTGAAATTGTATCTATTAATTCAGGGTTTTCAATCCTTAAGGAATCTTCCTGGGCTGTAAGTGTAAAAACGAACAACAGAAAAAAGAAAAATGATAGTACCCGATTAGTCTTCACCCTGAATAAGTTTTTTTAGTCGAATAAAATCTTCTTCGGAAGAAAATGGAATACTAAGTTTTCCTGATCCTTTTTTAGTAACCTTTACATCAACTTTTGTCCCGAGATATTCTGAGAATTCTTTAATTCCCTTTTTATAAGAAGTAGGAACTGCAGCGGTTTTTTTGGAAGTTTTTGAAGCTTTTGAGCCTTCGTTTACTTCACGCACCAGTTGCTCGGTTTCTCTTACCGACAATGATTTTTGAAGTATTTTTTCGTAGATCTCCAGTTGCTTTTGCGGATCACTAACATTTATAAGTGCGCGGCCGTGGCCCATACTCATAAAGCCATCTCGCATTCCTGTTTGAATTATAGGGTCGAGCTTAAGAAGACGTAAATAGTTGGCAATAGTAGAGCGATTTTTACCAATGCGTTCACTTAATTGTTCCTGGGTAAGGTTTATTTCATCTATTAAACGCTGGTAAGAAAGTGAAATCTCAATAGGATCCAGATCCTGGCGTTGGATGTTCTCAACCAATGCCATTTCTAGAGATTCCTGGTCGTTGGCAATCCTTATATATGCAGGAATAGTTTCTAAACCTACTAATTTTGAAGCGCGATAACGACGTTCTCCCGAAACCAATTGGTATTTATCAAAATCCAGTTTTCTTACGGTAATTGGCTGGATTACACCTAGTTCTCTTATTGAAGACGCGAGTTCTTTCAGGTTGTCTTCATTAAAACTGGTTCTTGGCTGAAATGGATTTACTTCTACAGAGTCTAAATCTAATTCTACAATATGTCCAACCAGTTTGTCGGCATTTTTATCTTCTGCAGATTGGATATCGTTTTGTGGATCTTTCAATAAAGCTGAAAGTCCACGTCCTAAAGCTTGTTTTTTGGTCGCCTTCGCCATCTTCTACGAGTTTTTCTTTATAATTTCATGTGCCAGGCTTAAATAATTGCTGGCTCCTTTGCTGCCTGCATCATAATTAATAATGCTTTCCCCATAACTTGGGGCTTCACTTAAACGCACATTTCTTTGAATGATTGTATCAAAAACCATCTCGCCAAAATGCTTCTGTACTTCTTCTACCACCTGGTTAGATAACCTTAAGCGAGAATCATACATAGTAAGCAATAAACCTTCAATATCCAGTTTATTATTATGAATTTTCTGAACGCTTTTTATAGTATTCAATAATTTACCTAAACCTTCCAGCGCAAAATATTCACACTGTATTGGAATAACCACCGAATCTGAAGCGGTCAATGCATTTAAAGTTAATAAACCCAGGGAAGGGGCACAGTCAATTAAAATAAAATCATACAGCTCTTTTAGCGGGGTAATAGCCTTTTTTAGCATAGATTCTCTGGCATCCTGATCTACCAACTCAATTTCTATAGCCACAAGATCTATATGAGCAGGAATAATATCAAGATTTGGAGAACTGGTTTTTTGAATACATTCTTCAGGAGCTATCGAGTCTTCAAAAAGCTGGTAAGTACCTAATTCAACCTCTTCTACGTCAATTCCGAGTCCGGAAGTGGCGTTGGCCTGTGGGTCTGCATCTATTAACAATACTTTCTTTTCAAGTACTCCAAGCGAAGCGGCCAGGTTTACCGAGGTAGTAGTTTTCCCCACTCCTCCCTTTTGGTTTGCAATAGCAATGATTTTACCCATTAAGTTTTTATGATTTTTGAAGGGTAAAAATACAATTTATTACAGGTTTATAAAATGATTTTGTTAACAGCTTATACATAAAAAACCGATTGTTGCCAGAAAAGCACAACAATCGGTTTTAAATAAATTAATATTAAGCAAATCTCGGATTATTCCCCGGCTTCTGAAGCTTGACCTTCTTTTTTCTCTGGCATTAGAATACCTAGTAAATAATTCTCGTTTAAATATTCGTTGGCAACTTCCTTAATTTCTTCTTTTGTTAAAGCAGCTACTTTTTCTTCATATTTTAAGACTTCATTTATTTCACGGTCTTCCATATCAGCCGATTCCAGTTGATCCAACCAAAAACGGTTTTCCTGAAGCTGATCTTTGCGCTGTACTAAAAAGGTTTCTTTAATTTTTTCAAGATCCTTTTCAGTTGGGCCGTTTTCTTTAATTTTTTCAACTTCAGCAAGTGCAGCTTCAGTTAAGCTTTCCACATTTTCAGGCCCACAAGGAAAAGAAATACTAAAGCTATAAGACCCATAAGGAATTTTGCTTAGGTTGCCACGGGCGCCAACTCCATATACCCCGGCTTCTTCTTCTCTAAGTTGCTCTACCAGTTTTATCGTTAGGATCTCTCCTAGAGCTTTCATCGTAAAATCCTTTTCCGCTTCATAATCGGTTTCCCCATTCCAAATAATATTTACCATACTTTTAGGATCGGTTCCTTTGTAAATCACTTTCTTATCTCCTGAAGTTGAAGGTTTAAATTCAGGCACTTCAAATTCTTCGGTTTCTTCTGAAGAAGGTAAGCTCGCAATATAGGTTGAAGCGTATTCTTTTACTTTTTCTTCATCTATATTTCCTACAAAATAAAAGGTGAAATCACCAGCATTGGCAAAACGCTCCTGGTATTTTTTGTAAGCTAATTCATAATCCTGTGCATCGTATTTTTCTGGAGTTGGAAAACCAACATATCTTGGATTGCCTTCATTTCTGAATTTCCCTAATTCATTCTGAAAATAAAAATTAGGATTAGACATTAAGTTTCCTAAAAATGCCTTTTGCTTATTTGCAAAAGCGGTATAGGCTTCTTCATCCTTATTAAGATCGGTGAAATAAAGATGAACCATTTGAAATAGTGTTTCAAGGTCTTTTGGGGTTGACGAACCACTAAAGCCCTCGGTAATTCCCGAAATTTCCGGACGAACCTGAACTATTTTTCCGCTCATCATTTTACTAAGATCGTTTATAGAAAGATCTGCAATCCCGGCTTGAGAAAGACCGCTATTAGCTAAAGCAGTATTTAAGTAATCTTCATCTGAATACAAGGAAGTACCTCCCATACTTTTAGCGCTAAATAGGATTTCATCATTTTTAAAGTCGGTTTTTTTGTAAACTACTTCAGCGCCATTGCTAAGTTTTAATCGTGTGAAACCAACTTCCTCGTTCTCTTTGGTTTCTACTACGCTACCGGCATTGGGCATTTTAGTCATTAAATTATCACGCAACTTTTCTTCTTCGTAAGCGGCAATTTCAGAGTTTTTAATTTCCTCTAAAAGTGACATAACCTCTTCTTCCTTAACCGGCTCTAAACCTTCTTTTTTAGGCCCGGTAAGAACAATTACGCGATTATCTTCGTGAAGAAATTCAGAAATAAGTCCGTTTATTTCTTCAAGCTCAATATTTTCTAAGTTTTCCTGGGCAAAATTGTAGCGCCATTCAGTTCCCGGAATAGGGGAGTTTTCAAGAAAATGGCTTACATACTGATTCACCAGGCGACCGCTTTCCTGTTTGTCTCGGTCTTTGTATTGTTTCTCCAATCTTGCCAGATATTCACTCTTAGCTCTTTCAAATTCACTTTTCGTAAAACCATGACGTTTTACACGCTCATTTTCTTCCAGTAAAGCTTTAAGAGATTCTAATTGCTGGTTTTCGCCAGTCATCGCGAAAGACTGGTAGGCATTTTTATTCCTGGCAAAAGTGCCTCCATAGTAAGAATAACCATAGTTGAAGGGAGGATTTGAACTATTAGTAAGTTCACTTAAACGGTTATTGATCATTGTTGAGAAAAGATTTTTTTCCATCTGATCTATATAATCCTCTTTAGTAACCACATCTTCAGATTCTTTGTGGTCTTTATAATACACACGAACCTGGGAAAATGGAGCTTCTTCATCTGTAGCTATAGAAACAAAGGTTTCTTCGTGATTGGGAAGATCATAAGTTTTCCTTTCTCTGGGATTTTCTACTGGTTCCAGGTTAGAAAAGTGCTCTTTGATCTTTTCTTCTATCTTTTCAACATCCAAATCTCCTACAGCCACAACAGCCATAAGATCTGGACGGTACCAGTCTTTATAAAAATTGCGAACAGTTTCGTAATCTGCTTCCTGAATCACCTCTTTTTTTCCAATAGGAAGCCTGTTTGCATAATGAGAGTTATACATTACTTTTGGAAGGTATTCCTGCATCATACGCTTATCGGGACCAAGGCCTAAACGGTATTCTTCCATAACCACACCGCGTTCTTCATCGATATCCTCATCGGTCATAGTAGCTTTATGCGCCCAATCTTCAAGTATTTGAAAACCGGTGTTTAGGGTTTCGTCATCATCGCTGGGGATAGGAAGAATATAAACAGTTTCATCAAAACTGGTATATGCATTAAGATCGGCGCCAAATTTTACACCAATGCTTTGTAGGTAATCTACCAGTTCATTTTTTTCAAAATTTTCGGTGCCATTAAAATTCATGTGTTCTACAAAATGAGCCAAACCTTGTTGATCTTCATTTTCAAGAATAGAACCGGCGTTTATAACCAAACGGAGCTCTAATTTGTCTTCGGGGCGTTCATTATTTCTAATATAATAGGTAAGGCCGTTATCCAACTTGCCCATCTTAACTTTGGGACTTATCGGAATATTTTCACTCTCCTGAGCTTGCAATCCAACATTGACTGCTAAGAAAAGAATTAATGAATTCAGTAGTAATTTTTTCATTTAAATAGGTGTTATTGATTAATTGTGCAACAATATACATCTTTTGTGATATTATTTTCAATAGAATTAAATATTTAGTTGAAAAAGGTTTTGTGAGATTACTTATATGAAATAAAAAAGCCTGCAACTTTTAAAAGTTCCAGGCTTTGAAATATAAACTTAAAAAAAGATACTTAATTACCTTTCTTAGCTTTAATCATGGCCTCCAATTGATCCCACATTTCCTCGGGGATTGCTTCTAATAAGTTAAACTGGCCTGCACCTTTAAGCCATTCGCCTCCATCTATGGTAATTACTTCACCATTTACATAAGCTGAAAAATCTGAGACCAAATAGGCGGCAAGGTTTGCCAATTCCTGATGCTCACCAACTCTTTTTAGTGGAACTTTTTTAGCAAGATCGAATTTATCTTTTAAATCTCCCGGCAATAATCTATCCCAGGCGCCTTTAGTGGGGAAGGGGCCGGGTGCAATTGCATTGAACCTAATTCCGTATTTTGCCCATTCTACCGCTAAGGAGCGCGTCATAGCCAAAACTCCTGCTTTCGCGGTAGCACTTGGCACTACATAAGCAGAACCTGTCCACGCATAAGTGGTCACAATATTTAGTACGGTTTTTTCTTTTTGTTTTGTATCTATCCAATGTTTTCCAAGCGCCATGGTACAGTTTTTACTTCCTTTTAGCACAATGTCAATAATAGTATCAAAAGCATTGGCGCTTAATCTCTCGGTTGGAGAAATAAAGTTTCCTGCAGCATTGTTTAATAAAACATCTATGTTTCCAAATTCTTTTAGAACTTCATCGCGCATATTTTCTACCTGATCGTAATGTCTAACATCGCATTGAACAGCGAAACATTTACCTCCGGTCTCATTTTCAAGTTCTTTGGCTGTATTTTGAAGTTTTTCCAGATTTCTGGAAGTTATAGCTACATTAGCGCCAAGTTCCATAAAGTATTTGGTCATTGCTTTTCCGAGGCCACTTCCTCCACCGGTTACGATAATTGTTTTGCCTTTTAAAGCATCGTCCCGAAGCATTTTTTTAGTAAAATCCATAGTATATTTTTTAGTTGGTTGGTTTACTCACTAAGTGAGATATAATATTTTAAGTCTTTTTATAATTCATAAAACCTGCAAGGTTATTTTTACGAGTTTAAACTTCTTCCTCTATTAAAATCTCCAAAAGCTGGATAGCGGCATCGCTTATTTTAGTTCCCGGGCCAAAAACCGCCACAGCGCCGGCATCAAATAAATATTGATAATCCTGCGACGGAATAACCCCGCCAACAATTACCATAATATCCTCTCTACCTAATTTCTTTAATTCTTCCAGAACCTGCGGAACCAGAGTTTTGTGTCCTGCTGCTAAAGAGGAAACTCCAAGGATATGAACATCGTTTTCCACTGCCTGTTTTGCTGCTTCTTTTGGGGTTTGAAAAAGTGGACCAATATCTACATCAAAACCAAGATCTGCATAACCGGTAGCGACTACTTTGGCGCCACGATCGTGACCATCCTGACCCATTTTTGCGATCATAATTCGGGGTCGTCTTCCATCCTGTTCTGCAAATTTATCGGCCAGTTCCCTGGCTTTTTTAAACGAAGTGTTCTCTTTCATCTCTTTAGAATATACACCGCTAAAGTTTTGTACTTTAGCTTTATGCCTACCGTAAACTTCTTCCAGCGCATCGCTAATTTCACCTAAGGTTGCGCGATGTCTTGCCGCCTCAACAGCTAAGCTAAGCAAATTCCCGTTTTCCTTTTCCGCGCATTCGGTAAGATCTTTTAGCGCTTTTTTAACTTTTTCGGTGTTTCTTTCGGCTCTTATTTTCTCTAGGCGCTCTATCTGTTGTTTTCTTACGGTCTGGTTATCTACTTCCAAAGTAACCAGCTCATCTTCTTTTTCGAGTCGGTATTTGTTAGTGCCCACAATAATATCGGTTTCACTATCTATCCTGGCCTGTTTTTTTGCTGCGGCTTCTTCAATGCGCATCTTCGGTATTCCTTTTTCAATGGCTTTGGTCATTCCGCCTAATTCTTCAACTTCCTCTATGAGTTTCCAGGCTTTTTCAGCGATCTCGTCGGTAAGTTTTTCCACATAATAACTTCCGGCCCAGGGATCTACCGTTTTTGTGATTTTTGTTTCCTGTTGAAGATGTAACTGTGTGTTTCTCGCTATTCTTGCTGAAAAATCTGTTGGGAGTGCAATGGCTTCATCTAAAGCATTTGTGTGCAAACTTTGCGTTCCGCCAAAGGCTGCCGCTGCAGCTTCAATACAGGTTCGCGCTACGTTATTAAAAGGATCCTGCTCGGTTAAACTCCACCCGCTGGTTTGTGAATGTGTTCTAAGTGAAAGGGATTTTGGATTTTTAGGATTGAATTGCTTTACGAGTTTTGCCCAAAGCATTCTGGCGGCTCGCATTTTAGCGATTTCCATAAAATGGTTCATCCCAATTCCCCAGAAAAATGAAAGTCGGGGTGCAAAACTGTCTATATCCATTCCGGCTTCCAAACCTTTTCGAATATATTCCAATCCATCGGCTAAGGTGTAAGCGAGTTCAATATCGCAGGTAGCACCGGCCTCCTGCATATGATACCCTGAAATACTTATGCTGTTGAATTTCGGCATATTCTGCGAAGAATATTCAAAAATATCTGAAATGATCTTCATAGAAGGAGTTGGAGGGTAGATGTAGGTGTTTCTTACCATAAACTCCTTTAAAATGTCATTTTGAATAGTTCCTGAAAGTTGCTCAGGTTTTACGCCTTGTTCTTCGGCAGCAACGATATAAAAAGCTAGAATTGGCAAAACCGCACCATTCATGGTCATGGAAACCGACATTTTATCGAGCGGAATTTGATCAAAAAGGATTTTCATATCTTCTACCGAATCTATAGCCACACCGGCTTTTCCAACATCTCCAACCACGCGCTCGTGATCACTGTCGTAACCTCGATGGGTAGGAAGATCAAAGGCTACTGAAAGTCCTTTTTGGCCGGCAGCAAGATTTCTACGGTAAAAAGCATTACTTTCTTCAGCAGTAGAAAATCCGGCATATTGGCGGATTGTCCAGGGCCGGCTTACATACATGGTACTGTAAGGACCACGTAAATATGGAGGTATTCCTGCGGCGAAATTTAAATGTTTTAGATCTTTAATATCCTCTTTTGAATAGGAAGGCTGCAAGTTTATTTCTTCCGGAGTTTTATAGGTGTTATTTTCACCTTCCTTTTGCCGTTTTCCAAGTACTGGTGCTGTAAGTTTTATATGTTGAAGATCTTTTCTTTGCATTACTCTTTTTTTAATTAATCGGCTTTTTCCTGGTTTATTCTTTCCTGCTCCATTTGTTCACTTAGGCGTCTTTCCAGGATAGGTTCTATTAGAGTTTTACGCGGATTTTGCTTTAAAAACGGATACAATTCCAGTTCATCTTTCATTTTATCCTGCGGGTTTTCGAATTTATTAGTACCTATTAATACCAATTCGCCCGTGTCAAATTGTTCCTGTTCTTTTTTCGCGCTTTCCTTTATTTTTCGCTGAATAGCTCCTTCTTTTAATTGCTTTAAAAAGCCACCGCCCTTTTCTATTTCTTTAAAAATATCTAAGGCCATTTCCGCAAATTGTTTGGTGAGGCTTTCAATATAATAAGCACCTTCAGCAGCATTGGCAACCTTGTCAAGATAAGCCTCGTGTTTCATCACCAACAATTGGTTACGCGCAATCCTGTCGCCAAATTCATTGTTTTTATGATAGATAGCATCATAAGGCATATTATAAACCGTATCGGCACCGCCTAAAACCGCGCTCAGACTTTCGGTGGTGGTTCGAAGAAGATTTACGTTGAAATCGTAAAGCGTTTTGTTTCTTTTAGTAGGCTGAGCCAGGATATGGCAAGTTTCTGGAATATTGTATTCTGAAGCTAAAGTAGCGTACAGCCATCTTAAGGCTTTAATTTTAGCAATTTCAAAGAAATAATTAGGTCCCGAAGCGATCAAAAATTGTGGTTGAAATTTCTCGAAATTCGGGTTTTCCTGAAAATGGTTAAGATATTCGTTAACGTGTGCCAGGGCATAAGCCAATTGCTGCGGAATATTCGCACCGGCATTTTGATATAAAGTGGTATCTATACTGATTACCGATTTAAAATTTTTTGAATTGGTAAAAATACTTTCAAGGATTTCGTGATCTTTTTGAAGATTATGGAACCAGTTTCCCGAGCGGGCTAGGTTGCCTATAATATCAAATTGAAGAAAAATTTGATGTTTTTTCCCTTTTAATAATTCCCGCAAACGTTTGAAATAATCCTCAGAAAAAAAGCTAAAACTTAAGTAAATTATAGTTTTATCCAGAGCTATTCCTTTCAGTAAATTTTCAATAGAAATTTCTTCATTTGGGATAATAAACCAAAGGCTTTCGGTTCCTTTTTTAAGGATTTCGTTTGCGCGTTTATTGCTTTTTTCAGCAGAAACTACGTATAATCTTTCGCAAATGTTCCAGTTTTTTGGAGAAGGTGTTTTTATGCTGTCTTGAATATCTTCAGCATTATAAAAGGGTTTTATATTAACTCCGTCAAGGGATTTATAGACGAGTTTCTCGTTATAATCGGCTCCCTTTAAATCAAATTGTATTTTTTGTTTCCATTCTTTTGCAGAAACTTCGTCAAATTCCTGAAATAAAGATTCTTTCATTGCGTATTTTTTCTGAAAATTAATTCCCGGTTACTCTTCAATAGTATCATATTCAATTATGAATATTTCTTCATCGGGACGTTTCATATAATATTGCTGTCGCGCAAATTTTTCTATTTCTACTGAATCCTGAAGCTGTTGTATTGTAGCTTTATCTTTAGAAATTTCATTCTTATAATATTGCCTGTTTTCTTCAAGTTCGTCTATTTCCTGATTTAGTTCGTTATGAATTAGCCAGGAATTGCTATCAAGAAAAAACATCCAGCCACCAAAAATAAGTATCAGCAAAACATATTTATTGCTGATAACCTTAAACCATCTTTTGTTTCTTAATTCTTTTAAATTCAATTCTTCTAGCTTCAGTAACTAATTAAGACTATTTGGTGATTGGTAAGTTTTAATGCCTTACCGGCTATTTGGAATAAAGATACAAAATTAGGCCAAGCGGTCCTTGATTATGGTCTGTACAATATCAACAGCTACGGTATTATACCTGTTAGTAGGAATTATAAGATCAGCAAATTCTTTGGTGGGTTCTATAAACTGCTGGTGCATTGGTTTAAGCGTAGTTTGATATCGCCATAGAACTTCATCTAAATCGCGTCCACGTTCGGAAATATCTCGCTTAAGTCGGCGAATTAAACGCTCATCACTATCGGCATGAACGTAGATCTTAATATCAAACATCTCCCTAATATCCGGATGGGCGAGTATCAAGATGCCTTCCACAATAACGACTTTCCTGGGTTGGGTTTCCAGTGTTTCTTTAGTACGATTGTGTTCTTTGAAAGAATAAACAGGTTGCTGAATAGTGTTACCAGCTTTAAGTTCTTTTAAATGTTCTACCAGGAGATCAAAATCTATAGATTTTGGATGGTCAAAATTGGTCTTAACCCGTTCTTCTTTTGCTAAATGACTTAGATCTTTATAGTAGGAATCTTGAGAAATAACATCTACCTCTTCATTTTTTAATTCATCTATAATTTGTCTTACCACCGTTGTTTTTCCACTTCCGGTTCCACCTGTAATTCCTATAATGAGCATCTAAAAAAATTTGGGGCAAATTTAAACATTTGCCCCAAATTAGAAATAAATATGATATTTAATTCCTAAGCCCTGATCTTAGGGATTATAAATTACTCTGTTTCTTCAAGCGGTAACATTTTTACTATTCCTGTTCCTTCAGCCGCTACATAAATAAATCCATCGGGACCCTGTTGAACATCTCGCATTCTTCCAAGACCTTCAAGTAATTTCTCTCTCTTGGTCACTTTGCCATTTTCCATAGCTAAATGTTCCAAATATTGAAATTTTAGCGAACCAACTAACAGGTTTCCTTTTAGCTCAGGATATTTATCTGAAGTTACTTTTTCAAATCCACTGGGAGCAATAGAAGGCACCCAGTAGGTAAGAGGATTCTGAAACTCTGGTCCGGTTCTTTCTTCAGTAATCGTAGTGCCATCATAATTTTCACCGTAGGTTACTACCGGCCAACCGTAATTTTTTCCGGCTTTCACTACGTTTATCTCATCACCACCTTTTGGGCCGTGTTCGTTAACCCATACTTCACCTGTTTCCTCGTTGAAGATCATTCCCTGCGGATTTCTGTGTCCGTAAGAATAAATAGCTTCTTTCGCGTTTTCCTCTCCTACAAAAGGATTGTCTGAAGGTACGCTTCCATCTAAATCAAGTCGGTACACCTTTCCACCATCTCTTGTAATGTCCTGCGGATTCACATCTCTATTTCCTCTATCACCGATAGTAAAAAATAAATGACCTTCGCCGTCAAAAACAATTCGTGATCCAAAGTGTTGTCCCCTGGTAGAGTTAGTTTCTCCTTTATAAAGATCTTCGCGATTTGTTAATTGGTTATTTTCCAGTTTGGCTCGCATTAAGGCAGTATTTCCGCCTTCGCCTTCACCTTCCTGGGAAGAATAGGTGATATAGACCCAATTGTTAGTTTCAAAATCTGGGTGTAGCGCAATATCCAGTAAGCCACCCTGGCCCTGGTTGTAAATTTCGGGAGCACCAGAGATCGCTACTTTTTCTCCGTCCTTAAAATGATAAATATCTCCTCCTTTTTCGGTAACCAGTATACTACCATCGGGTAGGAAGTCAAAACCCCACGGGATTGACATATCTCCAATCACTACCTCGTGTTCATATTCCCTGTCGGGAGAAACTGCTTCCGGTTGTTTGTCGGGAACGGGATTGCTGTCTTGATCACTGGTTTCAGTTTGTTCTTCAACTTCAGCTTTTTCTTCTGATTTTTGATTTTCTCCACAAGCGGAAAAAGTAAAGATCAGGCCTAATAATAATAAAATACGCTTCATAATGTTTTTTTTGGTTTGGCTTAGCCTGCATTATAGCTAAGTTTTCATCTAAGATATAAAAAATCTAAAGTTTTTCTTGTAGACTGAGAAGTTTTCTTATATTTGCACCCGCTTTGCAGGATATTAATGACTGCAGGTTGACATTTTGAAATTGAAACGATGGCATTTGCTATTGAGTTTCGGGGTGTAGCCCCGACGTAAAGTCGGGATAAACTTCGCCCAATTATCGCGCCGAGCGCGATTAAGAAATTACTCGGGGTGTAGCGTAGCCCGGTTATCGCGCCTGCTTTGGGAGCAGGAGGCCGCAGGTTCGAATCCTGCCACCCCGACTAAATAAAGCCTTTCATTTAAAAATGTGAGGCTTTTTTTATGGATTAGATTTTCTTCACTATTTAAAATTCAGGTTTCTACTATTCAGTAATTAAGGTAAAGGCCCCTTTGGTTAAAAACTGGTCATCTTGCTTAAAGTCAGCACTGTTTTTAATGATAGTAAAACCATTAAATGTATCTCCAGGTAGAACTTCACGACGTTTAAAAATATAGTTGCTATCAGTTTTTGTGTCTAATACCAATACATAACTAGTATTATCCAGGGAAACGATACTTTCTGCAGGAAGGGCTTTTGCTTTTCTTTTATCTATAATGATCTCGGCTTCTACAAACATTCCGGTGGCAAAACTGTTTTTTTTCTGCTCGTCTATAAAATGTCCGTGTACTTTTACGTTTCTTTTTTGTTCATCTATAGAGGTTCCTACCAGGTGTACTTTGCCTTCAATGGTATCGGTATTAGCTTCAGGAATAATAAACCTTATATTCTGTCCTTTTTTCAGTTTCATCACATCTTTTTCAAAGACATTCAATTCAATATGGAGGTGGTCACGATCTATGATTTGCATTAGTTCATCGGCGGCAGAAACGTACATCCCGTTATTGATCTTCATTTCGGTAATACTACCTGTAATAGGTGCGTAGATGCGAATCATAGAAGAAATATTCCCTTTTTCAACCGCTTCCGGATTCAAATTGAGCATTTGTAGTTTTTTGCGAAGCGCCCGGTATTTTGCCTGGTTACGTTTGTATTCGCTTTCGGCTTTGAGAAAATTTCTTTCAGAAGTGATTTTTTCCTCAAGAAGTGTTTTCTGTCTTTGGTATTCAGATTTTAAATAATTCATTTGCTCCATTGCATCCAGGTAATCCTGCTGCATTTGCACATAATCTGGATTTTCCAGGCTTACCAAAAATTGCCCTTTCTTAACTTCGTCGCCAATAAGCAAAGGAGTTTCTCGCACATATCCATCGGCAAAAGAACTCACCATGGCTTTATTTTCTGGCGGCACGTCTATCATTCCGGTAGTTTCAACACTTATCGGGAAGCTGTTTTCTTCAATTTCCCCTAATTCCATATCGCTGCCTTCAAATTGCGCAAAGCTTAATTGTATTCCTCCATCGCTGGAATTAGTGGCCGTTTCTTCACTATTTTCTTTTTCTGAATCTCCGCAGGAAGACATTAATAATACGGCAAGAAGTATTAATATGGATTTTAAATTATTTGTCATGAGATCAGCTTATAAGGTTAAATAATTTATCTGAAGTACGGTTTGGTTATACGCGTTCAGGTTTTCGTAATACGAAAGAATGATGTTGTAGGAGTTTTCAAGGCTCTGGATATATTCAAAAAAATCTATCTCCCCATTCTTATAGCTTAAATTTGCTGTTTTTATGATTTCTTCAGAAAGGCCTTTTCCTTCATTTTCATAATAGGAAAGCGCTTGCTGATGCTTATTTAGTTGTTGAAGAAGTTGCTTGTATTCTGAATTCAATCTTACTTCATAATCTGCAGTTTCCTGCTCGGCCGCCTGTCTCGCAATATTTGCAGCTTTTATTTTTGAAGAATTCCCGAAGAACAACAGTGGAATATGAACGCCAACCTGATAGCCTTTTAAAGGAGTATCTATAACATCGTTATTAAATTGAAAGTAACTTAAGCTGATATCGGGCAGCAGATTTTGCTTTTCTAATGCAGCCCGGGCCTGGAAGAAATCATTACGATTTTGGTAAAATTCCAAACCGGGATTACCTTGAACTCCTAAACTTTTAATGCTTAGCTTTTCTATAGGAACCTTTTTAATAATAATTTCCTGATCAGTATTTATGAATGGTTTTAGTTTTTCATAAGAAATACTAAGCTCATTTTGTGCTTGCTTTAATTGAGTTTCCAACTGCTTTTGTTTAGATCGAGCAGTGATTTTTTCCAGGTAATTGGTTTCACCCAGTTCAAATCTTCTTTTTGCGGCATAAGCGAATTTTTGGTACAAACTATCCAGATCTTCATATACAGCAATCCTGGCTTTTTCATACTGCAGCTGATAATATACTCTTGAAACTTTCTGTTCTAAATTTAACTGCTTCAGCTTAAAGGTGCTTTGTTCTTGTCTGAAACCGGTTTTATAGACTTTTTTACGTGCAAAATAAACCGTGGGAAAATTAAAAAACTGGCGCACCCCTAAAACATCGAGCGATTGATCGTTTGCACGGTTACTCTCGTCATTTCCAAAATAGCCTTCTGTTTTGTCAAAAGTAAAGGCGCTTCCAATAAGGGCATCGGCTTCATCAACGCGAAGAGAAGAGGCCTGGAGGCCAAAATTGTTTTCAAATGCTATCTTCTTCAGTTCTTCAACATTCTCAATAGTAGTGACCTCAGTTTCCTGGGAAAAACCGGAAAAACCAACCAATAATAGAAAGATAGTTAAAGGCTTTACACGAAGCTTATCTTTGGCCTTCCCCTTATTCTTTTTCTCTTTATTAAATAAGGAATATATTACCGGTAAAACAATTAAGGTAAGTAGGGTAGAGGTGATCAATCCGCCAATTACCACAGTAGCCAACGGCCGCTGTACTTCGGCACCTGCTCCGGTAGAAACAGCCATTGGTAAAAAACCTAAAGCTGCGGCAGAAGCCGTTAATAAAACAGCACGTAATCTATCCTGGGCCCCATTTATAATCAGGTTATCATTATTTTCCATTCCTTTCTCTCGTAATTCTTTAAAATGTTCAATAAGTACAATTCCGTTTAATACAGCAATACCGAACAGAGCGATAAAGCCAACTCCTGCCGAGATACTAAAGGGCATTCCGCGTATCCATAATAAAAGAACTCCACCTACGGCAGCTAAAGGAATAGCTGAAAATATCATTAAAGCTTCTCTAAAGGTTCCAAAAGCGAAATACAACAGAATAAAAATAAGTACCAGCGCGATGGGAACGGCAATTTTTAGACGTGAGGTGGCGCTTTGCAAATTCTCAAACTGCCCGCCATAGGTGATAGTATACCCGGGAGGTAAGCTAATATTTGCATCTACAATTTGCTTGATCTTATTTACAACGGTTTGTAAATCGCTATCTCTCACGTTTATTCCAACTACAATTCGCCTTTGTGTATTATCTCTAGAGATTTTAGCAGCTCCTTTTTGATAGGTGATATCTGCCAGTTCGCTGAGCGGCACTTTTTCTCCTGAAGGCGTATCTACATAAAGGTTCTTTAAATTAGAAATATCCTGGCGCCGGTCTTTTTGCAGTCTTAAAACCATATCGAAGCGTTTTTCACCTTCAAACACACTACCCATAGTAGCTCCTGAAAAACCCATAGTGATAATTTTATTGAGTTCTGCTATGTTAAGACCATACCGAGCTATTTTTTCGCGTTTGTAGTTTACATTCATTTGGGGGAGACCAACAATTTTTTCAACTACGATATCTGAAGCTCCTTCCACATCTGCGATGAGGCTTTTGATTTTTTGTGCTTTAGTATTTAATATTTCCAGGTTTTCCCCAAAGATCTTCACAGCAATATCTGCACGCACGCCGGTGATCAATTCATTAAAACGCATTTCTATGGGTTGGGTGAATTCGATTTCCATTCCCGGGATTATAGCTAAAGCTTCTTTAAACCTATCAGCCAACTCATCTTTTGTGTCAGCCGAGACCCATTCCCCTTTTGGTTTTAGTGAGACAATCACATCACTTTCTTCCATAGACATAGGGTCGGTAGGAACTTCTGCGGCACCAATTCGGCTAACTACCTGGTCTACTTCTGGAAAGCTGTCTAGCAGGATTTTTTCGATCCTTGTGGTGGTTTCAATGGTTTTACTAAGGGAAGTTCCTGTTTTTAAGACAGGTTGAATTACAAAATCACCTTCATCTAACTGCGGAATAAATTCACCACCCATCCTGCTGAAAATAAAGCCTGAAAAAATAAGTAAAATGACCGCCACGGCTAGTACCAGTTTTTTACGGCGCAAAGCCCAGTTTATGGAAGGCTTATAAATTCGATTTAAAAACTTGATAAGCTTAACGGAAATATTTTTTTCTGAAGGTTCTTTTGATTTTAAAAATAGGGCCGAAGCTACCGGTACGTAGGTAAGACAGAAGATCATTGCCCCAATCAATGCAAAACTAAAGGTAAGTGCCATAGGGCGAAACATTTTTCCTTCAACTCCACTAAGGGATAGGATGGGAATAAAAACAATAAGAATGATCAACTGCCCGAATATGGCTGAATTCATCATTTGCGAAGAACTATTAAAACTAACCCTATCTTTTAGGTTTCGCAATTCTTGCTTATCGAGATTTTCATATTCATTTTGCTTTTGAGTCATTTTAAAGGCCGTAAACTCTACGATAATTACCGCGCCGTCTATAATAATCCCAAAATCTATCGCTCCTAGACTCATTAAATTGGCATCAACACCAAAGATGTACATCAGGAAGAGCGCAAATAGTAAGCATAGTGGAATTACCGAAGCAACCACTAATCCAGATCGGAGGTTTCCGAGCAATAAAACCACTACAAAAATAACGATGAGACAGCCCAGGATAAGATTTTCAGCAATGGTAAAAGTGGTTCTTCCTATAAGTTCACTGCGATCTAAAAAAGGTTTGATCACCACTCCTTCAGGAAGAGTTTCTGAAATATTAGCTACACGATCTTTTACGGCTTCAATAACTTTATTAGAATTAGCACCCTTCAACATCATCACCTGCCCAAGAACGGTTTCACCTTTTCCGTTAGCGGTAATAGCACCAAAACGAGTAGCCTGTCCAAAACCAACTTTAGCCACATCCCCGATATAAACTGGGGTTGCATTTTTATTTGTAACAACTATATTCCTAATGTCATCCAGAGAAGTAACCCGACCCTGTCCACGAATAAAATATGACTGGTTTACCTTTTCAATATACCCGCCACCCGCTACGCTATTATTATTTTCAAGTGCGGTGAACAGTTGCGAAATGCTAATATCCATCGCATTCAATTTATTGGTATTAATTGCGACTTCATATTCCTTTACATATCCACCCCAGGCATTAATTTCTACCACACCATTAATACCCGACAATTGTCTTTTTACGATCCAGTCTTGAATAGTTCTAAGGTCTTCCGCAGAATAGCGATCCTCATACCCTGGTTTGGCATCTAAAGTGTACTGATAAATTTCACCCAAGCCGGTAGTAATGGGACCCATTGCTGGTTTTCCAAATCCGTCTGGTATTTTTTCAGAAGCCGATTTTATTTTCTCTGCAATAAGCTGCCTTGGTAAATAGGTGCCGAGACTTTCTTCAAATACGATAGTAACTACCGATAGACCAAATTTAGACACCGAACGAATTTCTTTAACTCCTGGCAAATTGGCCATTTCTAATTCTACCGGGTAGGTTATGTACTGTTCCATATCCTGGGTAGAAAGATTTCGGGAGGTTGTAATTACCTGTACCTGATTGTTGGTAACATCTGGAACTGCGCCCACTGGAATTTGGGACAGAGAATACAACCCAAAACCAATGATAAAGACCGTAAAAAGAAGAATAATTAATTTATGAGAAATACTAAATTTAATAATACGGTCTAGCATAATTTCTATTTGTGTTTTTCAAAGATAAATTTGCTCCTCTATCGATGTGGCATTTTTAATGACACCCAAAGTTATCGTGATTGGCCTAAGGCTTTCCTCAAGCTTTTCTTAAGATTGGCTTAAGAATATGATGGTTACTGTTGTGCCCCGGCCAAAAGTACTTTTAATCTCTATTTCGGCTCCTATGGCATCAGCACACTTTTTAGCTATGGCAAGGCCCAGTCCATTACCTGTTATTTTTTTATGACTAAGCGCATCAGACCTGAAAAAGCTGTCGTAAATTTTGGTCAAATCTTCTTCCCTGATTCCAATTCCTTCATCTGTGATCGTACAAATAATTTTATCTTCAAGCGTTTTGACTCCAATGTTAATGTTTGAGTTAGCCCTGGAATATTTGACAGCATTACCTAAAATATTATCAATAATAATTTTGCTGTAATAATAAAGTCCTTGAGCTTTATCTGAATGATCAAAATCGAGATCTATCTTTAAGTTCTTCTCATTTATAGCATTCTTAAATTGGGATATTGATTCATCAATAAGCTTGGGCAGGGAAGTCCATTCGTCGTGCTTTTTTTGGTAGCTTGAATTATCTAAACGGGCTAGTAGCAGTAGTTGCTCAAGCGTAGAAGTCATTCGGTCTATTTCGATTAAACTATACCTTATTTTTTCTTCATATTCTACCTGGCTTCTCGGTCTCCTTATCAATACTTCCAGGGTTCCCCTTAGAGTTGCCAGGGGCGTTCTTAGTTCATGTGAAGCATCAGAGGTGAACTGTTTTTCTCTTTCTATAGCATTTTCTATACGTTCCAGCAGGGCATTAAAATTAGTTGAAAGTTCATGAATTTCGTCCTGGTGGTGTGGAGTGCTTACCCGCTCGTTGAGGTTGTTTCTGGTAATTCTGCTAATAGTATTACTTATTTCCCGGACGGGTTTAATACTTCTTCCGGCTAAAAAACGTGAAACAAAATACACTCCAATCAAAACAATAAAAAAGGAGATCAATAATACATTTCTTAATTTTGAAATTACTGAAAGGGCAGACTCATAAGACATAGCCGCAAGCATATATCCTTTTATTTTTCCTTCTTTCTCTATGGGTAATTGAACCTGCCTGATGTTCTTTTGATTCAACTTAGTATTGAAATGTCCCCCGAATTTTGTTTGTTTAAATGGAAGTTGATCCATCTTAAGGTTTGGTGATTTATCCATTAAATTACCTTGCTTATCCATCACTTGAATAAATACAGGATTTACTTCACTTTCCCGATGCTCGCGTTCTTCCCATTCTGCTTTATTGGCAAAATAGATGCGCTCTCCGCTAATTGCTATTTCCCCAGTATGTTTTATTGCTTCATAAGAAAGATCACTGTCAAGGTTTTCTAATACAGTATTTTTCACGGTAAAAAAGATAGCACCGAATACCAGGGCCATTAGAGTTGCCGTGGCTACAATATAATGTAAAGTGATTCTATTTTTGAAGTTCAGGTTCATGATTCTTTTGCGATATATCCCACTCCGCGAACTGTTTGGATATAATTTTCATCTTCAGATAATGCTAGTTTCTTTCTAAGTGCATTAATATATACATCTATAACTCCGGTATTATATTCAAACTGTATGTCCCAAACACTTTCTATAATTCGGGTTCGTCTACACACTTTGCCCTTATTTCGCATTAAGTATTCCAAGAGTCCAAATTCTTTTTGGGTAAGATGAATTTCATCAGCATTTTTATGCACCTCGTGTGTTTCAGTATTTAAAGTGATATTGCCTAAAGTGAAGAAGGAATGCTCCCCAGATTTTGGCCTAAGCTGTACCTTGATACGCTCTAAAAGTTCTTCAAAATGGAAAGGCTTTTTGATATAATCGTTTGCACCAGATTGTAAACCAAAGACGGTTTCATCAAGAGTGTCTTTCGCGGTAAGAAAAATGATAGGTGTTTCCTTAAATTCTTTCCGGAATTGCCTACATATTTCTATACCACTTAAACCCGGTAACATCCAGTCTAATAGTAATAAATCATATTCGCCCGATAAAGCTAAGTGCAGGCCTTCTTTTCCTTCCTCGGCAAGATCCACAGCAAAAGATTCCTCTTCTAATCCTTGTTTTAGAAAAGCTGCAATGCCCGCTTCGTCTTCTACAATTAGTATTCTCATTATTCAAATATTCATTAAACTTGTTTAAGTATAGATTAGAAGTTTCTTAAGATTAGCTTAAGCCGAAAGTTATTTTTAATAATCTATACGTTTCTTTCAGTAGCTGAACTAAATTAAGCTTTTTAAAAGCGCTCTTAAATTACAAAGAAGATAGGTTTGGAAATATGATATATATTATGGTAATCTATTTTTGACATGGTGAAAAAACGAAAGTTTTTAACTTTAAAAATAAAAAAGGGATCCTTCGGCGTAGTAAGATCCCTTTTTTATAAAATTTAAAATATTTCAGAAAAACAAGTGCTGCTATTTTTCTTCTTCTTCCTCGTCTTTTTCAGGAATTTCTACGATTGGTTCATTATAATCTGAATCATCGTAATCGTCTTCATCAAAATTGGCCATAGTATTCTCAAGACGTGTACTTACCTTAACCAGGTAGATCGTATCTTCAGTCTTTACTTCAACCGCTTCAATAGTTTCATTTTTCGCATTTTTAAACGCAATAATTTGGTCGTCGTCGTACCCATCTGGGTATTTCTCGACTAAAAGGCCAAGGATTTCCGGAGTTAGTTTTTTGTAGTCAACAATAATTCTTTTCATAAATAAGAGTTTATGAGGGTGTAGTTAGTATGTTTTAAAAATAGTATTTTTAAGTTATAAATCAAGCTTTCTTATAATATTCAAAAGCATTCCAAATTAGTTGGTTAGGTACTTTGCAATCTATCACTGGGTTTCCAATATCTTTTAGAAGGACAAAATTTATATTTCCGTGGGAATTTTTCTTGTCGTATTTCATTAAATCTATGATTTGCTGAATATCTTCTTCTGAAAATACTACCCGATCATAAATATCCAGAATTTTAACAGTAATTTCCTTTAATTTATCTTCAGGAAAGTCCTGAAGTTCCTTTGAAAGGTAAGTGGCCAGAATCATCCCAACCGCAATGGCTTCCCCGTGAAGTAGCGTCGTTTTTTCAGAATGAGTCAGAAAATAAGATTCTATAGCGTGACCCAGCGTATGGCCGTAATTTAATGTTTTTCGTAATCCGTGTTCTTCTGGGTCTTCAGTAACTACTTTTGCTTTAATTTCTACCGATTCTTTAATGATTTCATCAAGATCGTCTAAAGTAAGCTCACTTAGATTAGTTACTTTATTCCAGTAAGTTTCGCTACTAATTAAAGCGTGCTTTAAGATTTCAGCGAGTCCGCTTCGCATTTCTGTTTGCGGTAAAGTGCCAAGAAAGGCGGGATCTATGATCACCATTTCGGCGTGATTAATAACTCCAATCTGGTTCTTAAGGTTACCAAGATCAACGCCTGTTTTACCTCCTACAGAGGCGTCTACCATGGCCAGGAGACTTGTAGGAACATTAATATAACGAATGCCACGCTTAAATGTTGAAGCTACAAAACCGCCAAGATCGGTTACCACACCGCCACCTATATTAATCATAAGGCTTTTGCGATCGGCATCCAATTCAGAAAGTGCATTCCATAGGCCTGTGCAGGTTTCAAGGTTTTTATTTATTTCTCCTGCTTCAATTTCAAGAATTTCAACATTTTCAGGAGATTCCAGCTTTTTCAAAAAAATAGCAAGACAATCACGGTGCGTGTTATTGTCTACTAAAAAAAATATTTTAGATGGATTTACTTCTTTTATAAAAGCATTTAGCTTGAGAAAGCCGTCTTCCTGATAGTAAACCGGCCCTTTAACTTCACTATGAGACATAGTTGATGAGGTTTTTAGCATTTGTAATATGGCTTCGAAAATAAGCAGAAATATTCATAATAAAATCAAACTTCAATAATTATAT
Source organism: Salegentibacter mishustinae (assembly GCF_002900095.1). Lineage (NCBI taxonomy): Bacteria > Pseudomonadati > Bacteroidota > Flavobacteriia > Flavobacteriales > Flavobacteriaceae > Salegentibacter > Salegentibacter mishustinae. The sequence goes on along the minus strand of NZ_LLKN01000002.1, from coordinate 1,712,296 downwards.
TTGCTACAATTAACACACGCCCATGATTAATAGAAAAATCTTTAACGACACAAAAACGGCTTTTAAATTAAAATCTGATTTAGAGCTGGATCGTGCTATCTTTTTGTTTAGCATGATGAATAAGAAGACGCTGGTAGATGCAGGTTCCTGGTTAACCAAATTCTCTTTAAAGCTTCACTTGCCGGTGGAAGGACTAATTAAAAAAACCATCTTTGAGCAGTTTTGTGGCGGTATTACCGAAGAAGATTGTAAACCGCTTACCAAAGAGATGTACTCTAAAAAATTGCATAGTATTCTTGATTACTCGGTGGAAGGCAAGGAAACCGAAGAACAATTTGATGCTGCCCTGGAAAAGAAAATGAAGCTGATTAAATTCGCTGCCGAAAGTGACGAATTACCTTTTTCACTCTTTAAACCTACCGGAATCGGAAGGTTTGCCATCTGGGAAAAAATTACCGAGCGCGTAAATCTAAGTGATGATGAAAAGGAAGAGTGGGAGCGTGTTAAGGAAAGAGTAGATAAGTTTTGTAATTGCGCTTACGAAAATAATGTAAGACTTTATGCCGATGCCGAGGAGAGTTGGATGCAACTTGCAGCCGATGATCTTATGGAGGAAATGATGAAGAAATATAATAAGGACAAAATTCTTATTTATAACACTTTCCAGTGCTACCGTTGGGATAGGTTAGAATATGTAAAAAACCTACACGAAAAAGCTAAAAAAGAAGGCTTTAAGGTTGGAGCCAAAATTGTGCGTGGTGCTTATATGGAAAAGGAGAATGCACGTGCTAAAAAATATGGTTATACATCGCCAATTTGCGAAAACAAAGAAGCAACCGATGTTAATTTTAATAGCGTAATGTCTTACTGTTTAGCTAATCTTGAAGATATTCACCTGTTTATTGGTACTCATAACGAGGTAAGTAATTACCTGGCCTTACAAAGTATGGAAGATAAAGGTTTGCCTTTAGATGACGACCGTATTTGGTTTAGCCAACTCTATGGAATGAGTGACCATATTAGTTACAACCTAGCTAAAAAAGGATATAATTCGGCAAAACTATTGCCTTTTGGGCCGGTAAGAGATGTAGTGCCTTATTTATTAAGAAGAGCTCAGGAAAATACTTCTGTAAAAGGTCAAACCGGGCGTGAACTTTCTCTTCTAGAAGAGGAAAAGAAACGTAGAAAAGGAGAGCCTACAAAACACGATAGGGGAGAGCATTAATAGTAAAAAGCTGTTTAGAAATATAATTCCAAACAGCTTTTTTTATGCCTTACAATAAAGAAAATTAAGCTTCGGTTTCTTCCATGGTGTGATATACATTTTGCACATCATCATCTTCTTCCAATCTTTCCAGTAGTTTTTCAACATCGGCAGCTTCTTCTGGAGAAAGCGGTTTTGTTACCTGTGGGATTCTTTCAAATCCTGAAGAAAGTATTTCAATTTCCCTATTTTCTAATTCTTTTTGAATAGCTCCAAAATATTCGAACGGCGCATAAATATGAATGCCGTCTTCATCTTCAAAAACTTCTTCAGCTCCAAAATCTATAAATTCAAGCTCCAGTTCTTCCACATCCAAGCCTTCAGCATTTAATCTGAAATTACAGGTATGGTCAAACATAAATTCTACCGAGCCTGAAGTTCCAAGGTTCCCATCACACTTGTTAAAATGCGACCTTACGTTGGCTACAGTACGGTTATTATTATCTGTTGCGGTTTCCACCAATACGGCAATTCCGTGTGGCGCGTAACCTTCAAAAAGTACAATTTTATAATCGCCCTGGTTTTTATCACTCGCCCTTTTAATGGCTCGTTCAATATTATCTTTGGGCATATTCACGCTTTTCGCGTTTTGAATAACTGCTCTTAGTTTAGCGTTGGTATCAGGATCTGGACCACCTTCTTTAACGGCCATCACAATATCTTTTCCAATGCGAGTAAAGGCTTTGGCCATTGCCGACCAGCGTTTCATCTTACGCGCCTTTCTAAATTCAAATGCTCTTCCCATTTATTCTGAATAAAAATTGGGGCAAAAATATAAAAAAGCTTCCAATTCAATTTAAAAATTGGAAGCTTTAAATTTTAATACTCTTTTTTCTGAATTTAAGCCGAAGCTTCAACTATTTCTTCAATAGCTTTTGCCAGTTTAAAATCTTTTTCCGTAACTCCATCGGCATCGTGTGTAGAAAGCGAAATTTCCAATTCGTTGTAAACATTTGCCCAATTAGGATGGTGTTGTTGGGCTTCAGCTTCAAAGGCTATACGCGTCATAACCGTGAAGGCATCTTTAAAATTTGCAAATTGAAAAGAAGTATGAATTGCGTTATCTTTATAAACCCATCCTTCCAGGTTTTTCAGTTTTTTATTGATATCGTCTTCATTGAGCTTTGTCATCTGAATAATATTTAGTGATTAGTACCTTAAATTTAAGCAACAAAAGCTTGAATTCTTAATCTAATTCACTTTTAGTACAAGATTAACAACTACTGCTTTACAGAAGCCTTTGCAACCTGGCGTACAGAAACCTGTAGGTTTTTAGGCAAAATATTCTCTTTAGGTAAAACCGCTAAAAATCTATCGAAGTTAGAATTATAGATATTTTTAAAGACCAGGTTTTTATGGCCTAAAACTTCACAAACCTCTTCAATAAAATCTTTTTGATGTACAAGGTCGTTACTTCCCAGATGAAAAACTCCTTGTTTTTTCCTGTTAATAATATAATGTACCTGCTGGGTTACCTTTTCAATTTCAGTCACATTAATTACCACATTGGGGAATACCTCTATGGCTTCGCCAAGATCAATAAGCGTTTTAATTTGTTTTAGGCGCGGAGAATTATGGCCAAAGACCATAGGCAGGCGTAAGATGTTATACTTATCGTTAGGTAGTCTTAGTAAAGCATTTTCAATTTTAATTTTAAACCTTCCATAAATGCTCTGAGATAAGGTTTTATCGTATTCGTACGAAGGGAAATTGGTAAACGCATCAAACACATTGGCTGAAGAAATAAATAGAAGCTTACAGTTATGGGTAAGAATGTAATTTATTATTTCAAAATGAGCGATAATTTGTGCGTCAAAACTTCCGCGAACAGCCGAAATTATTACCGTAGGTTTTACATTTTGAAGCAGAATCTCAATATTTTCAGTTTCAATATCGTATTGATGAAACTGATGATTCTCCTCAAAAGCCGCGTTTGAAGTATGGTAGGTACCGTGGGTATCAAAAAAGGAGCATAGCTCTTTATATAAGGCATTGCCTATAAAGCCGCTTGCTCCTAAAATTAAAATTCGTTCCAAAAATTAGCCTTTATAAAAGGGCAATTTCACCTGTATGGCCGGAATGGATTTTTTTCTAACTTTTATAAAAATCTTGTTGCCAAATTTAGCAACTTCAGTTGGCACGTAGCCTAAACCAATTCCTTTTTCCAATGAGGGTGACATTGTCCCAGATGTTACCTCGCCAATAACCTTGCCATCTTCGTCTTCAATTTCGTAACCCTGGCGCGGGATTCCACGTTCTTCCAATTCAAAAGCCACTAGCTTTCTCTTTGGTCCTTCTTCCTTTTCCTTTTTTAAGGCTTCAGAATTTATAAAGTCTTTGGTGAATTTAGTGATCCAGCCCAATTTAGCTTCAATTGGCGACGTGGTTTCATCTATATCATTTCCATAAAGACAAAAGCCCATCTCTAATCTTAAAGTATCACGTGCTGCAAGACCAATTGGTTTTATCCCAAAATCTTTTCCAGCTTCCATAACGCGATCCCAAATTTGCTCAGCATCTTCGTTTTTAAAATAAATTTCAAATCCGCCGCTGCCGGTATAACCCGTAGCCGAAATAATTACCTTATCTATACCTGCAAATTCGGCAACTTCAAAGGTGTAGAATTTCATATTAGAAAGATCTACATCGGTTAAAGCTTGCATTGCCTTGGCAGCTTTAGGTCCCTGGATGGCTAAAAGAGAAAATTCATCAGACATATCCCGCATGGTCGCATCCATCGTGTTATGTTGCGCGATCCAGTTCCAGTCTTTATCTATATTAGAAGCGTTTACTACCAATAAATATTTTTCAGCATTAATTCTGTAAATAATTAGATCGTCTACAATTCCGCCGGTTTCATTTGGCATCACCGTGTATTGCGCTTTCCCGTCTACCAGTTTTGAAGCATCATTGGTAGTTACTTTTTGAATAAGTTCTAATGCATGTTCGCCGGTAATGAGAAATTCTCCCATATGGGAAACATCAAAAACACCTAAGTTTTCTCGAACATTTTGATGCTCAATATTCACACCTTCATAAGAAACAGGCATATTATAACCAGCAAAAGGTACCATCTTGGCATTAAGTTCTTTATGTCTGGCGGCTAGGGCAACTTCTTTCATTTTGTTTAAAATTTGCGCAAATTTATTGATTTCGCTTTGAATATAATATTAAAAAGGGGTTTTTATGGAGAATCATTAAAAACAGCGGGCTAGCAGTGTTTTGGAATAGGAATAACAGCTTTTAAAAGAATATTGATTGTCAGTGACTGAACTTCTTTGAGTTTTAAGCTGAATTCAAAATAGTTTGCGCCAATTTATTCGAAGACTTTATTTAAGTTTTATTTGCAATTTTCGCTGAAATTTAAGTTTAGATTAAACCTTTAAACAGAAGCTTTCAGGCTTTAATTTGTAATTTTATGAACATAAAATACCTCTGATAAAACTCACGAGGCGTTTATAAAAATAATAGTTTAAGTTCGAGGCAAATCTCGATTATCAAGTAAATTTCAAGCAAACCAATTATGAAGATATTATCTGCAAAGCAATTAAAAGAAGCTGATGAAATAACCATGGAAACCGAAGGGATTTCGAGCACGCGATTAATGGAGCGCGCTGCGAGCCTGGTTTTTAATGAGATTCACGAAAGGCTGGAAGGTGCAGATATCAATATCAAAATTTTCTGCGGAATTGGAAATAATGGAGGCGATGGACTGGTAGTGGCCCGTTTACTTCATAAATACGGTTATAGAGTTGAAGTTTACGTAGTGAATTATAGCGACAAACGCTCTGATGATTTTCTGGTAAATTACGATCGCTATAAAAAAGAGAGCAACACCTGGCCCGAATTGATAAAAAGAAAAGAAGATTTCCCGGAGATTTCTCCTGGTGATTTTGTGGTTGACGCTATTTTTGGAATTGGTTTAAACCGCCCTGCCGAAGGTTGGCTAGCAGAATTACTGAGACATATTAACGAGTCTGAAGCTTTTTGCTTAGCGGTAGATATGCCTTCAGGATTATTCCCCGATAAAATTCCGGCTGAAGATGCAGCGGTGATCAAAGCGAATTATACGCTCACCTTCCAAACGCCAAAAATTGTTTTTTACCTGCCTGAAACAATGGGTTTTGCCGGAGAAGTTCAGATTTTGGATATTGGCCTGGATCGTGGCTTTTTAAAAGATGTAAAGCCTGTTGCGCAATTGATAGGCAAACGCGAAGCGAGGCAACTTTATAAACCACGGAATAGAAATACTCATAAAGGGGACTATGGTCACTGTCTTGTGGTTGGGGGAAGTTATGGGAAAATTGGTAGTATTCTGCTTTCTTCCAGATCGTCCTTAAGAGCCGGTGCCGGTTTATGCAGTATTTTTTCACCAAAATGTGGGTATGATATATTGCAAACCAACCTGCCGGAAGCGATGGTTATTACCGATGAAGATGCTAACGAACTTACAAACATAGAAACAGATCTCGAACCCGATGTAATATGTTTTGGTATGGGCGCAGGGAAATCGACTAAGACGGTCAAAGCTTTTAAGGCTTTATTGGAAAGCACTCAAAATCCTATGCTCATTGACGCCGATGGATTAAACATGCTTTCTGAGAATAACGAATTACTGGATTTGCTTCCTAAGAATTCCGTATTAACGCCTCATCCAAAAGAACTAGAGCGTTTAATAGGGAAATGGGAAGATGATTTTGATAAGATGAAGAAGATAGAAGATTTCACTAAAAAGTATAAGGTGATTTTGGTTTTAAAAGGTGCGCATACATTTGTCTTTAGCGGAAAACATACTTATATCAATAATTCCGGAAACCCTGGGATGGCCACCGCCGGAAGTGGGGACGTACTTTCGGGAATAATAGCAGGTTTAATGTCGCAAAAATATGAGCCTTTGGTGGCAGCTATTTTAGGTGTTTACTTACACGGACTCTCAGGCGATATTTGTGCTGAAAAACTTGGCTATGAAGCTATGCTATCTGGTGATATTAGTGATAAGATGGGAGCGGCTTTTCTTGCTTTAATGAAAGATGAAAAAAGAGGATAACCTATTTTTAGAATTGTTTAAATATTATTTTTGAAAAATTCTTAAAATTTCTGCTTTAAATTTGGATTACATTAGCAGAAATAAGAATTTTGGCCCAGAATTTAAAAGAAATACAAGAACGAAAAATTTTATTTTTTTGATTTCTTTGTTTGATTAAAAATTCGGTCAGAATATTGCAGGACCAAACCCTGTAAGTTGTTGTGACTGCTATAGATTCAGAATAAACCTTCATTACTAAAAATAATATTTTATGCAATCTCATCATTATATCAGTTCAGCCATTTTAGACCTGGAAACCATTGAAGATATTTTGGTGAATAATAAAAAGTTAGCGTTGAGCGAGGAAGCTGAATCTAACATCCAGAAATCCAGAAAATACTTAAACAAAAAAATTACTGAAAGCGATGTCCCGGTTTACGGTATAAATACCGGTTTTGGGGCTTTATGTAATGTAAAGATAAGTCCGGGGAAATTAACCGAGCTTCAGGAAAACCTTGTGAAATCTCACGCTTGTGGTACAGGCGATAAAGTGAATAAAGATATTGTAAGATTAATGCTTCTGCTTAAAATTCAATCTTTAAGCTACGGGAATTCGGGTATTGCTTTGGAAACCGTATTAAGATTAGTAGACTTTTATAATCTCGATATTTTACCGGTAGTTTACGAACAGGGTTCGTTAGGAGCTTCCGGAGATCTTGCTCCATTGGCGCATTTGGCCCTGCCTTTAATTGGCGAAGGAGAAGTTTACTTTGAGGATAAAATAATAAGTGGAGAGGAATTACTAAAAATTCAGGAATGGGAAGCTTTAAATTTGCAGTCTAAGGAAGGTTTGGCTTTACTTAATGGTACGCAATTTATGAGTGCCCACGGTGTTTATGCCTTACTGAGATCTTATAAATTATCTTACCTGGCCGATCTCATTGGTTCAGTCTCAATAGATGCGTTTGATTGTAATTTATCTCCTTTTGATGAATTAGTTCATTTAGCGAGACCGCATAGGGGACAGGTAAAAACAGCTGAACGTATTCGTAAGTTTTTAAACGATAGCCAAATTGCTAAAAATGAAAAAGATAATGTTCAGGATCCTTATAGTTTTAGATGTATTCCGCAGGTGCATGGAGCGAGTAAAGACACGTTGAGTTTTGTAAGGAAAACCATTAAAACAGAGATCAATTCGGTTACCGATAATCCCAATATTTTTATTGAAGAAGATAAAATTATCTCAGGGGGAAATTTTCATGGCCAGCCTTTAGCATTAGCCCTTGATTATTTAGCTATAGCCCTGGCAGAGCTCGCTAATATTTCAGAAAGAAGAACTTATCAATTGGTTTCAGGTCTTCGTGGTTTACCCGCATTTTTAGTAGAAAACCCGGGTTTGAATAGCGGATTTATGATTCCGCAGTACACGGCTGCAAGTATTGTGAGTCAGAATAAACAACTTGCTGTCCCTGCATCTGTAGATTCTATAGTTTCGTCAAATGGGCAGGAAGATCACGTGAGTATGGGCGCGAATGGTGCTACCAAGCTTTTAAAAGTGGTAGAGAATTTAAATAGTGTTTTAGCGATTGAACTCTTCAATGCTTCGCAGGCTATGCACTTTAGAGAACCGGCAAAAACTTCGGCAATATTAAGTGATGTTTTAAATGAATTTAGAGCAGTAGTTCCAATATTACATACCGATGTAACGATGGCACCGCATATAAAATCGGCTAAATCTTTTCTGGAGAATTTTAATTTTACTGAAAATTTCTTCGATTAAATTCTGAATTGAATCCAGTTAATCGCTTCCTCTAAACTATCGAATACCTCAAAAGAACCGGAATCTTTATAAAATTGGCGTTCTACGTTATGCGCATTTAATTTAATAAGTTCGTTTTCGCTTACTACCGCAATAGCTTTTAAATTCTCTGCGAGAGCAGCTTCCCTGTAAACCAGTGGATCTACAGCATAAGAGTTCTTTCTTAAAGAGATATAGCCGTAAGGTCTGTTTTTAAAAACCTCATGGCCAATTTTTAATAATTCTGAGTTATTGTTTGCATTGAAAAGTACGCCTTCGGTCAATTCGGCGATTAGGATATTCTGAAAAATGCGCACCTGCCCAAATTCCAATTCCATAATTTCTGTGATCATTAATGTAGGGATTAATTCCTGGCAAATTTAATATATTTCAACGACTTTGATAAAAAAAGGCTATTTGAAATAATATTTTCAAATAGCCTCTTATAAAACTAATAATCTTTTAAAGCTCTAGGATTCTGTTTCTTCAATTGCTTTGTCAATTTTTATGGTCAATTCATTTTTCTCTTCATCTAAATCCATAAAAATTTTATCGCCTTCTTTTAGTTTAGAAGAAATGATTTCTTCAGCCAGTGCGTCTTCAATATACTTTTGAATAGCCCTGTTTAAAGGTCTTGCACCATATTGCTTATCAAAGCCTTTTTCAGCAATAAAATCTTTGGCTTTCTCACTTAAAGTTAAGCTGTATCCAAGACTTCCAATCCTGCTGAATAATTTCACTAATTCAATATCAATAATTTTGTGAATGTCTTCACGTTCAAGACTATTGAAGATCACTACATCATCAATTCTATTCAGAAATTCTGGTGCAAATGCTTTTTTAAGCGCATTTTCTATTACGCTTCGTGCATTTTCATCGGCTTGAGAGCGTTGAGAAGAAGTTCCAAATCCAACTCCCTGTCCAAAATCTTTCAATTTTCTTGCTCCAATATTGGAGGTCATGATAATAATCGTATTTCTAAAATCGATCTTTCTACCAAGACTATCGGTTAAATATCCATCATCCAATACCTGAAGTAGCATATTGAAAACATCTGGATGCGCTTTTTCAACCTCGTCAAGCAGAATCACTGCATAAGGTTTTCTACGAACCTTTTCGGTTAGCTGTCCACCTTCTTCGTAACCTACGTATCCCGGAGGTGCTCCAATTAACCTGGAAATAGCGAACTTTTCCATGTATTCACTCATATCTATTCGAATAAGTGAATCATCGTTATCAAATAATTCTCTCGCTAAAACTTTAGCTAACTGTGTTTTACCTACACCGGTTTGTCCTAAAAAGATGAACGATCCAATTGGTTTATTAGGATCTTTAAGCCCGGCGCGGTTTCTTTGAATGGCTTTTACTACTTTACCAACCGCATCATCCTGGCCAATCACTTTTCCTTTTATTTTCTTAGGAAGTTCAACCAATTTATTGCTTTCAGTTTGAGCAATTCGGTTTACCGGAACCCCGGTCATCATAGAAACCACATCTGCAACGCTATCTTCGTCAACTGTTTCTTTATGCTTCTTAGATTCCTCTTCCCATTTTTCCTGTGCTACCTGAAGTTCTTTTTCAAGATTTTTCTCATCGTCTCTAAGTTTAGCAGCTTCTTCGTATTTCTGCTTTTTAACAACCGAGTTTTTCTTTTCGCGAACTTCTTCCAGTTTTCGCTCCAGGTCTAAAATCTGTTTTGGCACATCTATATTAGTAATATGCACGCGAGATCCTGCTTCATCTAAAGCATCTATAGCTTTATCTGGTAAAAATCTATCGGTTAAATACCTGTTGGTCAATTTTACACAGGCTTCAATCGCTTCATCAGTATAAGATACGTTATGATGATCTTCGTATTTGTCTTTTATATTATTAAGGATTTCTATGGTTTCCTCTACCGAGGTAGGCTCAACAATAACCTTTTGGAACCTTCTTTCTAAAGCACCATCTTTCTCAATATATTGACGGTATTCATCTAAAGTAGTGGCTCCAATGCATTGAATTTCACCTCTGGCCAATGCGGGTTTAAACATATTACTCGCATCGAGACTTCCTGTAGCGCCACCGGCACCTACAATAGTATGGATTTCGTCTATAAAAAGAATAATATCATCGTTCTTCTCAAGCTCGTTCATTACGGCTTTCATGCGTTCTTCAAACTGACCACGATATTTGGTTCCTGCTACTAAACTTGCGAGATCCAAAGTAACTACGCGTTTATCGAAAAGTATTCTAGAAACCTTACGTTGTACAATTCTAAGAGCTAAACCTTCAGCAATAGCCGATTTACCAACTCCGGGTTCACCGATTAGTAGTGGGTTGTTTTTCTTTCTTCTACTTAGAATTTGCGAAACTCTTTCAATTTCTTTCTGACGTCCAACTACTGGATCAAGTTTATCGTTTTCGGCCATCGCGGTTAGATCCCTACCAAAGTTATCTAAAACTGGAGTTTTAGATTTTTTAGAAGTTTTCCCAGGACCGCTGCCGCCACCGCTAAATGGACTATCCTTGGTAGCGTCATCTGTATTGCCGTCATCATCAGAAAAAGATTCAGCCGTTGGGCTATCCTGAAAATCGGTTTCATCGCTAGCAATCATATATTTGAACTGATCTTTAACCCCATCGTAGTCTACTTTAAGTTTATTAAGTAGTTTAGTAGTAGGGTCATTCTCATTTCTTAAAATGCAAAGCAGTAAATGAGCTGTGTTTATATTAGAACTTTGAAAAAGCTTAGCTTCTAAAAAAGTTGTTTTTAAAGCGCGTTCTGCCTGTCGAGTAAGGTGTAAATTCCTTTTCTCGTTAGAAACCGCAGTAGATTCGGGATTTGCAGGGCTAAGTATTTCTACTTTACGTCTCAAGTGACTTAAATCTATATCTAAGGCGTTTAAAATATCTATAGCCTTGCCATCTCCATCTCGCAGCAAACCAAGCATAAGGTGTTCAGTACCAATAAAATCGTGGCCTAAACGCAATGCTTCCTCTTTGCTATATGCGATTACATCTTTTACTCTAGGGGAAAAATTATCATCCATCTTTATCTTCCTTTCTCTCTATGATTTATTCAGTACTTAACTTTCAAAAATTGTACCTAATCCTATGATATTAGCTAATTGACAAAATTACTTTCAATAATCAAAGGGTAAAATAAGGAACTTATTAACGATAGCACACTAAATATTTGTTAATAAAATCTGATTAAACAATACGCCAAACAGGGCTTCAACATCTATAAAATACGTAAATTGGCACGTTAGATTTTAGAACTAAAATAAACTTTACAATATGGCTGAAGGAGAAAAGCTTATTCCTATAAATATTGAAGATGAAATGAAATCGGCCTACATTGATTATTCAATGTCGGTCATTGTGTCACGTGCTTTACCAGATGTTCGTGATGGTTTAAAACCGGTGCATCGCCGGGTTTTATATGGAATGTATGAACTTGGAGTACTTTCTAATCGCTCTTATAAAAAATCTGCCAGGATTGTTGGGGAAGTATTAGGTAAGTTTCACCCTCACGGAGATTCTTCGGTTTATGATACTATGGTGAGAATGGCTCAACACTGGAGTATGAGGTATATGCTTGTAGACGGCCAGGGTAACTTTGGATCTGTAGATGGAGATAGCCCAGCGGCAATGCGTTATACCGAAGCCAGAATGCGTAAAATCAGTGAAGATATGCTTGCTGATATTGACAAGGAAACGGTAGATACTCAATTAAATTTTGATGATTCCTTAAACGAGCCTGTAGTGCTTCCAACACGTATTCCCAACCTTCTTGTAAATGGAGCTAGTGGTATTGCGGTTGGTATGGCTACCAATATGGCGCCTCATAATATTTCTGAAGTAATAGACGGAACCGTTGCTTATATAGATAATCACGACATAGAGGTTGAAGAGTTAATGGAGCATATTAAAGCTCCAGATTTTCCCACAGGAGGAATAATTTACGGTTACGACGGAGTGCGTGAAGCTTTTAAAACCGGAAGAGGTCGTATTGTTATGCGTGCCAAATCTTCATTAGAAGAAATTAACGGAAAAGAGTTTATAGTAGTTACCGAGATTCCTTACCAGGTAAATAAGGCAGACATGATCAAGAAAACTGCCGATCTTGTGAATGAAAAGAAAATTGAGGGTATTAGTCTCATTAGAGATGAATCTGATAGAAACGGGATGCGTATCGTTTACCAATTGAAACGAGATGCTATTCCAAATATCGTATTAAATACGCTTTATAAACATACTGCATTACAAACTTCTTTTAGTGTAAATAATATTGCACTTGTAAATGGTAGGCCAGAGATGCTGAATTTAAAAGATATTATTTATCATTTTATTGAGCATAGGCACGAAGTTGTTGTAAGGAGAACAGAATATGAACTAAAGAAGGCTGAAGATAGAGCTCATATCCTTGAAGGATTAATTATCGCTTCAGATAATATAGATGAAGTTATTGCCTTAATTCGTTCTTCCAGCAATGCAGAAGAAGCGCGAAACAAATTAATAGAGCGTTTCGAGCTTACCGAAGTTCAGGCAAAGGCGATCGTAGAGATGCGTTTGCGTCAACTTACAGGACTGGAGCAGGACAAACTTCGCGCAGAGTACGATGAAATAATGGCCACGATAGAAGACCTGAAAGACATTTTGGCGCGCAAAGAGCGCAGAATGCAGGTTATTAAGGACGAACTTCTTGAAATTAAAGAAAAGTACGGCGACGAAAGACGTTCTACCATAGAATATTCTGGTGGCGATCTTAGTATAGAAGATATGATCCCAGACGAACGTGTGGTAATTACAATCTCTCACGCCGGATATATTAAAAGGACTTCCTTAAACGAATATAAAACGCAAAATAGGGGAGGAGTTGGCCAAAAAGGTTCTAATACAAGAAATGAAGATTTCTTAGAGTATTTATTCTCTGGAACCAATCACCAGTATATGTTATTTTTTACTCAAAAAGGAAAATGTTTCTGGATGAGGGTTTACGAAATTCCGGAGGGTAGTAAAGCTTCTAAAGGTAGAGCTATTCAAAATCTTATCAATATAGACCCAGACGATCGCGTAAAAGCATTTATATGTACTCAGGATCTTAAGGATGAAGAGTACATTAATAAGCATTATGTGATTATGGCTACCAAAAAAGGCCAGGTAAAGAAAACTTCTTTAGAGCAATATTCAAGACCCAGAACTAATGGTATAAATGCTATTACTATTAAGGAAGACGATGAATTGCTAGAGGCAAAGTTAACCAATGGTGATAGCCAGGTAATGCTTGCTGTAAGAAGTGGTAAGGCTATTAGGTTTGAAGAAGGAAAAACCAGGCCAATGGGAAGAAATGCTTCAGGGGTAAGAGGAATTACACTTGCCGATGATAAAGATGAAGTGGTAGGAATGATCTCTGTTGAAGATTTCAATTCAGATATACTTGTAGTTTCTGAAAATGGATACGGAAAAAGATCCAGTCTTGAAGACTATAGAATTACTAACCGTGGCGGAAAAGGTGTCAAAACAATATCCATCACCGAAAAAACCGGAAGTCTTGTTGCAATTAAAAATGTATCAGACGATGAGGATATAATGATCATCAATAAATCTGGTATTGTAATAAGAATGGAGGTCTCTAATCTTAGAGTTATGGGGCGTGCAACCCAGGGAGTTAGATTGATCAATCTTAAAGGGAATGATGCTATTGCTGCTGTTGCAAAAGTGCTTCATGATGAAGACGATGTAGAGCTTATGGAAGACCCGGAAAAGACTGAAGATGCTGAAGAAAATCCAAATGGCACAACTATTGTAGACGATAGTGAAGAATAACTAAATAAAAACCAAAACAAGATGAAAACTAATATTTTTACTGTAGCTATTTTTACTGTAGCGTTGTCATTTTTATCGGTGGCTGCCGTTGCACAAAAAAGTGAAATTAGAGATGCGGGTGATGCCGTAGAAGATGGCAACTATGCAGAAGCCAAAACTGAATTACAAACTGCTGAATCTATGCTTTCTGAGGCTAATGAAAAGTGGACAGAAAGATTCTATCTTTATAAAGGACAAGCTTATTTAGGAAGTGGTGAGAAAGCTTCTCTTGAAGACCTTGAAATCGCAGCTGAAGCTTTTCAGAAAGCTCAGGAGTTAGGCAATGAAGAAGAAGCCGTTCAGGGTTTTGAACAGGTTAGAAATGCCTTGGTTCAGAGTGCTATCAACGATCAAAATACTGAAGATTTCGAGAGTGCTTCAGATAAGTTGTACTACAGTTACCAATTAAATAAGCAGGATACTCTTTATTTATATTATGCTGCTGCTAACTCTTTAAATGGACAGGACTATACTACAGCTTTAGAATACTATAAAGATCTAAAGGAATTAGGTTATGATGGTTCTGGTGTAGAATATCTTGCCACCAATGTAGAAACTGGTGAGGAAGAGATAATGAGTACTAAAGAACAGAGAGATATTATGCTTAAAACTGGGGAATATGAAAACCCTCAGGAGCGTAAAATTCCTTCTAAAAAGGGAGAGATCGCTAAAAACATTGCTTTAATCTATATCCAGGAAGGTGAAGATGAGAAGGCAATTGATGCGATTAAAGACGCAAAAGCTGAAAATCCTGACAATATTGCATTATTACAAGCTGAAGCTGATGTTTATTACAGAATGGGTAATAAAGAAAAGTACAATGAGCTTATGCAGGAAATGGTAAAGAAAAATCCTAACGATCCTAACGTATACTATAATCTTGGCGTTACCGCTGCTGAATTAGGGGATAATGAAAAAGCCATTGAATATTATAAGCAAGCGCTTGAGATTGATCCTGAAATGACAAATGCAAGAATGAACATTGTAGTTGCTATCCTTGCAAAAGAGCGTGCTATAATTGACGAGATGAATGGGCTTGGAATGAGTAAGGAAGATAACAAGCGTTACGAAGAGCTTGAAGAAGAACGTAAAGAGATTTATGAGCAAGCAGTTCCTTACCTTGAAAAAGTGATTGAATCAGATCCAGAAAATGAGAATGTGATAAGAACAGCTATAAACATCTACAACCAATTAGGTGAACAAGAAAAAGCTGCAGAGCTTAAAGCTAGATTAGAGTAATTATTCTCTAAATAGAATAGTACTAAACCACCGGTTTTCCGGTGGTTTTTTTATTATTAAATAAGAAATTTACCTCAAATTGCTGAAAGTATTTTCTAAGCTGACTAAGAATTAATAAGAAGTTTTAAATGGATTCTAATGAGAAAATAATAATTATAGGTGGAGGTTTAAGCGGACTTACCTTAGCTTATAAATTATCACAACAAAATATAAAAACCACTGTACTTGAAGCTTCATCACGAATAGGCGGAAGAATACAAACAGTTAAAGGTAACCTGGGAACGCCTATGGAGTTGGGGGCAACCTGGTTTTCAGAGATGCATCCAAACCTAAACTCTTTGATAGAAGAATTAGGATTGAAAAAATATCCGCAATTTTCTAAAGGTAAATCATTGTTTCAAACCAAATCGTTCGAGCCACCGCAGGAATTTTTTGTTCCAGAATCTGATAATCCATCTTACAGAATAGTAGGTGGCACCCAAATCTTGATTAATACCTTGAGTAAGAAACTACCTTTTGAAAGCCTTAGCCTTAATTCAAAAGTTACTTCCATCACAGAGGTTGGCAATCAATTATCAATAGAAATTGCCAATAAAGAAAATCAAATTGCAGATAAAGTTATCTTGTGTCTACCGCCTGAGCTAGCCGGTTCTCTTATAAAATTTAGGCCTAATTTGCCGGCCGATGTCTCAAAAATTTTACCAGAAGTTCAAACCTGGATGGCAGGTAGTATAAAGTTTGTCCTGGAATATGAAGAACCTTTTTGGAGGAATTCTGGATACTCGGGAATGCTTTACAGTCACTGCGGAATCGTTGCAGAAATGTACGACCATACTAATTTTGAACAAAATAAATTTGGCTTTACAGGCTTTTTAAATTCTGGCGCCATAAGTTATTCCCCGGAAGAAAGAGAAAAACTTGTATTGCAACATTTAGAAGAATTATTGGGAAAGGAAACATTCACACCAATAAGTTATAAAGATAAAATTTGGGTAGATGAATTTGTGTCGGGAGGAAAACAATTAGTTCAAAGACCGCATCAAAATAATGGCCACCCACTCTTGCAACAGAGCTACCTTAATAAAAAATTATACTTCTCTGGAACAGAAACTGCAGTTGAATTTGCAGGTTATATGGAGGGAGCTGTTATTTCTGCCTTTAATACTTTAGCCAAATTAGATTTTCAGGATAGATAATATAAAAATTATCTGAATCTTTTTTAATACCCGGGGTATGAATTAACTTAAAGAATAGTAGTTTTTTATACTTCATCATCGGGAAAGCTAAAATATTCTAGAGGGCGGGGCTTTTAAAACTAACTAACATTCACTAAGTTGTCAAACTAAATAAGAACTAAATTTTTAATTTGCTGGTTTTGAGCTTATGATTGGTAACTGAATAGCCTTAAAATTAAAATACTAGCAGGAGTGTATGTTAATTATGAGAGTAATTAAAAAAAAATAGAGAAGAACTTCACTCTTCGCTTTTTATTTAGCCTGTTATTATTATTTTAGGGAAATAGAAAAATATTAAGATTAATTCACTATTTTATATTTAAAAATTAGATATGGGAAGACCTTCCACAAAACCTAAAGATCTGCGTGACGGATATTATATTGAAGTCCGTAATAAAAATCAGAGAACTGGAATAAAAATCCGTAGGGATACCAAAGAACAACTGCTTCTGGCAATAGAGGAATATAAAGAAAGTAAAGAAGTTATTGTTCTGGGTAAATCTGAAAACGGAGTTATGAAGGATATTCCAGGCCTTGAAGGTAATTCGGAGGCTTAGATTTAAAACATACTTGGCCTCAATTGGAATTATTCACTAAGCTTCGTTCTCGAAATTCAAAAGGAGTGAACAAAGTTTATTTATAATTCATTTTATAGAGTATAGACTTTATAAAATATAAACAGAAAGCTCAAGAACAGCTCTCATAAAAGTGATAGTTCTTATATCTTGAGATTTAGAAAAGGGTAATTGTATGATCTAAATATAGTTATCCTTTATTTTTAAGATTTTTGATAAGTTAATAGTCTGGGGTAGAAAAGTGGATTATATGGTCGGCATACCCTGTTTCTAACTTATCCTGGAAGTTTCAATACCATCTAGCTTATCTTTAAAATTGAGATCAAATAAAAAATATTAGCTGGTTTCCTTATGTGTCCTAAACCTCTTTACATAAAGTAATTATTCCGGTAACTTTTTATCTCAATTCAATAAATTGAAAAGAATATTTTGCAAAAATAAACATCTCGGCTGGCACAACTAATTTTGTGATGCTTTAGCTCACTATGCGCTTTTTTGGATCATAAAGTCAAATTCAATATGAGTTCCCTTATCATTGTGTTCTCTCATCTTCCCATTTAGTTGCAGGGTAAGTAATTGTACCAATTGTGATCCAAAACCGGTGCCTCTGGGAGCAAGGCCTGCAGTTTTCCCTACACCATTATCGGTCACCTCCAGTCTCAAATTTTGATTACTACTTTTTTCCAGACTTATATTAATAACGCCTTGTTGCTGTTTTGGAAATGCATACTTAAGGGCATTAGTGAGCAGCTCATTCACAATAAGACCAATGGGAACGGCAGTATCAATATCCAGTTCCAGGTTATCCATAGCGCATTCAATTTTTACTCGATCTTCTGCATTAAAGCTGTCGAGAATGCCTTCGCCCAGGTTGAGGAAGTAATCCTTCATTTCAATACTTCCCAGATTGGTACCTTGATATAATTTTTGATGAATAATGCCCATCGATTGTACCCTGTTTTGGCTGGCGATCATGGCATCTTTAGTTGCGGGATCATCTATTTGAGCCGACTGTAATGCAATCAGGCTTTTTACCATTTCTAAATTGTTCTTAACACGATGATGTATCTCTTTAAGGAGCAGTTCGTTTTCAGCATTGCGTTGGTCAAGTAAAATATTTTTTTCGGCCAACTCTCCATTTAATGCTCTTAGCTTTTGATTGCTACTTTGTTTAAGTCTATAATTACGATACAATAGGGCGAGCAATAAGGCACCAATAATTAAGGCAACCGTATAAATAGTTTGTTTTTGTTGATTAGCAGCAAGCTCTTTATCTTGTTTTAGAACATTTACCTGTAATTCACTTTCCCGAAGGCTCCTTTCGTTTCTTTCTACTTCTATGATATTATTGGCCTCTGACCATTCTTTGTAATAATTAAGAGCAGTCTTATAATCTTCTTTCAGTTCATAAACATTGAATAATTTCTGAATAAAATATGCGGTATTTGCCTTGGTATTAATGGCAATTGAGGAATTCCTGGCTTTTTCGTAATACGAAATTGCTTCATCATATCTGCCTTCTTCCCTGGCAATATCCCCTATACGAGAATGTGCAAATTGATAAATATCAATCGTGGTTAAGTTATATTTCTCTAGCACTTGTATAGTTTCAATCAGGTAGGATTTTGCTTCTTCATATTTTTTCCTATTGATTAGATGATTACCCATTGAGTAATAATACCAGGTATGATGAAAGGGATTTGTAATTTGAGGCAATAGTTCCTGAAATTGGTTCATATAATAGTCAGTCGAATCTGGATTTGATTCTTCATAATAATATGTCAGAACCTTATAGGCAGTGACTAGAGCCTCTTGCTTTTCAGGGTAATCTGAATTCTCATAACCAATAATACTCTTCTTTATATATTGAATTGCTATTTCTTCTTCCTCGGGCAAACCATATTGATAGTAGAACCTACCCTTATCTTTCAATATTTTAAGCTGAATTTCAGGCCGTTTATCATCTTTAAGCAAATCCAGAGCTTTTACAAAAAGCTCGAGGCCCGGTTTTGGCTCTCCTCTTATAATTTTTATCAAAGCCCAATTGATCAATAGCTCATAACCCAAAACCTTATCTTTATTGTTTTCAGGGATTTTTTCGTAATAAGCCCAACCTATGGGAGCCAGGGAATCTACTATATTAAAGTTATGAGACCTATTTGCTCTGTCTGTAATATCGCGGTATAATTCAGCCAAACGCTTATATTGTAGCGGTTTGCTATTTTGCAATAGTAATGCAGCTTTATCAAAATAATAAACAGTACTATCTCTATTAAAATGTGGCATTTCTTTAAACCACAATGCCTTACCCTGATAAGTTCTACTCAAAGCCAGAACTTCATCTGAAGAAAGGTTTTGGTGAACACTTATTTCAACTACAGGTTTATCGTTTTTTTTAACCAAAGAACTCTGGGCAAATCCGTTCGTGCATAGGAGCAAAGCAATACACCAGATAAAGGATTTAAAAGAGTTGATCATCGCTCTGCCTGTTGGGAGATGAACAATTGATAAACCATTGTGAGAATTGTAATGGACTAAGGATTGGTGAATTTTAGTAAGAGTAGTAGCAGGCGCAGTTTTCAGGATACGCTTAAAGGTTCCAGGCTCTTTTTTGATAGCAGGAATTTGATCCTGGGAAAAGTTGAAGCCAGAAAAATTACAAACCAGTACTATAGCGGAAATTATTTTCATATATCACTAATTAAACTGGGGGAGAAGAAAAATACCCTACTAACTAGAAATATACGATAATCTCTTTTATAATAATCATACAAGTATCTGAAATACAAAAATTTAGCCTGTTTAACAGAAGTTTGTTAATGCGAAAAGATGGAAACCGAGTTATTTGGAAAGGATTTGCGAAACTCTATAGAGTCTAGAGTTTTTACAATTCGTTTTAAAAACCCTTTTTTGGAAGTATCGTGCAATATGTTTTAAAGAATTGAGAAGGATAAGAGAAATTCTGTCCGAAAAATGTCTAAAAAAATGAAAGCCACTGATAACCAGTGGCTTTTTGTCGGGATGACAGGATTTGAACCTGCGACCCCACGCCCCCCAGGCGTATACGCTACCAGACTGCGCCACATCCCGATTCATAATTCAATTTTAGCTTTCAGAATTCGTTTTATTTAAGTTTCTGGCTTTTCCTGTTAAACTGTAAGAAAACAATAGAAACTGCCTAAAATTGAGTTGCAAATTAAAGTGCTTATTTGCTATTATCAAAACGAAAATCATATTATTTAGATGCTTAATTTCTGGCAATTTTAACTTGTTGAAAGTCAGTAAGGATATTTGCAAAAAAAACTTTAAGTCGGCTAATTTGCGATCTATAACTCGTTGATTTATTTATACAGTCAAAAAAAGGTTGCTTGAAAAACAATTCAAACAACCTTCTGCAATTTATATGATTAATTCTTTACTGGATATTTCTTTGAATTTTATCTATGGCGTTCTGTATAGACTTATCGGGTTCTATAATATTATTGCTTCCCCAGAATTGTAGATCGGTGAAACCAGATATATCATCTCCCATAACAACCCTTTTATTCAGGAAATTTTCATTTTTCTTAATCCGGTCTTCGGTTTCAAGCTGCCAGTTGGTTACGGCCATTTCAGAATTTACCTGGTACCTCGAATTAAACAGTTTCTTTTTCCAGTTCACTACAAAGAGAAGTTTGGCGTTGGAATATCCAAAATACCATTTGCCGTCTTGTTGATGATAGTCAATATCATACATTACTTCAATAGGGTATACCTTTGTTCCTCCTGGTTTTTTATTTACAAACATATTGGTAGCTGCGCGCCTGTTATCTACATTCATATTTAATTTTGCTCTTACCAGGCTTTGGGTTTCGGCATCTATGTAAAGTTTTCCAAAAAACCAGGGCATTTCTTTATTCAAATCCTTAAAGCTTACCACATATAGATAACGATTGTCAATTCGGGTTGGCTCTTCAAAATTGAATTCATAATTGTCTAAGTTCTCTTCATAAAATAAATAGTCAGGATATTTCATGACATCAATAAAGAGCGTGTTAAATGGCCCACCACGTAATTTAAGTGCCAGGGTATCCAAACGATCATAATCTGCCGTCTTACGTGCTTTAATCAATTCTATATCTTCCTCTCCGTAATGACTATAAGGTTTTTTATGGATTTTTACTACGGCTTCGCTTAAGGAAACGTTTCTATTACCTTTAGTAATGCTCTCTCTATAAAAAGCAGTCATTTGGGTGGGATCGTCAATATAGTTATCACCACGATTATCTAATATTGCCCGTACCAAACCTCGAGCATCGCCTGCTTCATATACTTTTACTTCAGAAAGTTCTTCCATCACAGGGTCCAGGTAAATTAAAGTACCCTCTGGTTTAAAATAACTCAGCGGTAAATTTTTACTCTGGTAACCTAAATATGAAATGTTTACCGTAGCAGGTCTTATACCTGTTGGGACTTTTAGAGAAAATTTTCCCTCGGAATTAGTAACCGTAGAAATATTGGTTTCATTTACCGAGATATGGGCGTTCATAATTATATCCTCGCTATTCGAGTTAATTACTTCACCTTTATATTCTACATAATCTTGAGAGGTATTTTGTAGAATTGTCGTTGCGCTTAGGGGTGTATAGCTAACAAGTACACCCACTAAAAAAAGAATTAGGGTTTTTAAATTTTTCACAGCTATAAAGTTTTGATATTCATTCTAATATACGAAATTTTAAGCAAAAATAATAGTGTGATTGCCGCCTTCAGAAATTATAGTTTGCGGTGTATTAGCATGAAGATTTAGCCATAGCCAAAAAAATGACTAATTTCGAAAGGAAAAGATAATGGACTTTTAGTATAAATTATGGGTCACGATCATCATCATCATCACTCTTCGGGAAAAAACCTTAAACTGGCTTTTTTCTTGAATTTTGGATTTACGATTCTTGAATTTATTGGTGGAATTTATGTCAATAGCATTGCTATAATTTCTGATGCTGTACACGACCTGGGAGATAGCCTTTCCCTGGGTACTTCCTGGTACCTGGATCAAAAAGCACAGCAAAAAAGCGATTCAAAATTTTCCTTTGGTTACAGAAGGTTTTCACTATTAGGAGCACTAATTAATAGTCTTGTACTTATTGGCGGTTCTATATATGTGATTTATGAAGCCGTTGGAAGGTTAATGAATCCTGAACATTCTGATGCGCAGGGAATGATGATCTTCGCGATAATAGGAGTAGCTGTGAATGCTTATGCTGCCTGGAAATTGAGTGGCGGTAAAACCCTTAACGAAAAAGTGGTTTCCTGGCATCTTATGGAAGATGTTTTGGGTTGGGTAGCCGTCTTGGTGGTTTCGATTGTTCTTCAGTTTAAGGACATCCATTACCTGGATCCTGCTTTATCGCTGGCCATTACGTTATATATTCTTTACAATGTATTTAAAAGATTAAAAGAGACGCTATTTATTTTCTTGCAGGGTACTCCGGCAGATATTAATTTAAAGGAAATAAAAAATAAAATTGAAAACATCCGGGGAGTAGCTTCTTCCCACCACGTACATATTTGGTCGCAGGAAGGAGAGCACCACGTTTTTACGGCCCATGTAAAGCTTGAAAATGTAAATAAATTCGAAGAGTATAAAAGGCTAAAAGCAGAAGTATTGAATACTCTTGAAGCTTACAATTTTGAGCATTTTACCGTACAGTTTGAGCTGGACTCAGAAACCTGTAGTTTAGAATAGAAATTTTTTCTATAATGTTTGCTTCTCTTTTGAAATTATTGAATTTGGGATTATTCCTAATAAATTAGCCTTCAGTAGTTCATCGATTAATCGAGTTTTCTTATAAGCTATCGTTATAATAATTCCTAAAAATCTTTGTATTTTTGAGTAACTAATTAGCAAATCAATCTAAATTTCTTCAACATTACCCTACTGCGAAGAGATGGAGTTAGAACTCCTGGACGTAATACTTGCAGATAAATCTTAATTATGTCGTGGTACGTTTTATACACCAAACCAAGAACTGAAAAAAGAGTAGCCGAAAGTTTGGAACAAATGGGGGTAGAGGTTTATTGTCCTTTAATTACTGAAATCAAACAGTGGAAAGACCGCAAGAAAAAACTAAAAACTCCTCTTTTTAAATCCTATGTTTTTATAAAGCTGGAAGAAAAGAATCGCAACCGGGTTTTTGATGTGCCGGGAGTAGTTCGGTATTTATTCTGGCTGGGGAAGCCGGCAATAGTACGAAATGAAGAAATTGAAGTCATCCAGGAATGGCTTGATGGTGAAAAAGTTGACGATGCTAAAGTAGATCACCTAAACCAGGGAGATAAAATAAGCATCAAAAATGGAGTTTTTAAAGACCACGAGGCTATTATTCGTGAAGTTGGAAATAGAAAAATGCGACTTATTCTTCCAAAATTAGGTTGCACCGTTGAGGTCCTGACTAAAGAAGTGATTTAAAATTTTTATTTTCACTCACAACTCACAACTCACAACTCACAACTCACAACTCACAACTCACAACTCACAACTTCACCGTCAAACTACTATAACCCTGCCCATTTCGGGTTAATTGAATTTGAGTAGCGATACGTTCTTTTAATGAAGCAACGTGGCTTATAATTCCAATGGTTTTACCAGATTCTGCCTGTAATTTTTCTAAAGTGTCCAGAGTTTGATCCAAAGTTTCAGGATCTAAAGTCCCAAATCCTTCATCGATAAATAAGCTGTTAATTTCAACATTTCTTGAAGCGAGATCAGATAAGGCCAGTGCCAGTGACAAACTTAAAAGAAAGGTCTCGCCGCCAGAAAGTGTTTTAACCGATCTTCTTTGCCCGCCCATATCTTCGTCTATAGTAACCAGGCCGTCGTCTTCATCTTCGTTTGCTTTGTCTATTTTATAACGTTCGCTAAGGTCTTTCAACCTCACATTTGCCAGGTGAATTAATTGCGAAAGGGTAAGATCTTGAGCAAAATCATTAAATTTTTTCCCCTGCCTGTCGCCAATTAGCGTATTTAAAAGTCGCCAGCGTTTGCTCTGTTTTTCTTTTTCAGCAATTTGTTTTTCCAGTTGCTTTAGTCGGGAGAGATACTCGTTGTTATTTTCCAGTTTTCTTCGCAATTCTTCGCAAGTAGACTTTGCCTGCTCAAATTCTCCCTGTTTTTTTGATTGTTCTGTGGCTAAATCTTCAGCAGTACGTTGGCTTTCATTTTCTTTAAACTGTTTGAGCTGTTTTTGTAAGGTGGAAATTCCAGTAGATGCAATACTTTTTTGTTTTAAAATATTATCTTTTTTGTCTTTTAACTCCAGGAATTTATTCCCCGGCAAGAGTGCGCTGAACGCTTTTTCAATAGATTCAAAACCTTGTTTTATAATTTCAGGTTGAAGCTTTTCCAACAGTTTATCATATCTTTTTGATTGCTGACTTAATTGCTCCTTTTGCTCTTTTTCGTTTTCTTTTAAGTAATTCTTTTCGTGAATTAAAGCATTCCATTTATCCAGTAATTCCCGGCTGTCTTGCACAATATTATTTCCTGAATAACTTGCTTGAAGTTGCTGCTGTAGTAATTTGCCTTGTTGCAGAATTTGATCTAATTCTTCCAGAATTGGCAATCCAGTGGCTATCGCACTCAATTTTTGTTGCGTAGTTTCAAATGCGTCAAGGCTTTCAATTTTTGTATTTATTTTTGCGATATACGTTTCCCAATTTATCTTTTCAGCTAAATTGAAATCAGGATATTTTTCACTGAATAATTTCTTGTTCTCCGAAACCTGGTTTTCAATCTCAGTTAAATCCTTTTTAGCTTTTTTTAGCGATTCTTCTAAATGTGCGAATTTTAATTGCGCCTGGATAAGTTTTTTGTTTTGCTCCTCTAGTTCATTATTTTTTGCTGAAATCTTTACTTCCAGCTTATCTTCAAATTCGGGAAGATGTTCAGAATAAGGATGCTCTTTAGAACCACAAAGGGGGCAGGCCTCTCCTATTTTTAGCGAGTTTCTAAGTTCTTCTAACTTCGCGGTTTTTAGCTGATTTTCCTTTTTAAGCTGAAGTATCTCTAAATCCTTTTTTAAGGAAATAAGTAGGTTTTCTTCCTTTTCAATAACTTTTGGGAGAGCTTCCAGTTCCGGTTGATACGCCTGAATGTCTTTAGTAAGTTTGTTACTATTTTCTTCTAGCTGGAGTTTTTTTTCTGAAAACTGTCTCGCTTCACGCGCTTTTTCCAGGTCGTTTTTTAAACGGGCTTTTTCCGAAATCAGTTTTTCTAAATCAACTTCTTTTAAATCAATTTCGAGTTGCTGTTTCTGCTGAAGTTGTTCAGCTTGAAATTCTTCCAGTAATTTCTTTCCGGTTTGTAGATCATTCTCCGGAAATTTCAGTTTTAATTCACGAATTTCGGTTTTGAATAATTGTAGCTTACTTTTATAATCACGTCCCAGGGAAGTTTTCTCATCCTGAAGCCTGACTATTTTTTCGGTAAAAAGATTTAATTTTTCTTTTAAATTTTCCGCACTAACATCTTCCTGAACAAAACCTTTTACACGCTGAATAAAACCGGAGGTATTCTCTTTATTCGCTTCAATTTTTTCCGAGGTCTTTCCCAGGTTTTCTTTTAAACTTTGTAATTCCTGCTGAAATCTGTTCCAGGATTGTAAGTCTTCAGCAATAGGTTGCAGTTTCTCGTGTTGGTTAAGAGCTTCACCATATTCGGCTTCAAATGCTTTAAGCTGTTGATTCAGTTTTGATTCTTCTTCCTGTAAACCGCTTATTTCTTTTTCCTGCTTTTTAATGTTCTCCTTTAAGTCCAGCTGTTTTTCAATCAGCTTCAAATCCTTCTGCAAACTTTCCGTTTGAGTAGTTTTTTCTTCTAGATCTTTTTTGAAAGTGTCAAGATCTTCTTTAGAAAGCAAATACGATTCAAAAAGTTTTATTTCGTTTTGCTGGGATTCAATTTCTTTAGTTTCGGCTTTAAAACGTTCAAAAGCCATAATGCCTAACTGCCGATAGATGCCGGTACCGGTAATTTTTTCCAGTAATTCGCCGCGTTCTTCCTTTTTAGCCGAGAGAAATTTAGCAAAATCGCCCTGGGCCAGTAAAACCGATTTAATAAACTGATCGTAATTTAAACCGATCAATTCTTCATTTTTCCCCGGAACTTCAGATTTTTTAAGATCTAGTAACGAGTTATCCTGAAGATTCGCAATCTCCATATTATAATCGTTGAGATTTCCATTTCGATTCACCTCAATACTCCAGGAAGAAGTGTAGCGACCCGAACCGGTCTCAAAAGTTACTTTGGCGTAAGCTTCCTTTTGGTTTCGGGTAAGAATGGCTCCTTTTTCCCTAATTTCTTTTTTACTGATTTTCCCCAGCCTTGGCACCTGATTAAAAAGCGCGAGTGAGATCACATCAAGGATGCTACTCTTACCACTTCCAGTGGGCCCGGTGATGGCAAAAAGTGTATTTCCCGAAAACGGAGCTGCTTCAAAATCTATAAAATTTTCACCTTTTAGGGAATTAATATTTTTAAAGGCTATGCTTAGAATCTTCATTATTTAAGCTTTTTTAGATTGATGCACTTCTTCAAGAATTTCATTAAAAGCGCTCATTAATTCCTTGCGGGTTTCCTCATCTTCTTCCTGCTTATCTACCAATTTTTGAAAAACATCTAAAGGTTGCAGATCTTCCAATTGTTGTTTTTCCTCATAGAGTTCGCCGCTACCACTAATCTTATTTTCAAAACTGGCGCGATGCTTTACAATCTCGTAACCTTCAACTTTAAAATTATCGACTAACTGATCCAGTTCATAGATTTTATTAGCGTCAAAATTATCTTCTTGCATTTCAATTTCAATTAAAGAAGCCAGTCCTTCCCGAGCCTGGAGCTCCATTAATTTTTGCTGAAGTTTTTCCAGAGTTCCAGTAATTTTCAATAATTCTCTAAAACTCGGAATTTCTATACTTTTTGGTTCCCAACCGGTCTCTGTATCCAATAGAAGAATACGGTTTTTATTAGTACGCTCACTAAATGAAAGTGGAATAGGGGAGCCGCTGTAAAAAGTAGGAGTAGCTGCATTTACCCTTTGTGGTTTGTGAATGTGGCCAAGTGCGATATAATTATAATAATCTCCAAACTGAAGCGCATTAAAAGCTGCCTGGTTGCCAATTTGAATGTCGCGTTCACTTTCTGAGGTTTCTGCGCCGGCAGCAAAAAGATGCCCCATAGCGATCGTTGGAATTTCAGGGAATTGAGATTTACAAATTTCAGCGGTATCTAAAAATGTTTGCTGAATTCCTTTTCGCAAAGCTTCCAGCCGGTCTTCGTAGGAATTTCCCTGGCTGGCAGTTCTTAAATCGGCATCCCGAAGATAGGGGAGAGCGGCGACAAGAATTTCGTTTTCATTTTTATCATTTTTAATAGGAACAATACATTCTGAAAGTTCGTTTGGTAAACCGCCAATAATATGAATATCTAATTCGCGTAATACTTCCTGTGGGGCATTAAGCATAGTAGGAGAATCGTGATTACCACCGGTTAGAATTATCTTGCAGTCTAGTCGCTTCAGTTTCATCAAAGCTTTAAAATATTGCTGCCTTGCTTCCGAAGAAGGATTTGCAAGATCAAAAACATCTCCCGACACCAATAAAACCTTTACTTCATTTTCCGAAATACAATTGCAAAGCCAATCTATAAAAAGGTCAAAATCGGGTTGTAAACTATGTTTATGCAGTTTTTTACCAATATGCCAATCGGCAGTATGCAGAATTTTCATAAGAATCGGTTAAGAATTTGTGCCGGTGTGAAAGCCCGAAAATAATAAAAATTGGGCGTTTAAAATATTCCGTTTAAGCCTGAATATTTTTAATTTTATAGATTCAATTAAAGCACTGTGAAAAACGTACCTCACCAAAAATACGATGAGCTGGAAGAAAAATTAAATGTGCTCTCCCACGGGTTTGGTTTAATTTTAAGCATTTTGGGTCTCGTTTTGCTAATATTAAGGGCGAACGAACTTGGCGAAACGGTACACCTTGTAAGTTTTAGCATTTTTGGCGCAAGTATGATCTTGTTATATGCGGCTTCAACTTTTTACCATAGTGCCACCAATAAAAGTTTGCGTTATAAACTTAATATTCTGGACCACGCTTCAATTTATGTTCTTATTGCAGGAAGCTATACGCCTTTTGCACTTGTAACATTAGACGGTTGGGTTGGCTGGACGATTTTTGGAGTGGTTTGGGGTATTGCACTTACCGGGATTTTTCTTAAACTTTTCTTTACCGGGAGATACCAAACCCTGTCTACTATTATGTATGTACTTATGGGCTGGATCATTGTTTTTGCCATTAAACCTTTGTACAATAATTTAAGTTCAGAAGGTTTGTGGTGGTTGTTTGCCGGCGGAATTTCGTATACAATTGGTGCCGTGTTATTTAGTTTTGATAAAGTGAAATTTAACCATGCTATTTTCCACATTTTCGTGCTTTTCGGGACCTTTTGTCATTACCTTTCTATTTATTTTTATGTGTTGCCGGGATAGACTTTCGGCTAAAAACACGATCAATTTCAATTTAAATACTAATTTTAGTTTCTGAAAAAATGTTTTCAGAATTAATAAATAGCACAGCAATATTATATGTTACAGGAATTAAAAGAAGCCTACGGTTTTATTTTTGAAGATGAACTTATTGAAGAGATAAACAAGGTAGGCCAACTTCAGTTTAAAGCGCAGGGCGAAAAAATTATTGAGATTGGCGATTATGTGAAAATGATGCCTTTACTAATTGAAGGCGCTATTAAAATTATGCGTGAGGATAAGGATGGAGATGAACTCTTATTGTATTTCCTGGAACGTGGCGATACCTGTGCAATGACTCTTTCCTGTTGTCTTGGCCAAACCAAAAGTGAAATTAGGGCCGTGGCAGAGCGAGACACAAAGTTAGTGATGATCCCTATTGAAAAAATGGAGGAATGGACCTCGAAATATAAATCCTGGCGAGATTTTGTATTTGCCAGTTACCAGGCCCGTCTTACCGAAATGCTGGATACCATAGATACCATTGCCTTTATGAATATGGATCAGCGTTTAATGAAATACCTTGAAGATAAAGCGAAGATCAATCAAAATGAAGTGATTGCCGTGACACACCAGCAAATTGCATACGATTTACATACTTCGCGGGTGGTAATTTCAAGGTTGCTTAAAAAACTGGAACTGGATGGAAAAATAAAACTACAACGCAACAGCATAGAAGTTATGGCACTTTAAACCTATGTAACCCTTGTTACTGTAAGAGCCCCATATTGCAAGTACTTTTGCACCGAAATAAAATTTAGATATGGAAATACTGGAAATACTGGGTTACTTTGGAGCATTAATTATTGGAGTTGTCTTAGGCCTTATTGGAGGCGGTGGTTCTATATTAACGGTTCCCGTGCTTGTTTATTTACTGGCAATTAATCCTGTAACAGCTACGGCTTATTCTCTTTTTGTAGTTGGTGCTTCTGCTTTGGTAGGTGCGTTTAAAAATATGCAGAAGAAACTGGTAGATTTTAGAACCGCTATCGTGTTTTCTATTCCGGCTTTTATAGCTGTTTATGCTACTCGAAAATATATGGTGCCCGCCATTCCCGAATCTCTTTTTAGTATTGGTGGCTTTGAAATCACGAAAAACATCGGGATTATGCTGTTTTTTGCGATTATCATGATTCTGGCTTCGGTCTCAATGATTAGGGAAAATGGTAAGAAAAAAGCAGATTCAGAAAAAATAAGTTATAACTACCCATTAATCATTATTGAAGGAATCGTAGTAGGTGTCTTAACCGGGATTGTTGGTGCCGGGGGAGGATTTTTAATTATTCCAGCTCTTGTACTTCTGGCCAAACTCCCAATGAAAAAAGCTGTGGCCACATCTTTGTTAATTATTGCAATTAAATCGCTTATAGGTTTTATTGGGGATGTTCAGAATATGAATATAGACTGGATATTTTTAGCCATCTTCACCGGACTTTCTATGGTAGGAATGTTTGTAGGTATCTATCTCAATAAATTTATAGACGGTAAAAAACTGAAAAAAGGTTTTGGTTGGTTCGTCCTGCTAATGGGTGTGTATATTATTTGGGCCGAAATTTCATAAAACAGATTACTATTAGAATAGATTAAAACTGAAATAAATGCATTATAAAAATTACATTTTTGTTGGGATACAACTTGTACTTTTTATTGCTTTTATTATTGAAATTGATACATTAAAATTTAACCGGCTAGACGTTTTTCAGCCGGTTTTTTTGGTTTTAAGTGGGTTGGGATTCTTATTTATATTTACAGCGCTTTTGCAACTAAACACCAATTTGTCACCTTTCCCTAAACCGAAGAATAACGCCACTTTAATTACTTCTGGAGTTTATAAATATGTTAGGCATCCCATTTATTCAGGAATCCTCTTTGCCCTCTTTTTTCTGGCTTTGTATTTTAATTCGTTTTATAAGCTTGGTATCGTGCTCTTGTTAGTTTTACTTTTTAGGTATAAATCAAATTACGAAGAAGAACAATTATGTTTAAAGTATCCAAATTATCGTGATTACCGGCAGAACACCGGTAGATTTTTCCCTAAATTTATTCGTTGAAAATTATATTGAAAAGTCCCTATTTAACGGATTTAAAATCAATAAACTAGAAGTTGATGGAGAATTTAGATTATGCTCGCCTACAAATGGCCTTTACTTTAGGCTTCCACATTATTTTTGCCTGTATTGGTATGGTAATGCCTTTTTTTATGGTGGTAGCGCACCATAAATGGTTAAAAACACGAAATCCTGTTTATAAAAGATTAAGTATGGCCTGGCTAAAAGGAGTGGCTATTTTTTTTGTTACCGGTGCAGTTTCAGGTACTGCTCTTTCTTTTGAACTGGGAATGCTTTGGCCCGAATTTATGAAACATGCAGGACCAATAATTGGAATGCCTTTCTCATTGGAAGGTGCTGCATTTTTTGTGGAAGCCATCGCGCTAGGATTTTACCTCTACGGCTGGAAAAAACTCCCGGAAAAATTTCATTGGTTTACCGGGGTTATCATAGGTATTTCTGGAGTAGCTTCAGGAATACTGGTAGTTTCAGCAAATGGCTGGATGAACGCTCCCTCTGGATTCGATTATATTAATGGCGAGTTTACCAATATAGATCCTGTGGCAGCCTTACTGAATCCTGCCTGGTTTACACAAGCTTTGCATATGACCTTAGCTGCCTTCGTAGCTACCAGTTTTGGAGTTGCAGGAATTCACGCTTTTCAAATTTTCCGGAAAAGAAATGTAGAATTACATACTAAAGCTTTTAAGATAGCAATCATTTTCGGTGCAGTTGCAGCATTTTTGCAGCCAATAAGCGGTGATCTTTCGGCTAAAGATGTAGCCGAACGTCAACCGGTAAAATTGGCTGCTATGGAAGCGCATTACGAGACCGAAAAAGGCGCTCCGCTCTATATTGGAGGAATTGTAGATGAAGAAAACCGAACGGTAACCAATAAAATTGAAATTCCCAAGGCTTTATCTTTTCTTGCTTTTGGTGATTTTGATGCCGAAGTAAAAGGATTAAATGATTTCCCAGATGATGAACTTCCACCGGTTGCTATTGTGCATTATGCCTTTCAAATTATGGTAGGGATCGGAACATTATTGATGTTTGCCGGGCTTATTTATTTTATCAGTTTAAAGAAGAAAAAATGGCTTAATAATAAGTATTATTGGCTGTTATTTATAGTTGTTGCACCCCTTGGTTTTGTAGCTATAGAAGCAGGTTGGGTAGTTACTGAAGTTGGACGCCAACCCTGGATAATTCACCAGATAATGCGCACCGAAGATGCCGTAACTCCTATGCCTGGAATGAAGTATAGTTTCTTTTTCTACCTGTTTTTATATACGGTGCTGGGAATAACCGTTACCTGGTTAATGAACCGACAGATAAAATCTCTTAATCAAGAACCCAACGAGGACGGATCTAACGAAAATTCCTCTCAGGAATCTTATAACCGTGAAAGAGCACGAAAAAACAATCCTATTAATATGAAGAATAAAAGCAAAGATTAGTTATGTTGTATATAGTTTTATTTTTTCTGCTGTTTTCATTGCTTTTATATGTGTTACTCGGTGGTGCCGATTTTGGCGCCGGAATTGTAGAATTGTTTTCTTCTGCAAAAAATAAGGAACATACCAGGGATACAATTTATAGGGTAATGGGTCCCATTTGGGAAGCAAACCATATCTGGCTTATTATTATGCTTGTAATTTTGTGGGTGGCTTTTCCTGCTTACTTTAATATCATTATAATTTACTTACATATTCCTTTAACTTTAGTCTTGCTGGGTATTACCCTGCGAGGTGTCGCTTTTGTTTTTAGGCATTATGATGCGGTGGTAGATAAGTCTCAATTTTGGTATAACTGGCTTTTTAGAATTGGAAGTTTTGTTACCCCAGTTTTTTTGGGAATGTCTTTTGGGGCGCTTATTGGCGGTAAAATTATTATTACCGAAGATTATGAAAACTACGGCTTTTATGATCTCTTTATGCAACACTGGCTCAATATTTTTAGCCTGTTGGTTGGTTTATTTTACGCCGCTCTTTGTGCATTTTTAGCATCTACGCTTCTAATTGGCGAAGCCGAAGGTAAAGCCCGAAAGCACTACGCTAGAAACTCGGCATTCTTCACTACCGTTTTGGTAGTGCTCGGATTTATTTTAATCAGTTTTGGATATTTCAGCGATATAAAATTTGCCGAAGATTTTATACATAATCCGGTTTCACTGGCTTGTGTAGCATTTTCTGGCATCTTATTATTTCCATTGTGGAAATTCATTAAGAAGGAATACCGAATAGCCAGTAGATATTTAGCGGTTTTCCAGGTAATTTTAGTCCTGTTTGCAGCACTTTACGCTCATTTTCCTTATATAATTATTACAGCAACCGAAGAAGTAAGTTTGTTGGCAAACCTGGCTCCAGAGGCTACGATTAGCAATTTGGCCATCATGCTTCTTATTGGTGGATTTATAATTTTACCCGGGCTTTTTCATTTAATGCGTTCTTTTAATATGATTAAGGTTTTAGAGAAAAATGAGAAAAAATATGAGTAAGTTGTAAATAGGAAAATACTGAATTTTATAAATGGAATAAATTCAAAAAATGCTCTTTAAAAGATTTGGAAAAGAACCTTCAGGTGAAAGATTAAAACGGATAAAGGAGGCCGAAAATACGCGAGATGCTAAGTTTCAGAATATAGAACCTACCGTCCTGCAAACTGAAGATGCGTCTATAGCCAAAATCTTAAACCAAATGCTTAAGAGGCCAAAGAGTGTTCGCCCTTCAGAGAAAATTCCGCATAAAAAAGCCAATTTAAAGGATTTTACTTCAAACGAACCCGCCGTAATTTGGTTTGGTCATTCCTCTTATTTATTAAGTTTTAATGGCTATAAAATTTTAGTAGATCCTGTGTTTAGCGGGTTTGCGTCCCCGTTTAAGATTTTCGGAAAATCTTTTTCAGGTACAGATTTATATAAGGCAGAAGACTTTCCAGATATAGATTTACTAATTCTTACCTACGATCATTACGACCACCTGGACTATAAGTTTTTAAAACAATTAAGGCCTAAAATTTCAAAAATAATTACTTCTTTAGGCGTAGGTGCGCATTTGGAACATTGGGGAATAAATGCTAAAATAATTACGGAATTAAACTGGCATCAAAGTTTAGAAATATATAAAGACCTTAAAATCTCTGCCTTACCTGCACGACATTTTTCGGGTAGGGGATTTAAAAGAGATACTAGTTTATGGTCTTCTTTTGCTCTAGAGTGGGAAGATTATAAGATATATATTGGGAGTGACTCTGGTTATAGTTCCGAGTTTAAAAAAATAGGGAAGCAATTTAAGAAATTCGACCTTGTATTCTTAGAATGCGGACAGTATGGGAAATATTGGCCACAAATACATATGCTTCCTGAAGAAACAGTACAGGCTGCTAAAGACTTAAATGCCGAAATCTTATTTCCGGTGCACTGGGGAAAATTTGTACTCTCTGTGCATCCCTGGAACGAACCTATTAAACGCTTAATGGCAGAAGCAGAATTGCAGCAACAAAGGGTAGTTGCTCCTAAAATTGGAGAAACTTATATTATAGGAGAGCAATTTTCGCAAAAGTATTGGTGGAATTTTGAAGAAAAATAATTTGATTATGAAAGAGATGAAAGCCCATTGGGAAGAAGTATATGCAAAGAAATCTTATCCTGAAACAAGTTGGTATCAGGAAAAACCTGAGATTTCATTAAATTTTATTGACCAACTAGAATTGCCTTATACCTCTAAGATTATAGACATTGGTGGGGGAGATTCTAATCTTGTAGATTTTTTAATGAAAGAAGGTTATCGCGATATTTCGGTTCTGGATATTTCTAAAGAAGCTTTGGAAAAAGCTGAAGCCCGATTGGGTGCCGAAGCCGAAAAAATAACCTGGATAAATGCTGATGTTTCAAGCTTTGAAGCAACCCAAACATATCATCTTTGGCACGATAGAGCAGCATTTCATTTTTTGACTGAAGATCAGCAAATTGAAAACTATGTTCGTACACTGGAAAATTCGGTTATTCCTGGTGGCTTTGTAATTATTGCAACTTTTTCAAAGAATGGACCTACAAAATGTAGCGGCCGTACGGTTAAGCAATATGATAAAGAAGATCTTGAAAATTTACTTGAAGCCAAATTTAATCTTGTGGAAAGTAAAAACATAGATCAGACAACCCCAACGGGAGCTATTCAGAATTTTACGTTTTGTTGCTTCAGGAAAAAATAGAAATTTTATGAAAGAGTTTTGGGATGAACGCTACGCCGAGCCGGATTATGTTTACGGAAAAGCTCCGAATAAGTATTTCAAAGAGAAACTTGATGAAATACAGCTTGGAGAAATTTTGTTCCCGGCAGAAGGAGAAGGCCGAAATGCAGTTTACGCGGCTAAAAAAGGCTGGAGGGTTTCTGCTTTTGACATTAGTAAAGAAGGCAGGGATAAAGCCCTTAAGTTGGCAAATTCAGAAGGTGTAGAAATTGATTACCAGGTTGGGAAATTGCCCGATATGGATTATAAAACGGAACAGTTTGATGCTATAGCTTTAATTTTCGCTCATTTTTCACCGGAGGATAAACACAGCTATTTTGCCGAATTTAGAAATCT
Source organism: Salegentibacter mishustinae (assembly GCF_002900095.1). Taxonomy (NCBI): domain Bacteria; kingdom Pseudomonadati; phylum Bacteroidota; class Flavobacteriia; order Flavobacteriales; family Flavobacteriaceae; genus Salegentibacter; species Salegentibacter mishustinae. The sequence goes on along the minus strand of NZ_LLKN01000002.1, from coordinate 1,677,107 downwards.
ATTAAAGCCTGGGGGAACTATTATTTTTGAAGCTTTTAGTAAAGCGCAGATAGATGTTCAGAAAGAAAATCCAAAATCTGGTGGTCCTAAGAATGCTGAAATGTTGTTTTCAAAAGAAGAATTACAAACCAGTTTTAACGGATTTAAATTCGAGGAATTTGAAGATAAATTAATAGAACTTTCTGAAGGGAAATACCATAATGGCAAAGCAGCGGTAATTCGTTTTGTAGCTACAAAGCCGTGATTTATAAAAAACCTCACAAGCTATTTTCTTCACTTGTGAGGTTTGTTTTATCTAGTGGAATTCATAATCGGTTCCGGGAACCGTAGAAAAAGATTTTTCACCTAAATATTCGCAATAAGAACGCCCATCCAGGGTCGGTGAAACCGGGGAATGTTTTTGTAGGTATTCTTCCACTACCTCGTGAATAGTATAGTCTTGTACCTCAACATTTTTAACGTTCGGCATTCGGCAAAGATTATCAATTGGGTCTCCGGGCCGCACACAGGCAGAAATGGTATAATACTCATCCTCCTGGATTTTCTCGCCATTTACCGTAACAGATTTTATTCGTTCTCCTTTTTTATTCTGAGAATTAAAATCTACTTCCATTCCAGAAAATCTAACCATCCAGCCGCCAAAACGCTCGGTTGGAGTTTGGGCGAAGGCATTGTGCATCTCACTTTCCAGCCAGTCTTTTATCTGTTTTCCGGTAGCCTTTCCGGTTTTTACTTTTTCATTCACCGGGAGCAAATTCCATAAATTAGCCCGGGTTATAGGCGCCGGTTTTCCATTTTCGGGAACTATGGGATTTCCAAAACGAAATCCATTAGAGATAGAAATATCGGCACCGGTTTTCCATCTGGCAGCATCGGTGATCATATTATCCATGGGGTTTTCAACCGTTAAATAGCGGTAAAGTGGCGTTTCGGTATAACCAATCACGGTCTCCAAATGTTCTTCATAGGGTCTCTTTGCATTATCGACTAGTTTAGCAATTTTAGGATTGGCCGGGTATTTTTTCGGATCAACCTCTATCAGCTCATATTCCTCATCTACAATCTTTCCATTTTTAAAATAAAGATTTAATTTACCTACAAAAGAGCCAAAAGCCCCGGGTTCGGTAACTTTCGCATATTTCCCTTGAATAGGCTCCCGTACGCGTTCGTGAGTATCGTTTCCGAAGATATAATCTACATCTTTAGCAATTGGATTGTTAGCCAATTCTACCTGCTTAAAAATCCCAAAATGGGTTACCAAAAACAGCGCGTCAACTTTCTCTTCCTTTTTTACTTTCAGAATAAGTTCTTCTACGCCCTCGTTTAATCCGCTAAAGTCAATACCTTCACTAAAAATCGGGTTTTGCCTTACAGGAACATCAGGATCGTTTATCCCGATAAACCCAAGTTTTACACCTTCAATTTCTTTGGTCCAGTAGGGAGGGAAAAGCTCTTTATTATCTTCCTGGTGAAACATATTCTGAACAATTACAGGAGTTTCAAAACCCTGTAGAACATTCATCATTACTTTCTTGCCATAGACTACTTCCCAATTTCCCGGCACTAGAAGATCGTAATCCATATTCTTTATAATTTCAGGAAAAATTTTTCCTTCCGAAAGAGCGGCATAGCCACTTCCCTGGATAAGATCGCCACCATCCAAAATTACCGTATTTGGGTTTTTGGCACGTTCTTCTTCAAAGAGGGTTTGAATATGCGCCAGGCCACCACGTTCTTTAAAAACTATTTCTTCATCTTCCCAAAATAATTCGGGGTGAGAATCAAGTTGCCCGTGAATATCGGCAGTTTGTAAAATGGTGATTTTAGTGGTTTTATCTTTATTTTTCTCTGGGTTTTTACCATTTGCATTGTTGCAAGAGGTATATAAACCAATGGTAGCAATGCCTGAAAACAGGATTAATGCTGTCTTTAAACTAATTTTCATAGATTATCTTTTATAGTTCTATACTGTAGTAGTTCTTATTCTTTTGTAATTGTAAAAGATGTGTAAAGGCGTGGTCTACTACCTTTACGTAGGGATGTAAATCTTTTATGTCAATTTTTAAAAAGTTTATAGAGAGTTTACAAACTTTTATCTCCACGCCCGCAGCTTTAGCTTTTTCAACGTAGTTTTTCATCTTCTCTTTATCTGTAAGCTCCTTAACATTTCGTCCATAAAGGATTATCTGAAAATCACCAAATTTGTGTCCATCTTCTTGTTTTAATGCTTCAGCAGTAAGAATTATTGGTTCTAACTGTGGAATTTTGGAAGTAGATACTACATAATTATTCTTCTCAATTCCTGATTTTGTTTGAGCAAAACCTGAAACGCCCAGCATAAAGACTAAGATTAGAATTCCTATTTTTTTCATCATCTTGATATTTTATATGATTTAGAATACTTTTTTTAAAGCTCTATACTGAAATATCCCTTTTTCTGAAGTTGAAAATCATATAGGATTCCATTCTCAACAACTTCCATTTCTGATGGAATCGCTTTAGGATCTACACCAAATTTTTTGAGGGAAAATCCGCAGGCCTTAATGGCAACATTGGCTTTTTTGGCTCGTTGGATAAACTTTTGCATTTGTTCTTTATCGGTTAAGCCTTTTACGGTCTGGCCGCAAACAATAACCTGGAAATCACCAAAATGATGTCCATCCTCTTTTTGTAGCTCTTCCGCAGTAATTAAAATGGGCTGTAACTGCGGAATTTTCTTGGTTAAAACCACATAATTATTTTTTTCAGGATCGTGGTTTTGAGCATTTGTAGTTATTGAAAACAGCATAAAAAAAGCTGTAAAGATTAAAATTGAATTTTTCATTTTTATAAATTTTATGGCTGAAACAGCCGGTTATATTTTTGTTGTTTGTTGATCTTTAAAATCGTTGAGGATAAAAAACAGGAGTCCGCCGGCTATTGCAATATTTTTAAAAAGCGGCCCCAGCGTTGTAATTTGTCCTACCTGCACAGTAAGGGTAATGGGAATTAAAACTGCCAGTAGAATTATGGCAGTCCAGCGAGTTTTGAAACCTATAAGCAGGGCAAAACCCGCAATAAGCATAACCACGCCAGATAGAATTACTAGCAATTCAGGGTTTCCGAAAAAATAGGCAAGTCCTTTAAAACTGGCCTGGTCAATTCTATTTACGGTTTTTTTAATATTGAATAAATGGTGTAAACTGGCTACGAGAAATATCCCGCTAAGCATCACCCGTAATAATTGTATAGAGCGACGACTCACTAAAATTTGTGAATTCATGTTGATTAAGAATTAGTGAATAAAAATATGTTCCGAAGTTATCTCCGGAATTATATATGTTTAGGCCACTAATGCCTTTGGAGGCGGATAATCTTTAGAAAAGTAAATAGAAATTATAGCCGGATTCAAATAATTGAAGTCGTGGAAATTGTCTTCAACCTCTTCTTCCTGGAATTCTGGATTCGTAACAAAAAAGAAAGAAGTACATATTGCATCGCTGCTTACAACCAAAACAGAAGAATCCTGACTTAAAATACTATCATCGGCTGTTTGCCGATCGTTTTTCTTACAAAACGGGTTTACCAGTGCAATACCTTCAGAATGCAAAACACTATTAAGCACTTTCGCGTCTAGCATCAGAAATTTTCCGAAGAAAACTACGGTAAATAAAATTGCTATGTAAGTTTTGAATCTCACTATTATAAGAGAAGATCAAGTTTAGGTTGTTAAAACATGGGCGAAAATAATTAGAAGATTTCGGAATGTTAGTGACTTATGTTACAAAGCTGAAATTTTAAAAGTAACCCTTGTTACTGTAGCTGCCTTTATTATTCAGGAATTTTGCACCCCGAACCTTAAAAATTTTGTTTTGCAACACCTCCATAAACTTTCTTTTCTAATTGTTTTTATGTTGAGTTTAAGCCTTAATGCTCAAATTAATGAGCAGCCCGAAGAAGAAAGTTTTCACCTGCAGGATATTTTTCACCACGCAGCAGTTAGTGGGAATGTTAGAAATTACTTTATGAACACAATAAATAGCCGAGACCTAAAAGATTACTACAGCAATGCAACAGGTGCCGCAGTTGGATTTACTACCGGAAATTATTATGGTTTTCAACTTGGGGTAAAAGGGAGTTTTGTGTATAAAAGCTTTGGAAGCGATTTGGATAGGGTAGATGCTGTAACGGGAAAAAATGCCAAATGGGAATATGAGCTTTATAATATTTTGGATAAAGGGAACTTTAGAGATCTCAATAGACTTGAAGAGCTTTTTATTCGCTACAGGTTTGGAAAATCATATATAGAATATGGAAAATTTGAGACCGAGTTTACGCCACTCTTAAACAAGAGCGATGGCCGTATGATGCCTTTTGTGCATAGAGGAGGCTGGGCGCATTTAAATTTTAATTCAAAACATCAGGTTAATCTTGGTTGGCTCAATGGGGTTTCCCCACGTGCAACAACCCAATGCTTTGCTATGGATGAAGCGCACGGACTTTTTAATAACGGATTTCAACCCAACGGAGAAAAAGCTAATTACCATAATTTTTATTCTTCTTCAGGAATAGGGATCATAAATTATAATCTTAAAAAAGAAAATCTTGAGCTTAATTTTTATGATTATTACCAGGATAAAATAATGAATACATTTTGGGTGGAAGTCGACTATAAGCTTACTGATTTTAGCTTCGGAATTCAATATGTTTATCAAAATCCTTTTTCTTATTCAGAAGATCTGGCTTACATAAATAGATATGTGCAACCCGGGGAAAACGGGCAGGTACTAAGCTCGCAAATAGGTTGGGAACAAGCGGGATTAAAATTAGCTTTTGCTTATACCCACGCTTTTGATTCGGGACGGTTTTTATTTCCGAAGGAATTAGGACGAGATCGCTTTTTTACTTCAATTTCACGATCCAGGCTGGAAGGAATGGGGAATGTTGATGTTTTTGTTTTCAAAACCGAATATCGGTTCCTTCCAGATAATTTTAATATTGGGGTAGAGGTGCAACAAGTGAGGGGCGCTAAAGTTGATGATTTTGAATTCAATAAATATAATGTAGATGAATCCTTCCAGGTAAATAGTCACTTAAGTTACCGGGCAAGGGGTTTTTTTGAAGGATTGAGTTTTGATATCTTATGGGTTCACAGGAAAAATCTAAACCATACCAACGCCGAAAGTATATTTAACCGAAGTAATTATAACCAATTGAATTTTGTTACCAATTTCAATTTTTAAAATTGAAACCCACGAATTCACCAAATTTTTTAGTGAATTCGTGGGTTTGGGATCTAAGCTGGTACTTCAGCTTTTTGTTCAATTAAATTTTCCTGTTTTAAATCTGACCAGAATTCTGCCGGAATTTTTTCTTCCAGTGCTTTCACATTTTCCTGAACCTGTTCTGGTTTACTTGCACCAGCCAGCACGGTATCTGCTGCTTTTGGAGCTAAAGAGAATTGTAAGGATGCCGCCACAAGGTTAACCTTATGTTTTTCAGCAATTTTCAAAATCTTTTTATAACTGTCGCTAATATCTTCAGGCATTTCCCCGCCATAATTATAACGTTTTTGGCCTGTAAGAAGTCCGGCGTTAAAAGGAGCGGCATTTATTAAAGTAGCTTCACTTTTTTCAATAGCGGGCAATAAACGCTTTAAAGCATCTTTATGATGCACTAAAGAATATTGAATAGCCGAAAGGAATACATCTGGTTTGGCAACCTCCAGGGTTTTTAAAATAGGATCTATCGTATTCACTCCAAGTCCCCAGGCTTTAATCAAGCCTTCTTCTTTCATCTTTTCAAGCTCTGGCATAGCGCCATTTTTTGCTACTTCAAAATGATCTTCCCAGGTTACTCCTTCTTCATATTCTCCATTATGGTCTGGAGAAAGATCGTGAATAAAAGCATAGTCTAAATAAGCTACTCCTAATCTTTGTAAACTATCTTCAACCGATCGTCTCACGGCTTCTGCAGAATAGTCATATTTATAATCAAAAGGGGATGGCTCCTGCCACATTACTTCGGGGATGTTTTTAGTTGCCTTTAAAACCCTGCCTACTTTGGTAGAAAGAACATAATCCTCTCGCTTTTTACTGCTTAAAAAATGTCCAAAACGTCTTTCACTTAAGCCAAGGCCGTACCATGGGGAAGTATCGTAGTATCTTACTCCAGCCTCCCAGGCAGCTTTTAATGTAGATTCTGCCTGTTCATTACTTATAGGTTTAAAGCCGTGACCTATGGCAACACCGCCTAAACCATATTTGTATTTCAATTTCATCTTACTCATAATCGTCTTTTTTTGTTCTCTAATCTGAAATAAAATTAAGCAGAAATGACTGAAAAACTGAGTATTTAACTTAAGCTAACACTACAACGTTTAAGAATGTTAAGGTCTACTAAAAAAAACTTATTCAATAATTGAGATTAAATGCCCCATAGCTTTCCTCGAAATCAAATTATATTTTCCATTGATAATGCTTCGCGAACTTGCTCTAAAGTTTTTATTAATTTGCTAATTACCAACTGTAACAAAAGTTACTGCCTGAAGTGCAGGATTATTATATTTTTGCCTCAAGAAATTAAAACAGTCTGGAAAAGTACTTTAACATAATAGCCAATTCTTTTACTGGGTACTTTAATTACCTGGTAAATGAAATTAGCAATCCGTCTTGGACCAATTATTTTTATTGGCTTATAGGCTTGTCGCTATTAGTTTGGGGCTTGGAGATTTTGATCCCCTGGAGAAAAGATCAAAAGATTTTTCGGAAGGGCTTCTGGCTGGATACGTTCTATATTTTATTTAATTTTTTCCTGTTTTCGCTGGTTGGGTATAATGCGATCTCCAACGTTGCCGTAGAATTATTTAATGATTTTCTGGGCCTTTTTGGAGTTACTAATATTGTAGCCATAGAAGTACAAAATTTCCCGGTGTGGGGGCAGTTGCTTATTATGTTTGTGATCGCAGATTTTATACAGTGGAATGTTCATCGACAATTGCACAAGCAGCCCTGGCTTTGGGAATTTCATAAAGTACATCACAGCGTTAAAGAAATGGGTTTTGCTGCGCAGTTTAGGTTCCATTTTATGGAAACTGTAATCTATAAATCGGTGCAGTATATTCCCCTGGCAATGATAGGTTTTGGAATACAGCAATTTTTTGTGGTTCATATGTTTGCAGTGTTTATTGGACATTTAAACCACGCCAATCTAGGCTGGAATTACGGTATTTTGGGGTATCTTATTAATAATCCAAAAATGCATATCTGGCATCATTCTAAAGCGCTTCCGGCGGACAGACCGCACGGGATGAACTTTGGCTTAAGTCTTAGTATATGGGATTATTTGTTCGGTACGGCATATATCCCGCAGGAAGGAAAAAATATAGAACTTGGTTTTGAAGGAGATGAAAAATTTCCAGAAGATTTTAAAAGTCAGATGACTTTTCCATTTAAAAAGAAGAACATACAGAAATCAACTCAATAATTAAAAAGAGACATACAATGAAAATAAAACAATTTAAAGACGAACCTCTAGCGCATTATTCTTATGCCCTTGTAAGTAATGGAGAAATGGCAGTGGTAGATCCCAGCCGAAATCCTATGCAGTATTATAAATATGCTGAAGATAACGGCGCAAAGATTGTTGCAGTTTTTGAGACGCATCCACACGCCGATTTTGTAAGTGGACATTTACAAATTCAGGAAGAAACAGGTGCTAAAATCTATATTAGTGAAAAAGTTGGGGTAGATTACCCACACACTCCTTTTGATGAAGGGGATGAGGTGCAAATAGGAAGTGTTAGTGTAAAAGCTTTACATACACCTGGTCATTCGCCAGATAGTTTAACATTTATTGCTGAAGAAAAAGGAGAAACAGCTATGTTTAGTGGAGATACCCTTTTTATCGGAAACGTAGGAAGACCAGATTTACGTGAAAAAGCCGGAAATATGAAGGCAAAACGTGTAGAACTTGCAAAGCAAATGTATAACACGATGCAAACCAAATTTAACGATTTGCCAGACGATACTATAATTTACCCTGCTCACGGTGCAGGTTCGCTTTGCGGAAAAAATATGAGTGATGCTTCTTCCAGTACACTGGGAAATGAACGCCAGGGAAACTGGGCATTTAAAGAGCAAACTGAAGAAGAGTTTGTGGAAGAGATCTTAAAAGATCAGCCTTTTATTCCTGCTTATTTTGGTTTCAATGTAGACCTAAATAGAAATGGAGCTCTAAACGTGCAGAAAGCGAAATATGAAGTGCCGGTAAAACTTAATGTAGACGCAGCACCAGAAGAAGGAAAGACCATAGTAGATGCTCGAGATGGAGATGCTTATAAAAAAGGACATTTGCCAAACAGTATCAATATTATGGCTAGATCAGAAAGTGATAAATATGAAACCTGGTTGGGAGCCATCATTAAACCAAATGAAGAGTTTTACCTGGTGGTTAATAGTGTAGATCAAATTGATGAACTATTGGAAAGAACCGCAAAAGTAGGTTACGAAAAGCAAATGAAAGGTGTGCTTACTTTATCTGAAAAAGTTTCAAAATCTTCAGATGACTTTGATCTAAAAGATTTCAAAGAAAACAAGGATAAATATACTATTGTAGATATTAGAAATGCTGGAGAAATTGCTGAAGGTAAAATCTTTGAAAATGCAAAGGCAATTCCTTTAAATGAGCTAAGAGACCGTGCCGATGAGTTACCGGAAGATAAACCGTTTATGGTGCACTGTGCCGGTGGATATCGCTCTGCAGCCGGAAGCAGTATTCTTGAGAATAAATTTAAGAACACTAAGGTTTATGATCTAAGTGAAGCGATTAAAGAATTTAATAACAAGTAATTTTTAGGTACTTATTTAATCAAAAATCCCCGTAGAATCATTTCTACGGGGATTTTTTATTTTAATAGGAAAAACCTGTTAATCCATTTCTACAAAATTCCCTTCTGGATCAAATTCCAGTTCATCTCCATTTTCCAGTTCAACTTCGTGTCCTTCCTCATCCATTTCATATTCTACAATTTTAATATTGGGATGGTTTTTTGTCACGTAACCTGCAATATTAAGTGGTAATGCTGAAGCGGGAATTCTGCTTTTACACTTTATCTCAGTCGGCTGGTTATTTTGGTCGAAACTAAGTTCGGTACCTCCAGACATTTTAATTTCATAAGTTTCCCAATTGTCTCCTTTATCAACTTTTACAGTTTTAATTTTTTCATTCGGAAAAAGTTGCGAAACATAGGCTGATACCATTTCGGGTAGTTCAGATTTTTGAGCATGCCCAAAAGTGAGTCCGAAAAATACCAATAATCCTGTTATAAATAATCTTTTCATAATTCTTAGTTTTTTGGTTTAACCCTAAAATAAGAAATGTAATTCCGATTTATTTTAATTTTTTGTGAATATATATGCGGTAATTCTGATTTATCTTAAAACTAATTTCAAACGATTTTCTATATTTACAAAACAAGCTTCAAATTAGATTTGAAAACAACGAAATATGGAAAAAAAATATAAGGTTAAGGTTAATGACTCTTATGAATTTGAATTTACCAAAGACCAAATTACTTCTTTAGATACCCAGGAAATTGCAGATAAGCATTACCACCTGCTAAAGGAAAATCGCAGTTTTAAAGCTGAGGTTTTTACCGAAAATTTTCTTCAGCGACAATACGATATTAAGATCAACTCCAATACTTATAAAGTAGCCATTTCTAATGAGCTGGATTTGCTTATTGAAGAAATGGGACTTTCCATTGGGAGTGCACAAATGATCAATGACATTAAAGCACCAATGCCGGGACTTATCCTGGAAGTTAACGTAGAAGAGGGTGCTGAAGTGCAGGAAGGTGATTACTTGCTCGTTTTAGAAGCGATGAAAATGGAGAACACGCTAACTGCTCCCAGAGATGGAGTGGTTAAATCTGTTTCGATCAAAAAAGGGGAAACGGTAGAAAAGAATCAGTTGTTAATTGAAATGGAATAATTCAATTAACAGAATCCAAATTCAAAATCATTAAAATGAAAAAAATATTAGTAGCCAATAGGGGAGAGATTGCGCTTCGGGTAATGAAAACCATTCAAAAGATGGGAATCAAAACAGTAGCCGTTTTCTCTAAAGCCGATAGGAACGCGCCTCACGTAAAATTTGCCGACGAGGCGGTTTGTATTGGAGAAGCGCCTTCTAATGAATCTTATCTTAAAGGCGATAAAATAATCGAAGTAGCAAAAGAATTAGGCGTAGACGGGATTCATCCCGGGTATGGTTTTTTAAGTGAAAATGCCGGTTTTGCAGAAAATGTAGAAAAAAATGGAATTACCTGGATTGGCCCGGGTTCTAAAGCCATTAAAATTATGGGAAGTAAACTTGCAGCAAAAGATGCGGTTAAAGCTTACGATATCCCAATGGTTCCCGGAATAGATGAAGCCATTACCGATCCTGAAAAAGCTAAGAAAATTGCTAAAGAGATCGGTTTTCCTATTTTAATAAAAGCTTCTGCCGGTGGTGGAGGAAAAGGAATGCGTATTGTTGAAAAAGAGAAGGATCTGGAAGACCAAATGAAACGTGCCATAAGCGAAGCTGAATCGGCTTTTGGTGATGGTTCTGTTTTTATTGAGAAATACGTGTCGTCCCCAAGGCATATAGAAATACAGGTTTTAGCAGATACCCACGCAAATTATTTTCACCTGTTTGAAAGAGAATGCAGTATTCAGCGTAGACACCAAAAAGTGGTAGAAGAAGCTCCTTCGGTTGTTCTTGATGATAAACTGAGAAAGCAAATGGGAAAAGCTGCGGTAAAAGTAGCCAAGGCTTGTGATTATGTTGGTGCCGGTACTGTAGAATTCTTATTCGATGAAAATAAGAATTTCTATTTTCTTGAAATGAATACACGTTTGCAGGTAGAACATCCCGTAACCGAATATATAACTGGGATTGATCTGGTAGAACAGCAAATTAAAATTGCCAGGGGCGAAAAGCTAAAGTTGCTTCAGGAGGATTTAAAGATAAAAGGGCACGCCGTAGAACTTAGGGTTTATGCAGAAGATCCTATGGATAATTTTATGCCAAGTGTTGGAAAGCTTGAAAAATATACTATTCCTAAGGGAGAAAATATTCGGGTAGATAATGGTTTTGAAGAAGGGATGGAAGTTCCTATTTATTACGACCCGATGTTGGCGAAATTAATTACTTACGGGAAAACGCGTGAAGAAGCAATTCAATTAATGATAAAAGCCATAAAGGAATATGAAGTTGAAGGGGTAATGACCACGCTTCCTTTTGGAAAGTTTGTTTTTGAACACGAAGCTTTTAGAAGCGGAAACTTTGATACACACTTTGTAAAGAAGTATTATTCCGCCGAAAAACTTGAAGATGAAATTCAGGAAGAAGCAAAACTTGCTGCTTTGGTAGCCTTAAAAAAATATCTGGAAGACGGGCAACAATTGCGTATACCTCAAAACTAATGTTCCTATCTTTTTAAGTTGAAGTAAATTACCTCGAGGCATATCTACGAGGAATTAAATGGAAAAATTTTGAATTTCGAGGCTTGCCTCGGAGTATTTAAATCTCGATGATCGAGTAAAAAAAATATTGATGAGTCAGAATATAGAAAAGTTACAGGATAAAATTAAGCAGGCGCACCTTGGTGGTGGGGAAAAACGAATAGCTAAACAGCACGAAAAAAAGAAACTTACCGCCCGCGAACGTATTGATTATTTATTAGATGAAGGTTCTTTTGAAGAAATCGGAATTCTGGTAACCCATAGAACTACCGGGTTTGGAATGGAAGATCAGAAATTTTATGGCGATGGTGTGGTAACCGGTTATGGGACCATCAACGGAAAATTGGTCTATATTTTTGCCCAGGATTTTACCGTGTTTGGCGGTTCCTTATCTGAAACTCACGCAGAGAAGATTTGTAAAGTGATGGATCTTGCTGTGAAAGTTGGAGCGCCAATGATTGGTTTAAACGATTCAGGTGGAGCCAGAATTCAGGAAGGTGTAAAATCGCTTGGTGGTTATGCCGATATCTTCCATAGAAATGTAAAGGCATCTGGGGTGATTCCGCAAATTTCAGCGATAATGGGCCCTTGTGCCGGGGGAGCTGTTTATTCTCCGGCAATGACAGATTTTACACTTATGGTTCAGGATACCAGTTATATGTTCGTAACCGGGCCTAACGTGGTGAAAACGGTGACTAACGAGGAAGTAACTTCCGAAGAACTTGGTGGCGCTTCTACCCACGCAACAAAATCTGGGGTAACGCATATCACATCCTTTAACGATATCGCCTGCCTTGAAGATATTAAGAAACTGGTGAGTTATATGCCCCAGAACAACAAAAAGGCACCGGAAAAACTTCCATATAAATTAGGAGATGAAATAAGGGAAGAACTTGACAGTATTGTACCCGATAGCTCTACGAAACCTTATGATATGCACGAGGTGATTAGAGGAATAATAGATGAAGATTCATTTTTTGAAATTCATAAAGATTATGCCGATAATATTATTGTTGGTTTTGCGCGCTTAGGCGGAAGAAGTGTTGGAATTGTTGCCAATCAGCCAATGAGTTTGGCGGGGGTTTTAGATGTAGATTCTTCTAAAAAAGCAGCTCGTTTCACTCGTTATTGTGATTGTTTCAATATTCCGTTGTTAGTATTGGTAGATGTGCCTGGCTTTTTACCCGGTACAGACCAGGAGTGGAACGGGATCATTCTAAACGGGGCTAAATTACTTTATGCGCTAAGTGAGGCCACTGTACCAAAAGTAACCGTAATTACCCGAAAAGCCTATGGCGGGGCTTACGATGTGATGAATTCTAAGCACATTGGCGCCGATCTAAATTTTGCCTGGCCAACTGCCGAAATTGCAGTGATGGGAGCCAAAGGAGCCAGTGAAATTATTTTCAGGAAAGAAATTAAAGAAGCCGAAGACAGCGAAGCTAAGTTAGCAGAGAAAGAGGCTGAATATGCAGAAACTTTTGCTAATCCTTTTGAAGCCGCTCAACGCGGATTTATAGATGAGGTGATTATGCCTAAAGAAACCCGTAGAAAATTATTAAAAGGTTTTAGTATGTTAGAAAATAAAGAAGTACTGAGACCTGAGCGAAAACACGGGAATATTCCTTTATAGAATATTTTTAATCAAATTTAAAATACTAAACCTATAAATTTTATAAGTATGTCTGAAAATACAGAACCTAATATAAAATTAGAAAGAAAAAAGCTGGAACTGGAATTTGAAATTTCCAGAAAAATTCGTGAAGATGGTATATTATTGAACCAGGTTTATGATGAAACTATACTACCGGAATGGGAGTAAAGTTCAATAAAATTGTTTGCGTAGACCATACTAAGTTGGAAGACTGGGCTATTGAAGAACTCCAAAAGTACAGCGAGGCTGAGGTAGAGGTTTTTAAAGACAGCCCAGATTCAGAAAAGGAACTTTTAGAGCGAATTGGAGAGGCGGAAGCTATAATTGTTTCATGGAAAACCCAGATTCCAAAAAGTGTTATTGAAAAATGCAGTCATCTAAAATACATTGGGATGGCTTGCAGCCTTTACGATGATGAATCGGCAAACGTGGCCGTAGATTTTGCAAGGGAGAAAGGAATTAGCGTTAAAGGTATTTTTGACTACGGTGATCCCGGAGTGATAGAATTTATAATTTCAGAATTAATTCAATTACTCCACGGTTTTGGTAAAAACCAGTGGCGAAAAATGCCGGTGGAACTCACCGATAGAAAGATTGGAATTATAGGTTTGGGTACTACTGGTCAATTGTTAGCAGAAGCATTATTGCCACTTGGAGCAGATGTGTATTATTATAGCAGAAGTAGAAAGAAGGAATTCGAGGCAAAAGGACTTCAATATTTATCCTTAGAAGAATTACTAAAAACTTCAGAAATCATCACACTTCATCTGCCAAAGAATACCAAATTGCTGGGCGAACAGGAATTTGAAACTTTTGGTTCAGGAAAAATTTTGATCAATACCTCCTTAGGGCTTCCTTTTGAAGAAAAAGCTTTTGTAAACTGGATAAAAGCTGAAGGTAACTTTGCTATTTTTGATGGTGATGGCGGTGCTTCACTTTCCGAGGATACAAAACGAATAGATCGAGTTATTTCTCATAAAAAAAGTGCAGGCTGGAGTGCCGAAACCCAACGTAGACTATCAGAAAAAGTACTGGAGAATTTAAAAGCTTATTTTAATTAGTTAGAGAGAATATTTATAAAAATTAGTACGAAACCCTGAATTTATTTCAGGGTTTATTTTTATAGCTTCATCCTGTAACAATTGTTACTGTCTTGCTGGAAAAATTCTAGTTAATTTGCAGTTCGAAAAAAATAAGAACTATGGAATGGATTTTTGAGCCGTGGCCCTGGTATGTATCGGGTCCACTTATAGCTTTAATAATGTTTTTACTCATCTTTATCGGCAAAGGTTTTGGAATGTCTTCCAACCTAAGAACGATGTGTACAATTTGCGGTGCAGATTCTAAAGCCGATTTTTTTGATTTTGACTGGAAATCACAGCGCTGGAATCTTATTGTGGTAACCGGCGCTATTATTGGCGGATTTATAGGAGCAAATTTTTTAAGTAACGATCTTTCGGTAGCCATTAATCCTGATACGATTAATACCCTGGAAGAACTTGGCTTTAGCAGTGCCGGGGAAGCTTATCTTCCAACTGAACTTTACAGCTGGGAAGCCGTTGGCGGTATTAAAGCTTTAATTATTCTATTAGTTGGCGGAATCTTAATTGGTTTTGGAGCGCGTTATGCCGGGGGTTGTACTTCAGGACACGCAATTTCTGGATTAAGTAATTTGCAATTACCCTCTTTAATAGCCGTTATAGGCTTTTTTATAGGTGGTTTGGTAATGGTGCATTTATTATTTCCGTTAATATTTTAAATTGAAATTATGAGAAGTATAGGATATTTATTGATAGGTATATTTTTTGGAATTGTAATGTTTAAATCTGAAGCCGCTTCCTGGTTCAGGATCTATGAAATGTTTCAGTTCCAGTCTTTCCATATGTATGGAATTATTGGTTCGGCCTTGTTTTTAGGAGTTATAGGCGTTCAAATTATAAAACGTAAAAACCTGAAATCTTTTTTTGGACAGCGAATAACATTTATTCCGAAAGAAAAAAGTTTTAGCCGTTATATGTATGGTGGGATTATCTTTGGATTAGGTTGGGCGCTTGCAGGTGCCTGTCCGGGACCAATATTCACCTTAATTGGCGCAGGATTTATGCCGATATTAATTGTATTTGCAGGATCTCTTTTAGGTACTTTTATATATGGATTACTTCGGAAGAAACTTCCGCATTAATTACAGTGTGAGTTCGTAATGAAGAGCTAGTTTTTATTTTCCTAAGAAATATAGAAATAGGGGAGTGAGATATGATATTTTACCACAAGTAACCTAATTGAGATCACAATTAGCGAGGTGGTAAGGTAAATGATATCCTGGTTAACACCCAGGTCGTGCATAATTACAAAAACAAGTCCGCCGAAGAGGCAAGCGGTTGCGTAGATTTCCTTTCTAAAAATTACCGGAATTTCATTACAAAGTATATCACGTATGGCGCCTCCAAAGGTACCCGTCATAGCACCAAGGGCGATACAAATTATAGGATCAAGATCGTTTCTAATCCCTATTTCAACGCCGGTTATGGTGAAAATTCCTAAACCAATGGTATCAAAAAGAAAAAGGGATTTTTTAAGGTAATTAATCTTATTTCTAAAAACGATGGCAAGAATGGTTACGACGCCAATTAGGTAAATATAAATGGTGTTTTCCATCCAGGTAACCGGCGTGTTGCCAATTAAAGTATCTCGTAATGTACCGCCACCAATGGCAGTTACAAAACTAATAATAAAGATACCAAAGAGATCAAGACGGCGGTCCATAGCCGCCAATGCACCAGAGATAGCAAAGGCGATGGTTCCTAAAATATCAAGTATATTGAATAAAGTAAGTTCCATTTACTCGATAATCGAGATTTTAAAATTGTTGCGGACTTCCCGAAATATAAAGTTTATCCTAAAAATCTACCGGTTTGCCGATAGAGATTTTAAGACAAAGGTATAGTTAATTATGAGAAGCCGGTAATTTTTATTTTAGGAATGAAGTCTATACCCAGGAATTATTACTAAATAGTAAATCTTAATAAGATTCATGTAAGTTTATAACGAAAGTTACTACTTTTGTAAGACAGAAAAACAAGATAAAATGAGTGATAAATTAGAAAGAATAAAAACTTTAATCATAGGGTCTGGTCCTGCGGGGTATACCGCAGCAATTTATGCATCCAGAGCCGATCTTAAACCTGTAATGTATACCGGGCTTGAACCTGGCGGGCAATTAACCACCACTACCGAAGTGGATAACTTTCCTGGTTACGCCGATGGTGTTGACGGACCAAAAATGATGATGGACTTGCAAAAGCAAGCCGAACGTTTTGGAACCGAAGTACGTATAGGGATGGTTACCGAAGTTGAATTTAGCGATAAAGTAGGTGGAATCCATAAGGCTTGTGTAGATAATTCTAAATGGGTTGAAGCTGAAACTATTATTATTTCTACAGGAGCTACAGCAAAATATCTTGGTTTACCTAGTGAACAACGTTTACGTGGCGGTGGAGTTTCAGCCTGTGCCGTTTGTGACGGATTTTTCTATAAAGGTCAGGATGTTGCCATAGTTGGTGGTGGAGATACCGCGGCTGAAGAAGCAACTTATTTGGCTAATATTTGTAATAAAGTAACTATGTTGGTTCGTGGTGACCAGATGCGTGCTTCTAAAGCCATGCAACATCGCGTTACAAGTACTAAGAATATAGATCTTCGTTATAATACAGAAGTAGATGAAGTTATTGGCGAACAAGTGGTAGAAGGCCTTAGAATGCTTAACAAAGAAACTGGTGAGAAAGAGCAAATCGATATCACCGGATTGTTTATAGCGATTGGTCACAAACCTAACACCGATATCTTTAAAGGTAAATTAACAATGGATGATACCGGGTATTTAATGACCGAAGGAAAATCTACCAAAACCAATATCCCGGGAGTTTTTGCTTCTGGAGATGTGCAGGATAAGATTTATCGCCAGGCAGTAACTGCAGCCGGAACCGGTTGTATGGCCGCTTTAGATGCAGAGCGCTATTTAGCTGTTGTTGAAAGCGAAGAAGGAGAAGAGGTGAAAACTACTAAAAAAGTAGAAGCTTAATTTCCTGGAATTTATATATAAAAAAACCTCACAGATCTTTTAGATTTGTGAGGTTTTTTGTTTTTAGTTGAAAATTTATTGCCAGCCTGAACTCATTTCACAGCTTGCTCCGATTTCTTTCGAAGATCTAGGACGGCTAATATGAATTGCAGAGCCAGGAATTTTAATATTCTAAACCAATTTGATCTCTAACTTTATCCAGCAACTCAATTAACTGTAAACTTTTTGCGAAGGTCATTTCGGTGCTTTCGGTTTTACCTTCCAGCAACATTTTTTGAACGTGTTTAGCTTCAAAATTATATCCATTGGAATTCACTTTAAACTCTTTGGTTTCTTCACTTTCCGGAGTTTGAATCTTTACGCTAGTAGGCTCATGAAACCTGGTGTTTAGTGTTATGGTAGCTTTTTCAAACTGAATAATAGCCGCAGTGGGAGTTTGCCTTACAATAGAACTTCCTAGCTCTGCTTCTACACCGTTTGTGTATTCAAAAATCATATCACATTCGGTATCGATGCCGGTTTCGCTAAACTTAGCACTTGCATGAATCTTCTCGGGTGTTCCCAAAGCACTCATCGCCATAAATATAGGGTAGATGCCAATATCCAGCAAACTGCCGCCACCCAGGTCTTTATTGTAAAGTCGTTTATCCAGGTCTACCGGTGCCGGAAAACCAAAGTCTGCTTTCAGGTTTTTGATCTTACCATATTTCTCAGATTCAATTAAGTCAAGTACAAATTCAAAATGCGGAAGGAATTGTGTCCACATTGCCTCCATAAGAAACACGTTTTCTTTTTTTGCCTTGGCAATCATTTCTTCTACCTGCTCTTTATTGATAGCGAAAGGTTTTTCACATAAAACCGCTTTTTTATGATCTAAACATAGTAATGTTTGTTGATGATGAAAAACGTGAGGTGTCGCAATATATACTACATCTAGAGCCTCATCCTTCAGCATGGCTTCGTAGCTGGAAAAAAATTTGGTGGCGTTGTACTCTTTTGCAAAAGCTTCCGCTTTAGATTTAGAGCGGCTGGCCACGGCATAAAGTTCAGCTCCTTCTACATCTTTTAATCCTGTTACGAATTTTCCGGCTATTTTTCCGAGGCCAAGAATGCCCCATTTTATTGTTTTCATTTTAAATAGAGTTTAGTCTTAACATATAGATTGTGGTTTTTATTGATCTAATAATTTTCGAAATCTCCACTATCTGCTATGTCTTTTTTATTTTGTGTTCTGGTGTTTTTATAAATAATTCCAGGATTAATGCGAGAGCGATAACTAAGAGACATCCTACCAGATTAAGCCATAAATAAGGCATCACATCAAATGTAAAAATAATGATGATTATAATTTGTGTGATTATAGCTGCGATAAAAACCGAATTACTATTTACAATTTTTATAAAAAAGGCGAGTAAAAATATACCCAGTACATTTCCGTAGAAAATAGAGCCTATGATATTTACCAGCTGAATAAGATTGTCAAACAAATTGGCGAAACTAGCAAAGGCAATGGCTATAAGTCCCCAAAGCAAGGTAAACCACTTGGAAGCTTTTACGTAATGTCGATCAGATTGTTCTGTTTTACGGCTTCTTTTGTAAAGATCTATGGAAGTCGTAGAAGATAATGCGTTTAATTCAGAGGCGGTAGAGGACATTGCAGCAGAAAGGATCACTGCCAGTAATAGGCCAATTAAGCCTCGTGGGAGATTATTCAGTATAAAATGAATAAAAACATAATCTTTGTCGTTGCTTTCGGCGTCTTTATCAGAAGCATCGATTAAGTCTCTTGCTTTTTGCCTTGTTTCTCTTTCTGAAGCATTTAAAGAAGCTAAGTTTTCACGGTAAGATGAATTATTTGCAGGGGTAAAATCATTGTTTTCTGCAAATTGTAAATGTA
Organism: Salegentibacter mishustinae; assembly: GCF_002900095.1. Taxonomy (NCBI): domain Bacteria; kingdom Pseudomonadati; phylum Bacteroidota; class Flavobacteriia; order Flavobacteriales; family Flavobacteriaceae; genus Salegentibacter; species Salegentibacter mishustinae. The sequence goes on along the minus strand of NZ_LLKN01000002.1, from coordinate 1,657,989 downwards.
GATTTTGTTTTTTCTGCTGGAGCGCGTCGTGCTCTAGCATTAAATCCTCATATTGGCGGCCATATTCTGAATTCAAAACAGTTTCAGTCGCGGCGGGATTAAAGTTTAATGGCGCATTATTGAATTGATAAAATACAAAAACCATGACACCAACCAGCAAAATAAAGAACTGTAACGGCACTTTTAGCATTCCGTTCATAATCATTCCCATTCTGCTTTCTTTGACAGATCTTCCGCTTAAATAGCGTTGCACCTGGCTTTGATCTGTTCCAAAATAAGAAAGCGCTAAAAAGCCACCACCAATAATCCCGCTCCAAAAAGTATAACGGTTTTCAAAATCGAAGGAGAAATCGAGAATATTCATTTTACCACTGGCACCCGCGATTTCCAGGGCATTATTAAAATTAATATTTTCGGGTAAATAGCTTAAAATAATAAAAAACGCAGCAAACATCCCGGTAAGAATTACAGCCATTTGCTGTTTATGGGTCACACTAACTGCTCTGGTACCCCCGGCAACGGTATAAATAATCACTAAAGAACCTATAAGAACAGTAAGTCCTGAAAGGTTCCAGCCTAAAACCGCCGACAAGATTATGGCCGGGGCGAAAATGGTAAGCCCGGCGGCAAGACCTCGCTGTATTAAGAATAAGATTGCTGTTAAAGTTCTCGTTTTTCTGTCGAAACGTGATTCTAAGTATTCGTAAGCCGTGTATACATTAAGCCTTTTATAGATTGGAATAAAAAACATACAAACTACTACCATGGCAAGCGGTAGCCCAAAATAGAACTGCACAAAGCCCATCCCATCGTGAAAGGCCTGTCCAGGTGTAGAAAGAAAGGTTATCGCACTGGCTTGTGTGGCCATGGTAGAAAGTCCTATGGTCCACCAACGGGTTTCGCTTCCGCCACGAATATAATCCTGGGCGCCTTTATTATTTCGGGTCTTATAAACCCCGTAGGTTACAATAAAGGCCAGTGTGCCAAGAAGGATTATCCAGTCTATTAATTGCATATTATGAGAATAGGGACATTATGAAGTAAAAGATTACAATGTAAGCCGCATTGGCCAAAAGAACGAAGGTGTATGAGCTGCTCCAGGTAAATTTTTCGGGTTTTTTCATTCTTTTCCTATTGAAATCATATTTGCAAAAAGTCTATAAGCACCCGGAACGCCCGCAGGAAACTGCCTAAAAAAGCTGAGTCCCGTATAAATAAAATAACCTTCTCCATATTTTGCTACGAGTAAACTTCCATTTTTGGGAGTTTCATTTTTATCGTGCATAGAGAGAATTGGTGTAAAATCTTCACTCCACGAATCCGGGAAATAAAGTCCGCGTTCCTGAACCCAATTATCAAAATCTTTTTTAGTGATTTTGTTCGGGGAATTTAAAACGGGATGTTTTTCAGCTAGAAATCTAACTTCAGCAGTTTCATAGGTTACGCGATCCCGTGATAATTCCAGCGGTAATGGTGATATATTTTCGGTCACTAAACCTCGATTGGTATTGTATTGCACAATTAAATTTCCGCCGTTCTCTACGTAATCAAAAAGTATTTGCTGTTTATATTTTAATGCCTCAACCGTATTTAGAGCACGAATTCCCAGTACAACGGCATCATATTTTTGTAACGAAGACCTGGAAATTGTCGCAGCATTTAATTTATTTACACGATAACCGATTTGTTCCAAACTTTCGGGAACAACATCGCCCGCACCTTCAATATAGCCAATGAGTTCTCCTTTTTTCTGAATCTCTAAGCGTGCAACTTTTAATTTTGCAGGAACAACCAGATTTTGTTTCGGAATATGAGGGTAATCTATAGAAATAAGTTCTTCTGAAAATTTCCTGCCGTCTATTGTTGCTGTTGGAATGATAAAGCTTTCATCCTGCTCTTTTGGCGGGGTGACTTCAAAAGAAAGATTTGTGGTACTTCCTTTTTGCTGAAGCTGAAAAGTATGATTTTTAGGTTCAATAATCCAGCCTTCTCCAGCAGAAAGACTCACTTCACCTTTTACGTTTGCCTTTCCTGAAGTAAGTTTTACTGAAATGTTTTTAGGTTCATCGTTTTCAAAAATTATCATTTCGTCTTCAAAAGAAAGCGAAACTTCTGGGATAATCTCAAATGGCTGATAAGTTTCCCCCAGAACAGGATCATTGTATTTGTAGACTATAGGTTTTTCAAAACTTAGCATAACTCCATTAAAGTCAAGATTAAAAAGGCTTTTAGTGAGTGTAGGTGTTTCGGGAAGACCTCTTAATTGTTGATCTTCTACTTTATATATTCCGTTATTTGCAGCCTCTTTGAGCCAATAGGGAGTGGTGTAAGCTGTATTTTCTGGAACCTTCAGCGTGATCTCATTTTGCCAATTTTCGTTATTTCCCAGTTTAATTTCTGGATTAATTTTAGCGTTATTCGGACTTAATTCTACCGAACTCAAAGTAATCGAGAAATCACTGCGATTAATAGCTTCGAGGTTTATCTGAACGCTATCCCGTGCGGTAGCCGAAGCTTGATTTGCGACAGCCTCTAAAAATAAACCTGAGCTGGAATAGATAATATTCTTAATTTCTTTGGTTTTTACTTCACGCCAGTGTTCATTAGGTAATTCACGAATCAATTTATAAGCTTCTACCAGTTTTGGTAAACTAGCGGCGGGATTTTTAAAATTATAATTCTCTTCAACCTGAGTCAGGATTTCGCCAATTTCTGCGCCACCCTCTAACTTACTCCAGGAAGTATCAATCCCTTTAAAAACCTTTTGTGAGCGAATGGTATCTCCCTTAATTGGCTCTAAGTACTCCATTTGACTTCCCCGGGAACCTGTGCTGCCAAAACCCTGAGATTGGTGCTGACTTCGGCTTAAAGAAGAGATTTCGGGATTTGAAAGTCCCAGGAGCGGAAAATAAACTCCGGTATCAAAACTTACAAATTGGTTTTTATTAGCTTCTTCAAAAGCTTCCTGCCCTCCATAGAACCAGGGGGAAGTATTAAAATATGCCCGCTTGGCTTGATATGTTTCTGTAAATTCTAATTGCTCCGTAAATTTATCAGGATTTGCTGCGGCTTCAAAGGCTTCAAGACTTAGGATGGCAGAAGATGTGTGGTGACCGTGAGTGGTGCCCGGTGTACGATGATCAAACCGGTTGATAATAACATCAGGTTTAAAATTTCTAATGATCCAAACCACGTCACTAAGTACTTTTTCTTTATTCCAAATTTCCAGGGTTTCCTCTGGAGTTTTTGAATAACCGAAATCGTTGGCACGGGTAAAAAACTGTTCCCCACCATCTATACGTCTTGCTGCAAGTAGCTCCTGCGTTCTAATTAGACCTAATTGCTCTCGTAATTCAGGCCCTATAAGGTTTTGTCCACCATCGCCACGAGTTAGCGAGAGGTAAGCAGTTCGGGCATTTTTTTCGTTCGAAAAATAAGAGATTAGCCGGGTATTTTCGTCATCTGGATGGGCGCCAATGTATAGCACAGAGCCAAGGAAATTAAGTTTTTTTATTTCCTGAAATATTTCAGCAGCGTTTAATTTTTCAGGCTTCTGTGCGTGTAAATTCAACAGAAAAAAACAGAAAAGGAAACTAAGTAGTTTGCGCATAGATCTCAAGGCGATTAAATAAAGATGACCAAATATAAAAACTTTAGCCGCCTGAAGATAAGAATTTACTCGATAATCGAAGTTAAATGATCCAGAGCTTGTGGCAAATTAAAATATTATTCTTAATTAAATCCTCGATGAATCTTCCAATAAGAATTTCTTAGAGGCTGCTTTTATCCTCATCAAGGTAAACATCTTTTTCTACCAAAGAGACTGCTTTTTGTAGAATGAGATTGTTGGGATAAGTAATTAATTCTCCTTCTAAAGTCCTGAGATGTAAATGAAAAGCCTTTATATCTTCAATAATAGCTTCAATAGGAAGATCTTTGTCATGTATTTTGATCTTGTCACCAATTTTATACGGAAATGAAAAGAAAAGAATAACCCCGGAAGTGATATTACTTAAAATTGACCAGATAGCAAAAAGTGCAACCCCAATTACCGCGAACACAGAAGAAAATATTAGGGAAAGTTCTGTAAGCCCCATTCCCCAGGCGATAGCTAATAGGAAAAAAGCAATAAAGAGAATAAGAATATTAATGTATTTGAACATTAATTTAGTTCGGGTGAAGTTTATTTCACTGCGTTTTCCAACTCTATGCGCAGCTTTCTTTAAAAGAAACTGAACAATTAATAAAACGAAAACTGTTACTACCGTATAGGAGATTTCAGTTCTATACAATGAAAAAACTTCGTACATAATTTAGGCTAAATTTTGATACAAAGGTAATCTAAAAAGCCATTTTTCAATAAAAATTAAATAACAATTCCTTAATTTTTTACATTAAATATAAACTTTAATAAGTAATTTTTAATATACAGTAAATCAATTAAATAACATTTTATAGTCGGTTTATTTTGTAATTTTTACTCGACCTTCAAACTTTAATGTTTCGTGTTAGCAAGAAACATGAAGTTTTCAATTAATTTTTTAGTTTTCGGGATAGTCGTGTTTTAACGACAAGGCTTGCAATCACAAATTATGTCAGGAATTTATTCGTGCATTCAGTAATCGGTTTTCACTTTCTATCTTTTTGAGATAGCTAATATTTTGGGAAATTGCTATTACCTCTTTTTTTAGCTTCCCCAAAGGCGGATACTAATGTCTTTGCTTGCACCTATTCTATTTATTTTCTGATCAAAAAAGATTTCGAAATCTATCAAAATATGATTTTAATCAGGAGGAAGGAATGAGGTTTTTAATTTTTTTGCAGTGTTTTTAGCCGATTTAATTCGGCAGCAATATCTTTTGAATTTAGCTATTAAAATTATCACTTATTAGATTTTTGAATGAAGACGAAAATGGAACTTATGGCTCCCGCGGGAAATTTTGAATCCCTGCAGGCGGCTCTTGACAATGGAGCAAATTCAGTTTATTTTGGAATAGACCAACTTAATATGAGGGCAAGAGCTTCTGTAAATTTTACTATGGAAGATCTGCCGGAAATTACCCGTAGGTGTGAAGCGAAGAATGTAAGTACTTATCTTACTCTTAATACAATTATTTGCGACCATGACCTTTCGCTTATCAAAACTCTTTTGAACAAAGCGAAGGAGGCCGGGGTCACGGCTGTGATCGCGTCAGACCAGGCCGTCATTGCCTCGGCAAGAGAACAAGGAATGGCTGTTCATATTTCTACCCAACTTAACATCACTAATATTGAGACGATAAAATTCTACAGTCTTTTCGCCGAAACTATGGTGCTTTCTCGCGAGCTAAGTCTGCGCCAGGTAAAAAAGATTACCGAACAAATTGAAAAAAACCAGATAAAAGGGCCGTCGGGCGAATTGGTTAAAGTTGAGATTTTTGGTCACGGTGCCTTATGTATGGCAGTTTCGGGAAAATGCTATTTAAGTCTGCATTCAGATAATTCTTCGGCAAATCGTGGTGCGTGTAAACAAAATTGCCGTAAAAAATATACAGTTATCGACCAGGAAACCGGTTTTGAGGTCGAGATCGATAATAAGTATATGATGTCACCTAAAGATCTTTGCACGCTTGACTTTCTAGATCAAGTTATGGATGCCGGTATTCAGATACTTAAAATTGAAGGCCGTGGTCGTGCTCCCGAGTATGTAGCTACAGTTACTAGGGTGTATCGGGAAGCTATAGATGCTCTTGATGAAGGTACATTTACTTCAGAAAAAGTAGAAGCCTGGATGGAGCGATTGGCAACGGTATATAATCGTGGTTTCTGGAGCGGTTATTATTTAGGTCAGAAACTGGGAGAATGGAGTAAAACCTCCGGATCTCAGGCTACGCAGAAAAAAATATATGTTGGAAAAGGAATTCATTATTTCCCTAAAGCAGGAATCGCGGAATTTAAGATAGAGGCTTACGATATTAAGAAAGGAGATAAACTTCTAATAACCGGGCCAAGTACCGGAGCTAAAGAAATTGATTTAGAGGAACTTTATGTAAATGAGACCAGCATGCTAAAGGCTATAAAGGGAGATTCCTGCACTATAAAAGTCCCGTTTAGGGTTAGACTTTCTGATAAACTTTATAAAATGGTAGAAGCCTAATGGTAGTCATCACTTTACAGCGCCAAAAATGTATTGGATGCAATTATTGCGTAGAACTAGCTCCTGAACAGTTCCAGATGTCTAAAAAGGATGGAAAATCGGTTTTGCTGAATGCAATTGATAAGAAAGGTTTCCATACCTTAAAATCTCCAGATCATAGCATCCTTGCGCCGGCTGAAGCAGCGGCAGCGGCCTGTCCGGTTAAAATCATCAAAGTGAAAGATATTTAAAAAGTAATGAAATTCAATTTGCTTTTAAGCTAAATCTATTAGTTCTTTATAAACCAGGTGAGTGGGAAGACCAACCACATTAAAATAACTTCCTTCCAGGTTAGTTATCCCGATAAGGCCAATCCATTCCTGAATGGCATACCCGCCGGCTTTATCAAAAGGTTTAAAGTTTTCTACATAATAATCAATTTCACCGCTGGTAAGTTCTTTGAAGCTTACCTTCGTCTCACAATTTACTGTAGACTGGTGATTGTGCGTAGTAAAACAAACCGATGTAAAGACACTATGGGTTTTGCCGGAAAGTGATCTAAGCATTTCTTTAGCTTCAGATGCCGTTGCCGGTTTTCCCATTGCGTTTCCTTCATTATAAACAATGGTGTCGCTGGTAATTAGAATTTGATCTTTTTTTAATTCTTTCTGAAAAGCTTCGGCTTTTAATTGCGCTAAAAAATCGGTTATTTCTTCTTTTTGAAGGTAATCTGGATGAACTTCTTTAACCGGTCTTACATCTGCTTTAAAAGGAATGTCCAGGTCTTTAAAGAATTGATGTCTCCTTGGGGAGCCAGATGCAAGAATGATTTCTTTATTTTTTAAAAGTTCTTTCAGCATAACATATTAGAGTAAAAATTGATAAAATCCGATAGAGATGAGTCCGAAAAATAAAATAATTTTCAGCATTAAACTTAAGTGCATATAATCTTTTTTCTTCGTAGCCTCCCAGATACGCACCTGAAAATAGAGGAGGGGTGCAAGAATAAAAAGTAGCGAGTAAATTACCAGAAAAGTATTCTCAAAGAGATAATTATAAATATAATAGACTATTGCAACTATAGGTAAAATGCCAATCGCAAAAATGATTTTGTTAGTGCGACTATGGCCAAGCACAATAGGCAGGGTTTTGATGCCTACGTTGTAATCACCTTTTGTATCTTCCTGGTCCTTTACCATTTCTCTCAATAGATTCACTAAAAATGCAAACACAGCATAATCCAGTAGAATAGAAAATAATAAAGATTGAATTTTTTTATTTTGCGGGGAAATTGAAGGAAAAAGATCGAAAACTGCTGGCAATAGCACTACAAAAGCTACGAGGAAACTTATTAAAATATTCCCTAAAACCGGAATTTGCTTCAGGTAACTCGCGTATAAATAAAGTAATGCTGAAGAAAAGATAAAAATCGCTACAAAGGCAGGTCTCCCGAGCAAATTTGCCAAATAAAAACCTATTGCCACTCCAATAATATTTAGAGTGATAAACAAGTTGTTGGATTTTTTCTCTGAAATCTTATTCCCTACGATCAGCTTTTGGGGTTTATTAATTTTATCGGCCTGGATATCATAAATATCATTAATTACATAACCTGAAGCCGCGATACATAGCGTCGCCAGAATTAATAAAGCGTAGCCGAACGCGTTAAGCGTAATTGTAGCACCAAATTCTTCAAAAAATGAAAATTTTATTAGAATTAGGCTTAGGGCTATAAAAATAAGATTCGGCCACCTTAGTAGCCTTATATATGCGATCATATGCTAGATTATTCTGAAACAAATTTTAAACCTACGATAGAAATTATTAGGGTACTAAGAAAGAAAATACGCCAAAAATTAGCGGGTTCTTTAAAAATAAATATTCCTAGCAACACGGTTCCTACCGCGCCAATTCCAGTCCAAACGGCATAGGCTGTACCAATTGGTAATGTTTGTGTGGCTTTATAAAGCAAAAGCATACTTATACTTAGTGAAATTAAAAAACCTGCAAACCAAAGGTTGGAGCTACTGCCCGTGGTCACCTTCGTTTTACCAAGGCAAAATGCAAAACCAACTTCAAAAAGACCGGCGAGAATAAGTAGAATCCAGTTCATTTAAACTTTATCCATCCATTTTCCCTGCACTTTCATCACTTGCTCTATAACATCTCGAACACAGCCTTTTCCGCCTTTTTTGTGAGAAACGTACTTGGAGATCTCTTTAACTTCAGCTACGGCATCCTGGGGGCAGCACGGTAAACCAACCAGTTTCATTGGGTAGTAATCTGGAATATCATCTCCCATATAAAGTACATTTTCGGCATTGATCTCATAGATATCAAAGAACTCATCCATTTGTTCCACTTTATCGTGAATACCCAGATAGATATCGTTTATTCCAAGATCTCTTAGTCTTTTTCTAACGCCTTCATTTTTTCCTCCAGAAATAACGCAAACCGTGTAACCAGCTGTTTTTGCTGCTTTAAGTGCATAACCATCTTTAATATTCATAGTTCGCAGAAGTTCTCCTGCGGTGCTAATTTGTATGCTGCCATCGGTGAGTACACCATCTACATCAAACACAAAGGTGTTGATTTGGTTTAGGTATTCTTTATAATTTTTTTCCATGTAAATCTTGAATAGATTGGGTTAAAAGACTGTAAATATCCTTATGTTTTTTAGATAAAAATGCTAAATGGGTTTCAATTGTTTTTTGATCATTTCTCAAAGCCGGGCCGGTTTGCGCCTCAAGTGGATTTAAACTCTCAATTTTAGAAGCAGTTTCTGCTATAAGTGGCTTTAAAATGCTGAAGTCTATTTTATTCTCTGCACAAATTTCAGCTCCTATTGAATATAAATGATTACTGAAATTATTCACAAAAACTGCTGCAACGTGTAAAGCTTTGCGCTGTTCAGAATCAATTTCACGCACATCTATTGTAATTCTTGAAGCCAGACTTCTTATTTTTTCTAAATTTTCGGCTGAATTTGCTTCGATGCAAACCGGTATTTTAGAAAAATCTACTGCCTTATTTTTTGAAAAGGTCTGCAATGGATAAAAAACGCCAAAATTAGTTGTGCTATCCAATGCATTTAAGCCAACGGCACCCGAGGTATGTAAAATAATACCAACATAACTCTTAAGTTTTTCGGCTATTTCAGGAATAACATCATCTTTTAAAGCAAGTAAATAGAAATGAGCAGGTTTTAAGTTTTTGATATTAGTGGTGGTATCTGTAAAATTTGAAAAATATTTCAGGCTTTCCTGCCGGTGATTATAAACCTGGATCACCCGGATGTTTTCCGACTCAGAAAAGGCATTGAATAAATGAAAAGCTATGTTTCCGGTGCCTAAAATTACCATTTCTATCATTCGGCTAAATTATTAAAAATAATCAGGCAATAAAATTAACATTCGTGTAGGAGATTGTCTTTGTTTTTACCTGCGCAAACCGTTAAAAATCCTTAAATTTGCAGCCGTAAAAAGAGTTACTTCATGCAGAATAAAATAGCGTCTGTCATATTTTCTACACGTATAATGGCAGTCTTGTTTGTGGTCTTTGCCGTGGCCATGGCGTTCGGAACATTTATTGAAAGTTGGTATAGTATTGAAACAGCGAGGGTGTTAATCTACAACACCTGGTGGTTTGAGGCTATAATGGTGTTTTTTGTGATTAATTTCGCCGGAAATATTAAGCGTTATAACCTCCATAAACGCGAAAAATGGTCTTCCCTTTTAATCCACCTATCTTTTGTATTAATCCTGGTTGGCGCGTTCATTACGCGTTATATTAGTTATGAGGGTGTTATGCCAATACGCGAAGGCGAAACTACCAATGTTATGCTTTCCCAAAAAACTTTTCTCACAACCTTTATTGACGGTGAAATTGATGGCGAGCCCAGGCGTAGGGTTTTGCAGGAACCGGTGCTTTTTGCTCCAGAGACTGAAAACGAGTATGTGCTGAATACCGACTATAATGGCCAACCGGTTACTATAGAAGCAACTAATTTTATTTACGGTGCTAAAGAAGAATTGGTACCCGCTGAAGATGGGATAAATCATCTTAAAATTGTTGAAGCAGGAGGTGGGGAACGCCACGATCATTATTTGAAAGAAGGCGAAGTTCAAAATATTCATAATGTTTTGTTTTCATTGAACGAGCCCACCGAAGGTGCTATTAATATCACTTACAATGAAGCAAGTGGGAAATACACCATAGATTCTCCTTTTGAGGGAGATTATATGCGAATGGCTGACCAGAAGCGTGGAGATTTAGTAAAAGATTCTACCCAAAACCTGATGCTTCGCTCTTTATATAATATTGGAAATATGCAATTTGTAATTCCTGAACCGGTGGTAAAAGGGAAATACGATATTGTGAGAACCCCGGAAAAAGCCGACGGCCAATCTGATGCATTAACTTTAAGGGTTTCTTCTGAAGGCGAATCTAAAACTGTCACCTTAATGGGCGGACAGGGAATTACCAGCGAACCCCAAAAGGTAGAACTTGCTGGACTCGAATTTTACCTGGATTACGGCAGTAAAGAAATAGAATTACCATTTGCGATAAAGCTTAATGACTTTATAGCTGACAAATATCCCGGTACAGAAAATAGTTATTCGGCTTTTAAAAGTAAGGTAGAAATAGTCGAAGAAGGAAAAGAGAATAGACCTTATGAAATTTATATGAACCACGTCCTGGATCACAAAGGATTTAGGTTTTTTCAAGCTAGTTTTATGCCAGATGAGAAAGGAACTATTCTTTCTGTAAACCACGATTTCTGGGGAACATGGGTTACCTACATTGGGTATTTTCTACTTTATTTAGGTTTGATGCTTATCCTTTTTGATAAAGGCTCTCGATTTGGAAATCTTAAGGAAATGCTGGAAAAAGTAAAAGACAAAAAGAAAAAGTTAACTACCGTGCTTATTTTCTTTATGGCTGCAGGTTCTATGTTTGCCCAGGCGCCTGAAGATGATCACCAACACGCCCAATCGGCTAAAAAAGAAGTAGATTCTATTCTTAAGAGTAACGCTGTAAGTGAAGAACACGCAGCTAAATTTGGTAAACTGGTAATTCAGGATGCCAGTGGAAGGATGAAACCGGCCAATACTTATTCTTCTGAATTACTTCGGAAATTAAGTAAATCTGATGAATATGAAGGTTTAAGTTCAGATCAGGTTTTGGTCTCGTTAACCCAAAATCCAATGATCTGGTACAATGTTCCAATTATATATGTTGAAAAACATAATGATAGTTTACATAATGTTTTGGGTGTAGATGAAGGGGAAAAGTATTTAACGCTAAGTAGTTTCTTTGATGAAACCGGAAGTTATAAACTCTCACCATTACTGGAAGATGCTTACCAGGCAGCGGTTCCCAATAAATTTCAAAAAGATTTTATCAATACCGATAAAAAAGTGAATTTATTGTATCGTGCGCTTCAGGGCAAAATACTTCGCATTTTCCCAATTCCGGGAGATGATAATAATAAATGGGTTTCTTATCCTGAATTAGAGGATGAAGGCGTGGTTTTTAAAGGAATGGATTCGGTGTATACTAAACAGATTCTTCCCTTGTATATGACCTCACTTTCTGAGGCCAGTGAAACCGGAGATTATACAAAAGCGAATCAATTTCTGGAAAGCATAAAAGGATTTCAGAAGAAATTCGGTGAAGAAGTGATGCCTTCAGAAGATAAGATCAATGCTGAGATCGCTTATAACAAATACGATATTTTTAAGAACCTATTCTGGATGTATATGACAGCCGGACTACTTATGTTGGTGTTTGTTATTGTTAGGATCTTTAAGGAAAATAGTGTTACAAAGTGGCTGGTGAAGATTAGTGGCGGTGTTATTGTACTGCTTTTTATACTGCATACTTTGGGACTAATTGCCCGGTGGTATATTTCTGGACATGCTCCCTGGAGTGATGCTTATGAATCTATGATCTATGTAGGTTGGGCCACCATGTTCTTTGGTTTAGCTTTCGGAAGAAAAAGTAGCTTAACTGTTGCCTCTACGGCTTTTGTAACTTCTATGATTCTAATGATCGCACATTGGAACTGGATGGATCCTTCTATTGCTAATTTACAGCCAGTACTGGATTCTTATTGGTTAATGATTCACGTGTCGGTAATTGTAGGAAGTTATGGTCCTTTTACGCTGGGAATGATCCTTGGTGCTGTGGCCTTACTGCTAATGATTTTCACTACAGAAAGCAATAAAAAGAAAATGGACCTCAATATAAAAGAGATCACCATTATTACTGAAATGGCTTTAACGGTAGGTCTTGTGATGCTTACTATAGGAAACTTCCTTGGAGGACAGTGGGCCAACGAAAGCTGGGGACGCTACTGGGGCTGGGACCCAAAAGAAACCTGGGCTTTAATTAGTATTATGGTATATGCATTTGTTATCCATATGCGTTTAGTTCCAGGGCTTAGAAGTAGATGGTTCTTTAATTTTATGGCTATTGTAGCTTTTGCCAGTATTATGATGACTTATTTTGGGGTAAACTTTTACCTGGCCGGATTACACTCTTATGCTAGCGGAGATAAAGTAATTACACCTACTTTTATTTACTATGCAGTAGCGATAGTAGCATTATTGGGAGCTGTGTCTTACTGGAGATTTCAGAAGTTTTATGCTAAAAAGCCTAAGAAAAAAAATGAAAAGTAAGTGGTAAACTTCGGATTTAAAAGTCTAGTGTCTAAAGGAACTTGGTTAGGCTTCTAATATTTTTAGATTCATAACAACTTAGATCCTGAAACAAGTTCAGGATGACGAATAACAACAAAGCCTGTCTAAAATTTTAGACAGGCTTTTTTGTTCTTATCAATTTAGAAGGAATTATTTAATATTTCCCACCATATCTTTAGGTTGCACCCACTCATCAAATTGTTCTTCGGTAAGGTGGCCTAATTCAACCGCAGCTTCTTTCAGTGTAGTTCCATCTTCGTGAGCTTTATTGGCAATTTCGGCAGCTTTATAGTAACCAATTTTAGTGTTTAAAGCAGTTACCAACATCAAAGAATTATTTAAATGTTCCTGGATTCGTGGTTTATTAGCTTCAATTCCCTTTGCGCAATTAACATCAAAAGAAACGCAGGCATCACCAATAAGTTCTGCACTTTGCAGAAGATTAGCTGCCATAACCGGTTTAAAAACATTTAGCTCAAATTGGCCTTGCATTCCACCAACACTAATAGCAACATCGTTCCCCATAACCTGAGCGCAAACCATAGTTAAAGCCTCACATTGTGTAGGATTCACTTTTCCGGGCATAATAGATGAGCCGGGCTCATTAGCCGGGATATTGATTTCGCCAATTCCACTTCGTGGCCCGGAAGAAAGCATTCTAATATCATTTCCAATTTTATTTAGGGAAACAGCTAATTGTTTTAAAGCGCCATGAGTTTCCACAAAAGCATCGTGCGCAGCAAGTGCTTCGAATTTGTTTCCAGCAGAAACAAAAGGTAGTTCAGTGAATTTGGCAATAAATTCAGATACTCTTTTAGAGTAGCCTTTTGGAGTGTTAAGTCCGGTTCCTACCGCTGTTCCACCAAGCGCTAATTCAGATAGATGCGGAAGCGTACTTTCAAGAGCTTTAATTCCGTGGTCTAATTGGGCTACATAACCGCTAAACTCCTGGCCTAAGGTTAGGGGAGTGGCATCCATAAAATGCGTACGGCCAATTTTTACCACTTCCTTAAACTCTTCTGATTTTTTCTTTAAAGTATCACGTAGTTGCTTCACACTTGGAAGCGTTACTTTGGTGATTTTTTGATAAGCCGCGATATGCATTCCCGTTGGGAAGGTATCGTTAGAAGATTGCGATTTATTAACGTCGTCGTTTGGCTGAAGTGTTTTATCTCCTTCGCCTAAAGTATTACCGGCTAATTGGTGTGCTCTATTTGCAATTACTTCGTTTACATTCATATTGCTTTGAGTACCGCTACCGGTTTGCCAAATTACCAATGGAAATTGGTCGTCGTGTTTGCCTTCCAGTATTTCATCACACACCTGGCTTATATAATCTCTCTTATCTACCGGTAAAACCCCCAATTCACAATTTGTATAAGCGGCTGCTTTCTTAAGATAAGCAAAGCCATAAACTATTTCTAAAGGCATACTGGCAGCCGGTCCAATTTTAAAATTATTCCTTGAACGTTCGGTTTGAGCACCCCAGAGTTTATCTGCCGGAACTTTTACTTCTCCAATAGTATCTTTCTCTATTCTATAATTCATAATTTTTATATTAGTTGTTACACAAATTTACAAGATAGCGGGGTTTTAAAGGAATAAATAGAGAGAATTTAGCCTTTAATTTTCCTGATTTTAATCAGCAGTTTTATAATTTCTGAAAATTTAATTGTGATAAGCCAGCAAAGCTTAGTATATTTGACCAGATCAAAAAATTTTGGAAATTATGTTCGAATTCGATCAATATCTCGGTTTTCTGGCTTTCCTGGTTATTTTAACCATGGGATTCTGGCTTATGATTTTCCTAATGGCTATTTTACCTTATTGGATAGGTGGTTCTGTTGGAGAATTGCTTAAAGAAAAGAAAGCAGCAAGAAAAAAAGCGAAAGAAGAAAAAGCATAAAAAAGGGGACAGTTAATGTCCCTTTTTTTATGCTTTAATTTTAAATAATATATAATAAACCGGCTTAAGTAAGCCGGTTTATTTGTGTTATAAATTATCCTTCAAAACCCTCCTCAAAGTCCTGATCACTATCGTTACGACGTTGTTCACGTTTCTGCTGATTAAATCTATAGATAAAAGAAACATTTACAGATTGTCCCTGTCTCCATTGGAATTCACTTTCCTGGCTAAAGAATTCTGTAGTGGTAGAACTATTTCTTTTTCTTCCGTTAAAAATATCTCTCACATTTAAAGAAAGTGTAGCTCTCTCGTTTAGGATCTCCTTACTAAAAGCAAGGTCTACGTTTAAAATTCCTTCTTGAGTTCCCTGAATTTCGTCTGAAGGGCCTCGGTAAAATAAGTTTGTTTGCCAATCTATTTTTAGTGGTAAAGTAACTTTTGAACTAAATCTACCAAACCAGCTCGAGTTGTCCTGACTATAATCGGTGCCATTAAATTCACCGTCCAGTTTAAAACGGAATACATTCACACTACCGTTTAGTCTTAACCAATCTGCCGGATTGTAAAGAAAACCTAATTCTCCACCCATCCTGTCGTTTGTAGCCAGGTTAAATGGGATACTTCTAATTACTTCTATTTGTTGACCTGAAGGTCCGCTAATAAAAACTTCCTCCTGCACTCTTTGAAAAGCATCGGTTTCTCTTTGGAAGTAAACTGAAGAGGTTAAGGTGAATTTCTCCCATTTTTTTAAATATCCAAGATCAAATGCATTAGAAAATGCAGGATTTAAGTTTGGATTCCCCTGGAAAATATTGTTACGGCTACTTCTGGAAGGGAAAGGGTTTATATACCATCCTCTTGGCCTGTTTATTCTTCGGTTATAACCTAAAGTAATGTTTTCATCTTTGCCAAGTTCATAAATAAGGTTTACGGTAGGAAATAAACCAAGATAATTATTATCAAAATCTGTATCTACTGCGAAAGAGAATTCTTCCTGTAATTCCTCTTCTGTTAATTCTGAATCAATCTCACCTTTTAAATTGGTATTCTCCAGTCTTAATCCTAAAAGAAAACTAAAACTTCCGAATTTAGTACCGTATTGCGTGTAAAGAGCCTGAACATTTTCTGAATAATCAAAAATATTTGTCTGGGTTTCATTTAGTACAAACTCCCCAAGGCTATTTTCCTGAAAAAGTTTGTAATCGGTCACCTCATTTTCAAAATTACCACGATAACCTGCTTCAAACTGAGATTCCTCTCCAATAGGTAATACGTAATCTGCCTGAATCAAATATTCCTTTTGATCTTCGTCTGTAAGTGTAGATTCCGAAGGAATATCAATTTCATCTATTTCTGTATTATTATATATGGTAAATTCATTAATAGAAGCGTCCTGAGTCTCTGTATCAGTTTCAAACTGGAAATCAGCGGTAAGTTCGTGACCTTCATTATTGAATTTCTTTACATAATTAAGTGAGAATTGAATACTCTCGTCTTCTTCATTTTCAATTTCTCTCCTGTTAGTACCTAAAAGTTCGGTGTCTCCCATTAGATAATCATTCATATTATTGGTCACATCGCGATCATCACCAATTCTATAGAAAATAGCTCCTGTAATAGAAGACATATCAGATAGGTAATATTCCATCCCAACATTGGTATTGAAACCGCGGTTGATCCTGTCATAATCCCTGTCTTCTATATTTCTATCATACATCAGGTTATCAAGAATTACATCTTCCCGTGGTTCAAAATATTGGGTGTCAAAGAAACCGTAACCCGGGGATTCAGAATATCTGTAACCGGTAGTGGTGAAGAGATTATATTTATCTGTACGGTAGTTTAAATTAGTAGAAATACTAGCATTTTCGGGAATACCACCATTTACAGTAACGGAGCCATTAAACCCAAGGGTTTCCTTTTTTCTAAGAATAATATTAATGATTCCGGCAGTACCTTCGGCATCATATCGGGCAGAAGGAGAAGTAATCACTTCTACGCGTTCTATAGCCTCAGCAGGTAATTGACTTAAAACATCGGTATTTCCAAAGCCGGCCATAGCTGAAGGTTTACCATTAATAAGGATTCTTACGTTGTCATTACCTCTTAAACTAATACCTCCTTCAATATCTACCGAAATGGATGGTACATTATTTAAGGCATCACTCACGGTACCTCCGGCCGTAGTAAGATCTTTCCCAATATTGTATATTTTCTTATCCAGCCTAATGTCAACCTGGGTGGTTTCGGCTCTCACCACAACTTCATCTAAATTGTCTGAGCTAATACCAAGCTCTATAGTTTCCAGGTTTAAATTTGAATTAACCTGGCGATTATTAAAGCGTTTGGTTTCGTAAGAAATAAATTCAACAATAATATTATAAGTGCCGGGGTCTACTTCAATATTAAAAACACCCTTGGAATTCGTAACACCGCCATTAACATTTTGCGCATCGTTAACATCTACAATAGAAATGGTCGCATATTCAAGCGGTACATTGAGCTCATTATCAATTACTTTTCCAGAAATTTCATAAGTTTTACTAGAGGATTGTGCGTAACTACTGAAAGTAAAAAAAAGAAAAAACGCTGCACTGAGCGTACTTAACATTTTGGTGGTCATAGAAATTTTTTATTCTTTGACCTTAATTAACGAAGATGGTTTAATGCGATTTGGGTTAAACTCGCGTTAAAACCAGATTTAAAATGTTAAAATGAATTTATGCTGCTGCTATTCAGAAACTAAGATTTACGGCTAATTTTTTTATTTAGCTCCAAATATTTCTGAAACTGCTTATCGGTCATTAATTTTTGCAGCTTATTATGTTCTGCTTTCTGAATTGATTTTAATTTGAAGATAATTTCATCTTCACTCAGCGCTGTTGCGTTTATGATCTCATTCTTCTTTAAAGTATACTCGATAATGAGGTCTTCCAGTTTCTCTGTTTGTTCAAAATCCAGTTCCAGTTCTTTTTTCCAGGTATAAGCAAGTTCCCGAGCTATTTCAATAAGTTCTTTCCTGCTCTTTTTATGCAAGTAAAAATGGGAATAAACAAAGCCTGCAACTAAAAATCCGGCGGCGCCTATTATTGCTATTTTATTTTGAGTTTTCATTTTTTTTGATGGTTTGATATACTAAATTTAATTACAATATATCTTCAATTTTAGAACCTGGTCTACCTACTACAGCTGTGTTTGGTGTTTCTACAATAGGTCTTTCAATAAGCTTAGGGTTTTTCACCATAACAGTGATTAACTCCTTATCGCTAAGATCTTTGTTTTTATATTCTTCTTTCCAAATTTTCTCATTGGTACGAATTAGTTGCATTGGATAAAAACTTAATTTGTCCAATAGCTTACTCAATTCTTCTTCGGAAAGTGGCTCTTTTAGGTATTCTCTTATTTGATATTCTTTCCCAGAATTTTTTACAAGTTCCAGACCTTCTCTAGATTTTTTGCATCTGGCATTGTGATAAACGGTAATCATTATTTTTTGGTTTTGGCTATTTTAAAATAAACAATAAATTTTAAATCTAAAATATATTGGCAGAAACTTATCAATCTTCCTGCCGTTGTCCCATCATCATTAAAAAAGCTTTCAGAAAAATATCAATTTCTCCATTCATTACGGCATCTACATTCCCCGTCTCTTCTGCAGTTCTAACATCTTTTACCAACTTATAAGGATGCATCACATAATTTCTAATTTGTGATCCCCATTCTATTTTCATCTTAGAATCCTCAATCTCCCTGCGCTGTGCCTGTTGCTTCTGAAGTTCGATCTCATACAACTGACTTTTTAAAAGCTGCATAGCCTTAGTTTTGTTTTCCAGCTGGGAACGGGTTTCAGAATTTTCAACAACAATTCCGGTAGGAGCGTGGCGTAATCTAACCGCAGTTTCTACCTTATTTACATTCTGTCCTCCCGCACCTGAAGAACGCATAGTTTCCCAAGAAATTTCTGAAGGGTTAATATCTATTTCTATAGAATCATCAGCCAGCGGATATACATATACCGAAGCGAAAGAAGTGTGGCGTTTTGCATTACTATCAAATGGGGAAATTCGTACCAGTCTGTGTACGCCATTTTCTCCTTTTAACCATCCAAAAGCAAATTCACCTTGAATCTCCAGTGTAACGGTTTTAATTCCCGCAACATCTCCCGCCTGGTAATTTAATTCTTTAATTTTAAAATTGCGTTTTTCGGCCCACATCAGGTACATACGCATAAGCATTTCGGCCCAATCGCAACTTTCGGTACCACCGGCACCGGCTGTTATTTGTAAAACAGCGCTTAACTTATCACCTTCTTCAGAAAGCATATTTTTAAACTCCAGATCTTCTATAAGGTCTAAAGCTTGCTTGTTTTTGTCTAAAACATCTTGGTCGCTGGCTTCCCCTTCTTTATAAAACTCATAAAGAACCTCAAGATCTTCGACCAAGGTTTGCGCTTTCTCAAAATCGGTTACCCATTGTTTTTCAGCATTAAGATCACGCATTGTGATCTCAGCTTTTTTAGGATCGTCCCAAAAATCTGGAGCAAAAGTTTTTTCTTCCTGATTGGATATTTCTATTTTCTTGGCATCAATGTCAAAGATACCTCCTTAACGCACCAAGGCGCTCTCTAAGATCTTTGATATGCTCGTGTGTGATCATACTTGTAAATTTTAAAGGTAAAAATAGAATTTAAGACCGCGCCGGGAAAGTATTTAACGATATTTTTATAGTTTTAGACTTCCTATAAAATCACGTAAATGAAGCATTTTTTACTTATTTTCCTGTTAGTCAGTTTCTCAGTTCCTGGAATGGCACAATTTCTTTCTGAAAAAGAAAATCTTAAAGAATTTGAAGGCTTTTTTAATTTTCATTATAACGAAGATAAAGATGAAATTTACCTTGAAGTTGATAAGCTGGAAAGTGAATTTTTATATGTGCACGCCTTAACCAGCGGACTTGGGTCTAACGATATAGGATTAGATCGTGGGCAGTTAGGAAATGAAGCTATTGTAAAATTTCAGAAAGCGGGAAATAAGTTACTGCTGGTGCAACCGAATCAGAGATACAGAGCAGAAACCGATAACGCATTAGAGAAGCGAAGTGTGGAGCAGGCTTTTGCAAAATCGGTTATCTACGGTTTTGAAATTAAGGAAGAAAAAGATTCAGTTTATATTATAGATTTCACTCCTTTTTTGATGGAGGATGCTCATAATGTGGCCGGCCGACTTAAAAAAGGAGAATATGGAACCTATAAACTCGATAAATCTAAAAGTGCACTTTCTTTAGGACGTACAAAAGCTTTTCCTGAAAATGTAGAATTTGAAGCTCTGCTTACTTTTAAAGGTGAACCCAAGGGAAGAACGCTGCAAAGTGTAGCGCCAGATGCTAAAAAGCTTAGTGTTATTCAGCATCATTCTTTTGTGAAATTACCCGATGATAATTATCAAAAACGACTTTTTGATCCTCGCAGCGGTGCGATCTCAATTTCTTATTTAGACTATTCCACTCCGGTTTACGAACCTATAGAAAAGAAATTTGCCATTCGCCATCGCTTAAAAAAGAAAAATCCCGAAGCTGAAATTAGTGAACCCGAAGAGCCGATTGTTTATTATTTGGATCCCGGTACGCCAGAACCGGTAAAGTCGGCTTTACTGGAAGGAGCGCGTTGGTGGAATGAAGCTTTTGAAGAGATTGGTTATAAAGACGCTTTTCAGGTTAAAATGCTCCCCGAAGATGCCGATCCTTTAGATACACGTTACAATATGATACAATGGGTTCACCGCTCTACGCGCGGGTGGAGTTATGGTGCCAGCGTGGTAGATCCCAGAACCGGTGAAATTATAAAAGGCCATGTAAGTTTAGGAAGCTTAAGGATTCGGCAGGATTTTATGATCGCCCAGGCTTTATTAAATAAGCCCTTTGCTGAAAGTGATAAAAATCACGAGAAAATGATGGAAATGGCTGTGGCTAGAATTCGGCAACTATCGGCTCACGAAATTGGTCATACTATTGGTTTTGCTCATAATTTTGCTGCAAGTGTAAATGATAACGCCTCGGTAATGGATTACCCGCATCCACAATTCAGCCTGGAAAATGACGAAATTAGCATTGCAAATGCCTACGATACCGGAATAGGGGAATGGGATAAAGTAACTGTTAAATATTCTTATGCTGATATTCCTGAAAATACTTCAGAAAGAGAATTTCTAAACTCAGTTTTAGAACAGGCACAAGAGGCCGGTCACCAATTTATTTCAGATTCAGATGCCCGGGCGCAGGGAGGAGCTCATATAAACGCACATCTTTGGGATAATGGTAAAAACGCAACTGAAGAATTAGAAAGAATCTTAAAAATCAGAAAAAAAGGTATCGAGAATTTTTCGGCAGATAATATTCGAACTAGCGAGCCTTACTCGGTGTTGGAAGATGTTTTTGTGCCGTTATATTTTTTACATCGTTACCAGGTTGAATCGGCGGTGAAAATCATTGGAGGACTCGATTATAATTATGTAGTAAAAGGTGGAAATAATGAAAATTGGGAAAGCGCAACTTTAGAAATGCAGGAAAATGCGTTAAATGCGATTTTGAAAACTTTAGATGCAGAAGTTATTGCAATTCCGCAGGAAAAACTGGACTTATTCCCACCGCGAGCTTTTGGTTACAATCGCAGCCGCGAATCTTTTAAAAGTAATACCGGGGTATCATTTGATGCCCTGGGGGCACCGGTGACTTCGGCAAATTTATCGCTTTCCTTATTATTACATCCAGAAAGAATGGCGAGATTAGTTCAGCAAAAATCATTAGATAAGAAACAGTTGGGACCGGAAGAAGTTTTGAATGAATTGATAAGTAATACCATAAAAAAGTCTCACCGCAACGCTTATTTAAATGAAGTGCAGGAAGCAGTAAACTACCAGGTCTTGCTTCAGTTAATAAAATTGGCCGAAAATGAATCGGCTACGGCAAAAGTAGCAGCGATTGCCAATGCGCAAATTGAGGAATTAAAAAATTGGTTAAGTAATATGGAAGGTGTTCTATATCAACAGATGTATAGGGAAATTGAAAATTACAGGAAAAATCCCAGCGAATATAAGACCAGGTTAAACGTTCCTGAAATACCCGATGGAAGTCCTATTGGAAGTTTTAGATGTGAGCCAATGGATTATTTTAGAAATTAATAAAATAGATTTTCTCTCTTAGGGAAATAACGAAAGAAAAAATAATAAAGAGATTTCCGCCAGAGTTTATCCCATTTTTTCGGGAAGGAAATGATAAACCATATAAAGAGATTTCTTCTTTTGTGGAGTTGAAAGTTAAACAATAAAAAAGATTTCCGCCTTCGCGGAAATGACGAAAGAATGCTTATGAAAGAAATAGATTTAAGAAGTGATACCGTAACCCGCCCAACCAGCGGAATGTTGAAAGCAATAATGGGAGCCGAAGTTGGTGATGATGTTTATAAAGAAGATCCTAGCGTAAATGCCTTAGAAGAAAAACTGGCAAAAATGTTCGGAAGGGATGAAGCCTTATTTTTTCCTACAGGAAGTATGGCCAACCAGGCGGCTATAAAATTGCATACACAACCAGCCGAACAGCTTATTTGTGATAAATGGGCGCACGTTTTTAACTATGAAGGTGGTGGCGCTTCTTTTAATAGTGGGGTTTCCTGCAAGTTGATAGATGGTGATCGCGGAATGATTACCGCGGCCCAGGTTGAAGAAAATATAAATCCGCCAGACTTTTATCACAGCCCGTTGACGAGTTTAGTGTGTTTGGAAAATACCACCAATAAAGGCGGAGGCGCTTGTTATGATCTAAAAGAAATCAAAAAGATAAGAAAGGTTTGCAATACGCATAAACTCGGTTTGCATTTAGACGGTGCAAGGCTTTTTAATGCTTTGGTTGCTAAAAATGAAGATCCTAAAGATTACGGAAAATTATTTGATACTATTTCGGTTTGCCTTTCTAAAGGCCTTGGAATTCCTATGGGTTCGGTGCTTATTGGCGATAAGAAATTGATGAAAAACGCCATTAGAATTCGTAAAGTTTTGGGTGGTGGAATGCGCCAGGTTGGTTTTATGGCCGCAGCCGGAATTTATGCTTTGGATAATCACGTGGAGCGTTTAGCCGAAGACCACAAAAGAGCTGCTGATATTGCTGAAACTTTAGAAGCCGCCGATTATGTAGGGGAAGTAGAAAAGGTAGAAACAAATATCATTATTTTTTACCTCAAGAATGCTTCAGATGAAGCTGCATTTATGAAAAATCTTCAGAAGGAAAATATTAGAATAAGCAATATGGGGCAGGGCAAATTGAGAATTGTTACTCATTTAGATTATACTGAAGAAATGCACCAAAAATTCCTGAAGGTGCTCCGGGAGGTTAAATTATAGTACACTTAGAAAAATTTAACCTAAGCTTATAAAGCTTTTAATATGCTTCTGAAATTGAATTTTATAATTTTAAAAAAAAGAATTGAATTATGAAAAATGTATTGCCCAAAAAAGAAGTGCCTAGATTAAGAGTAGAAACTACAAATGGAATGCAATGGGACTTACGTGATCAAAAACCCGAAAATTTTACGCTGGTTGTTTTCTATCGGGGATTACATTGCCCGGTTTGCAAATCTTATTTGCAGGAATTAAATGAAAAAACTGAAGAATTTAGGGAAAAAGGTGTAAACATAATTTGCATTAGTGCCAACAATCAATCTCTGGCAGAAAAAACAGTAAAAGAATGGGATGTAGATAAGTTAACTATTGGTTTTAACTTTGCTACTGAAGATGCCAGAAAATGGGATCTATATGTTTCTGAAGGAATAAATGACAACGAACCCGAGGTATTTTTTGAACCCGGATTGTTTTTAATAAAACCAGATAATACGCTTTACGCAGCCTCAATACAAACCATGCCTTTTGCAAGACCAAAATTTGACGAATTGCTAAAAGCTATAGATTTTGTGCTAGAAAAGGAATATCCCGCCAGGGGAGAAGCTTAAGTAAAGTTTTAATTTATATAAGAATACCTCACAAATTTTCATATCTGTGAGGTATTTTATTTTGCTGGAAATCAGCTATAAACTTATTTAAGCATATCCATTCCCGGTATATCTGGCATACCGTCTTTAGCAACCGCTGCGAGTTCTTTTTCATTAATATCAGAAGCCTTGGCAATAGCTTTATTTAAAGTAAGTACCAGGTAATCTTCTAATTGCTCTTTATCTTCCAGTAATTCGTCTGCAACATTAATATTTTTAATCTCGCGGGTAGCAGTAATCGTTACACTCAACAAACCGTCGCTCGATTTTTCTTCAATACTAACAGTTTTTAAGCGTTCTTTAGTTTCTTCAACTTTTTGTTGGGTTTCCTTGATCTTATTCATCATACCCATCATATCTCCAAACATAGTCTTCTTTTTTAAAATTTATAAAAGGCAAATTTACTAAATTACAGGATTAATCCTGTTAATATGAATAGACTATTATGTATTTTACTGGGAAGCATTACCTTTGCAAGCGCTCAAAATAATGCAGATTTGAAAAAAGAAATTGTACCGCCTAAAGCGAAGAAAATAGCCAAAAACCTGGAATTTCACGGTGATGTGAGAGTAGATAATTATTACTGGATGAACAACCGTGATGATGCAGAAGTAATTGATTACTTAAACCAGGAGAATGAGTATAACCAGAAAATGACTGAACACACCAGGGATTTTCAACATCGGTTATTTGAGGAAATGAAAGCTAGAATCAAAGAGGATGATGAGTCGGTTCCTTATAAGTTAAATGGTTACTGGTACCTTACCCGGTTTGAAACCGGAAAAGATTATCCTATTTATTCTCGTAAAAAAGGGGAGCTTGAAGCTCCGGAAGAGCTGCTTTTTGATGTAAATGAAATGGCCGAAGGTTTTGAATATTACAGCCTTGGCGGGTTAAACGTGAGTCCCGATAACAAAATGGTGGCCTTTGGAGTAGATACTTTAAGCCGAAGAAAATATACCATACAGATTAAAGACCTGCAAACAGGAGAAATTTATCCTGATAAAATTGAGAATGCTACCGGAGGTTCTACCTGGGCAGCAGATAATAAAACACTTTTCTACACTAAAAAAGACGATCAAACCTTACGTTCTTACCGAATTTATAAGCACATTTTAGGAACTGATTCTGCTGAAGATGAACTGGTTTTTGAAGAGGAAGATGAAACTTTCAATACCTATGTGTATAAATCGAAGTCAAAAGAATACATCATCATTGGGAGCCATAGTACTTTAACTACAGAATACCGAATCTTAAAAGCCGATGATCCATCTGGTGAGTTTAAGGTTTTTCAGCCAAGAGAACGTGGCTTAGAGTATAGTATTGCACATTATGAAGATGATTTCTATGTGATGACCAATAAAGATAAAGCCACCAATTTTAGGTTAATGAAAACCCCGGTTGAAAAAACTACCCAGGAAAATTGGGTAGATGTAATTCCGCATCGGGAAGATTACCTGTTGGAAGACATAGATATTTTCAAAAAATATCTTGTGGTAAGCGAACGTCACAATGGTTTAAACAAGATAAAAGTGATACGCTGGGATAATTCAGAAGAATATTATATCCCTTTTGATAATGAAACTTACACTGCTTACATCTCTATAAACCCTTCTTTTGATACCGATATTCTAAGGTTTACCTATAACTCTATGACCACGCCAACATCGGTGATAGATTTTAATATGGAAACTCGCGAAAAGATGGTTCTAAAAGAGCAGGCGGTTTTAGATGAAAAATTTGATAAAAATAATTACCTCTCAGAAAGAATTTGGGCTATGGCAAAAGACGGTACTAAAATACCGGTTAGCCTTGTATATAAAAAAGGCACTAAACTAGATGGAAATAGCCCTTTATTACAGTATGCTTATGGTTCTTACGGGTCTACCATAGATCCTTATTTTTCAACAGTAAGACTTAGTTTGTTAGATCGTGGTTTTATCTATGCAATTGCACACATTCGCGGCGGGGAATATTTGGGACGTAATTGGTATGAAGATGGGAAACTCTTCAACAAAATGAACACATTTACCGATTATATAGATGTTTCAGAATATTTAATTCAGGAAAAATATACTTCCGCAGAACATCTTTATGCAATGGGTGGTTCTGCCGGCGGCTTACTAATGGGTGCGGTAATTAATATGGCGCCGCAACTTTATCGGGGTGTTATTGCGGCCGTTCCATTTGTAGATGTGGTTACTACTATGTTAGATGACAGTATACCATTAACGACTGGTGAATACGATGAATGGGGAAATCCTAATAATAAGGATTATTACGAATATATGATGCAATATTCTCCTTATGATAATGTGGTGGCACAGGATTATCCTAATATGCTGGTAACAACTGGCTTGCACGATTCCCAGGTGCAATATTGGGAACCGGCAAAATGGGTGGCAAAATTAAGAGAGTTAAAAACCGATGATAATTTGTTGCTTTTTCACACAAATATGGATGCAGGTCACGGCGGAGCTTCAGGAAGATTTGAAGCCTTAAAGGAAGTGGCCGAAGAATATGCGTTTTTGTTGGATTTAGAAGGAATTGACCACTAATTAAAAAATTTACCTTAAATTTGTGCGGTTTCACTTTTGTGTTTATTGTAAGTGAAATCAACCGGCACAGGTTGGCGGAATATATTTCCGATAGTTATCGGGACGAAAAAATAAAATATTTTGACCTTGTTGAAATATTTTGAGCTCATAAAATGGGCGAAATCTTTAACCCAAATTTTGTAAAGAACTTCGATTTATGAAAGAAGATTTGCAAGTATATGACAATGTATTACAACTTATAGGTAATACACCTTTGATAAAACTTAATAAAATCACCCAGAAATTTAAAGGAGAATTCTTCGCTAAAGTAGAAGCCTTTAATCCGGGACACTCCGCAAAAGATCGTATTGCACTTTATATTATAGAAGAAGCTGAAAGAAAAGGTATTCTTAAACCGGGTAGTACTATTATAGAAACTACTTCAGGCAATACCGGTTTTAGTATTGCGATGGTAAGTGTTATAAAAGGTTACGAATGTATTTTGGCTGTAAGTTCTAAAGCATCTAGAGATAAAATAGATATGCTTAGAACGATGGGAGCCAAAGTTTATGTTTGCCCTGCTCACGTATCGGCAGATGATCCCAGGTCTTATTACCAGGTGGCTAAAAGGTTGCATTCAGAAACAAAAGGCTCGGTTTATATCAATCAATATTTTAATGATTTAAATATAGACGCGCATTTTAATTCTACTGGTCCTGAGATTTGGAACCAAACCGAAGGAAAAATTACACACCTTATTGCTTGTAGTGGAACTGGAGGAACAATTTCTGGAACCGCAAGATATTTAAAGGAACAGAATCCTGAAATGAAAGTAATAGGAATAGATGCTTATGGCTCTGTTTTGAAAAAATATCACGAAACAAAAGAGTTTGATGCTAATGAGATTTACCCTTATAGAATAGAAGGACTTGGAAAAAATCTTATTCCATCGGCAACAGATTTTGAAATTATTGACCGTTTTGTTAAGGTGAGTGACGAAGATAGTGCTCATACAGCAAGGGAACTTGCTAAAACCGAAGGTTTATTTGTAGGTTATACCAGTGGTGCAGCTACACAAGGACTTAAACAACTTGCTGAAGAGGGCGAATTTGATGAGAATAGCCATGTAGTGGTAATTTATCCAGATCACGGTTCCCGATATATGGGGAAAGTTTTTAGTGATGATTGGATGGAAGAACAGGGCTTTTTTGATACTAAAAATGAGATTGAGGCACAGCCTATAGAATTTATAAAATAAGAAGTATTTTGAAACCGATTCAGAAATAAAAAATACAAAAGCATCCCGGCAGGATGCTTTTCTTTTATTTGAGTTTTAAGAAAAAAATAACTTTGTGCAATTGAGCCAATTTTAAGTATTTTTGCGGCTCGACTAAAAAAAGATCGATGAGGGATTTATTTGATAAAATATATAAAGACAAAGGACCATTAGGAAAATGGGCAGAGCAGGCAGAAGGATATTTTGTATTTCCTAAACTTGAAGGACCAATTTCTAACCGAATGAAATTTAGAGGGAAAGAAGTGATCACCTGGAGTATTAACGACTATCTGGGACTTGCTAATCATCCCGAAGTAAGAAAAGTAGACGCGGAAGCTGCTGCAGAATATGGCTCGGCTTATCCTATGGGTGCGAGAATGATGAGTGGACACACCCAGCTTCACGAACAACTTCAGGACGAACTGGCTTCTTTTGTTCATAAACAATCGGCTTACCTGCTTAATTTTGGTTACCAGGGAATGGTTTCTACCATAGATGCTTTGGTTTCTAAACAAGATGTGATCGTTTATGATGTAGATGCTCACGCTTGTATTATAGATGGTGTACGTTTACATTTAGGTCAACGTTTTACTTATAAACACAACGATCTTGAAAGTATAGAAAAAAACCTGCAGCGCGCTACTAAAATTGCAGAACAAACCGGAGGAGGAATTTTATTGATTTCTGAAGGTGTTTTTGGAATGCGTGGAGAACAGGGAAGATTAAAGGAAATTGTTGAGCTTAAGCAAAAATATAATTTTAGGTTATTTGTTGATGATGCTCATGGCTTTGGAACACTTGGTAAAACAGGTGCAGGAGCAGGTGAGGAGCAAGGCGTGCAGGATGATATTGATGTATATTTTGCCACTTTTGCTAAGTCTTTAGCAAGTACAGGTGCTTTTATTGCAGCCGATAAAGAAATTATAGACTACCTTAAATATAATTTACGTTCACAAATGTTCGCGAAATCGTTGCAAATGCAATTGGTGGTTGGCGCATTGAAACGTTTAGAAATGTTAAGAACAATGCCAGAGCTTAAAGATAAGCTTTGGGAAAATGTAAATGCGCTTCAAAACGGACTTAAAGAAAATGGTTTCGATATTGGAACTACACAAAGTTGTGTGACTCCTGTTTACTTAAAAGGAAGTATTCCGGAAGCTATGGCTTTGGTAAAAGATCTAAGGGAAAATCATGGTGTGTTCTGTTCTATTGTAGTTTATCCGGTAATTCCAAAAGGACTTATTCTTTTGAGAATGATTCCTACCGCTTCTCATACCATGGAAGATATTGAGGAAACTTTAGTTGCTTTTTCATCAATTAGAGAGCGTTTAGAAAACGGAACTTATAAAAGATTATCTGCTTCAGTTTCTGCCGCTATGGCGAGCAAAGAGTAGTTGTATTTATTGAAATAAAGCTTAAAAAACCGTTTAGAAGTTATTTTTCTTCGTCACCCTGAACTTGTTTCAGGGTCTAGTTTCATTTAAACCTAGAAGCTGAAATGAATTCAGCTTGACGTCTTTAAAGTTATTTCTAAACGGTTTTTCTATTTCTAATTTTTAGGAAAAATAAGGTTTAGATTTATTTATCTGAACCATCTCCTTCATCATCGTCTTTGTAAAATCCGGTTTCTTCGAGTTCTTCACCGCGTTGATTTCGCTTTCCTTCGTAGGTATCTTCAATATATTCATCATCTTCGTGGAAATCGAACCGATAAGAAACTCCCGCAGCCACCTGCCATCTTGATGGTGTATCTTTAAAATTAACCAGCCCGGAAATATCCAGTTGAAAATCTTTTCCGAATAAATAAGCAGCGCCACCGCGAACTAAATCATCGGCATATAAATCACTTATATACGTTTGAAACTCCCCAAAAACCGCAAATTTAGGCGTTACGGCATGGGTTAATGTGAATACTCCTCCATAAGACGGAAATTCCTCAGTAAACTTATCTGCAATAAAATTCATAACCAAAACCCAGTTGCCCCAGTTATTCTGAGTGATAATAGCTGCCTTCGGACTTATTTCTGATTCGCCTTCAAACATATATGGGTTATCCCACCAGCTAAAATTTGCACCTCCATAGACAGAAACAGCGGGAATTAGGCTACGTAAATCCAGTCGTTGATTCGCTTTCCAGCTATAAAGATTCACTTCTCTTTCTTTGACACTCACGCCGGGGTCAAAAAGTAGAAACTTAGCCCCTATGGTGTTCGTCTTAAAGTTGGTGGTTTTAAATTCATCTACACTGTTACCCACTGGAATGGAAGTTACCTGATCCTGAAAAGAACCAAAGAAATTAAGTTCAAGGATTTCAGTTAAAAAACCATAACGTAAGCCATAACTCGCTCCAAGAATATCGGTATCACTATTAAACAGGCTATGATTATCATTTCCAAAGTAAGCGCCTGCTTCTAATTGTAAAACATTTTTTCCTACAGCGTAAGCACCCTGAGATTCTCCGGGTCTATTTGAGTTTATGGTTTCTGTATATTGAGCATTTGCGTTAAAAATTCCGAAGAAAATAAAAGCGATTCCTACTTTTAAATAGTGCATATTAGATTGGTTTGTTACTTTCAAAGATAGCAGATTTATTATTTTTTTAGGAAGCTAAGGCTGCTATTCTCAAGGCTTATTTTTATTTTTGTAGAAATTTCCTGAAAATGTTAGAAGCTTCTTTTTCCGATGTATTACAAACGATTCTAATCATTCTATTAGTATATTTTGCCTTTAAATTACTAATTAAATGGTTTGGGCCGCTTATTCTCAAATATTTCCTGCGGAAAATGGGAAAACGTTTCGAACAGCAGTTTAGACAACAGCAAGGTCCTGCGTCTCAAAAAAAGGAAGGAAAAGTAAGCATTGATAAAAAGCCGAAAGCAGGCCGAAAATCTAATAAAAACGTTGGGGAATATATAGATTACGAGGAAATTGATTAATTTCGGGATCAATTTTTTATATTGAATAGGGAAGAAGCTGCCCATTCAGTTTAAATAGAAAGTGATCTAAAAAATTTCAGATGGCCAATCTTAAAAAGTTTTTACCGCATCTTCTCGTTTTGGTAGGCTTCGTAATAGTTTCTTTATTTTATTTTAGTCCCGTTCTTGAAGGGAAAAAGATTTTTCAAAGCGATATCGTTCAGTATATCGGGATGGCCAAAGAGCAAAACGATTTTCGTGACCAAACCGACCAGGAACCTTATTGGACCGATTCTGCTTTTGGCGGAATGCCAACCTTTCAATTAGGCGCATATTATCCGCATAACTACGTTAAAAAACTAGATTCTGTTCTTCGGTTTTTACCAAGACCTGCCGATTATCTTTTTCTGTATTTTATAGGTTTTTACATTTTATTACTTTGTTTAAAGCTCGATTTTCGGCTGGCATTTTTAGGTGCTTTAGCCTTCGGGTTTTCTACCTATCTCATAATTATTCTTGGAGTAGGGCATAATGCCAAAGCACACGCTATAGCTTATATGCCGATGGTTTTAGGCGGGATTATCCTCACTTTTAGGCAAAAATATTTATGGGGATTTTTATTATTATCACTGGCAATGGCCCTTCAAATAGGTGCGAACCATTTTCAGATGACATATTATTTACTGCTGCTGGTTATCGTCCTCGGCATTTCCTATTTGATCGATGCCTACCGAAAAAATATACTTCCGAAATTTTTTAAAGCGTTAGGAGTAATGGTAGTGGCAGTTATATTGGCCATAGGTGCTAACGCTACCAATTTACTTGCCACACAAGAGTACACCGCCCACAGTACCCGAGGTGATACAGGTTTAACAATTTCCCCTGATGGTTCTGATAAACCGGCTGCGGGCTTAACATTCGATTATATCACCGAATATAGCTACGGGATAATGGAATCTTTAAATCTATTTATTCCAAGATTTATGGGTGGTTCTAATGCTGAAGATATTGGGAAAGACGCTGAAATTTATGATTCCTTACTGAAACTTGGTGCTTCCCCGGTTCAGGCAGCCGATTTTGCTGAGAATGCACCAACATATTGGGGGGATCAGCCATATGTAGGCGCGCCGGCTTATATTGGGGCAACGGTATTATTTCTCTTTGTTTTTGCACTTTACCTTGTAAGAGGCCGATTAAAATGGTGGATTGTTGGTGGAAGTGTGCTGGCGCTAATTCTTTCCTGGGGCAAGAACTTTGGGTTTTTTACTGAATTTTTTATCGATTATGTTCCGTTATATAATAAATTCCGTGCGGTTTCTTCCATACAGGTGATCATAGAATTGTGCGTTCCGGTCTTAGCCGTTTTCGGACTTTATAAATTATTTGATCCTAAACTTCAAAAAGAGACAAAAGTATACGCGCTTAAATGGTCTGGTATTATCGTAGGAGGAATTGGGCTTGCTTTATTGCTTTTCCGTTCAGTACTGTTTGATTTTAGCGGTGCAGGAGATTCGGCTTTAATTCAGCAACTGGGAGCCGATTTTGTTAGAGCACTTAAAGAAGATAGAAAGACTATTTATACCGAAGACCTTATTAGGTCGCTTATTTTTTCAGCATTAACAGCAACGGCAATTTGGTTGTATATAAAAAAGAAAATTACCCAAAACTGGCTGGTTCCGGCCCTGGCACTTTTAATTCTTGTAGACCTTATTTCGGTAGATAAACGTTATGTGAATAATGATGATTTTGTAAGTGCAAGACAAATGGATCGTCCGTTCCAACCTAATGCTGCCGATCAGCAAATATTGCAGGATGATGGTCACTACCGCGTTTTTGATGTTTCCGGAAGTCCTTTTAATACGGGTAGAACTTCTTATTTTCACAATGCCATAGGCGGTTATCATGCCGCCAAACCGGGCAGAATGCAAGATTTGTATGATTTCTATATTTCGCAAAACAATATGGAAGTTCTAAATATGCTGAATGCCAAATACTTTATTGTTCCTTCTGAAGGGGGCCAGCCACAGGCACAGCAAAATCCAAATGCCTTTGGAAATGCCTGGTTTGTAGATAATATTAAATGGGTTGAATCTGCCAATGAAGAAATATTGAATTTGAAAGAAGTTGACCTTCAAAATACTGCGGTTGTAAATTCAGAATTTAAGAGTGAAGTTTCTGAAGATTTCAAAGCTACCGGAAATGCAGAAATTCAATTACAAAGTTATCAGCCTAATGAATTGGTATATAAAACCAATGCCTCTTCGCCTCAGTTTGTAGTTTTCTCTGAAATGTATTACCAGCCGGGCTGGCAGGCATATTTGGACGGAGAAAAAGTTGAACATGTTCGTGCTAATTATCTGCTACGAGCTATGAATATTCCTGCAGGCGAACATACTGTAACTTTTAGATTTGAACCCGAAGTAGTAAACACCGGCAGCAGCATTGCCCTGGCAAGTTCTATAATATTGGTTTTAATTATTTTAGGCGGATTCTATTATAAATCCCGAAACCGGGAATAGTTCTTAAATGGAGAAGATACTCATTATAACTTATTATTGGCCTCCGGCCGGTGGTCCCGGTGTGCAGCGCTGGCTTAAGTTTGTAAAGTATTTACGTGATTTTGGAATTGAACCGGTGATTTATATTCCTGAAAATCCTAATTATCCTATGTTGGATAATTCCCTGGAAAACGAAATTCCTGAAGGAATAACTATTCTAAAGGCGCCTATTTTTGAACCTTATCAAATAGCGGGACTTTTTTCTAAAGATCAAACTAAAACCATTAGCAAAGGGATTATCGCTGATGAAAGAAATCAGTCATTTTTGCAGAAATCTTTACTTTTTATCCGTGGTAATCTATTTATTCCTGATGCGAGGAAATTTTGGATAAAACCATCTGTAAAATTTCTTAAAACCTATTTGAAGGAAGAAGGTATTATAAAGATAATAACCACGGGACCACCGCATAGTTTACACCTTATTGGTTTAAAATTGAAGCAGGAACTCGATTTAAAATGGATAGCCGATTTCCGTGATCCCTGGACTCAAATTGGATATCATAAAAAGCTAAAACTTACTGAATCCAGTAAAAAGAAGCACTTAAGCCTTGAACGGGAAGTTTTAAATTCAGCTGATCAAATTATCACTACCAGTTTTACTACGAAAGCTGAATTTACAGAAAAAACCAGCAAACCAATAAGCGTAATTACCAACGGATTTGATGCTGAAAAAAGTGAAGCGCAAACCAACGAATTGGATGGTAAATTTAGTATTTCCCATATTGGTTCTTTGCTTTCGGAAAGAAATCCCGAAAATCTCTGGAAAGCCCTGGCAGAGCTCGTAAAAGAAAATTCAGATTTTGAAAAAGACCTGGAATTAAAGCTGGCTGGCACAGTAAGTGAAGAAGTAGTCACTTCAATTAAATCGGCTGGACTAGGGGATAAGCTTCAATTACTTGGTTATTTAAGCCATAAACAAGCAATTGCTCTTCAACAGAAAAGCCGGTTACTGTTATTAATTGAAATTAACAGCGAAGAAACCCGGGGAATTATTCCGGGGAAATTGTTCGAATATTTAATGTCTAAAAGACCAATTTTAGCTATTGGCCCACAAAAATGGGATGTTCAGCAAATCTTAAAAGAAACCGATTCAGGCGAGTATTTTCAATATTCAGAAAGAAATAAACTTAAAGGCGTAATTTTATCTCAATACGAGAAATATAAAGAGGGAGATACTAATTTTGTGAAAGGAGAAATCTCTCAATACGGCAGGAAAAATCTAACAGAGGAACTGGCGAGTTTGATAAAGAGCGTATAAAATGGGTGTAATTATAAAGCAATCTTTTACCAACTTAATTACAACCTATTTTGGTTTTGCCATTGGCGCGATTAACACACTATTTTTATTCACATATTTCCTGGAGCAGGAATATTATGGGCTTGTTACGTTTTTACTTTCGGCAGCAAGTTTACTTTGGCCATTTATGGCCTTTGGGGTGCATAGTACGCTCGTAAAATTCTTTACTTTTTATAAAACGAAACAGGAAAAAGACAGGCTTTTAAATTTAATCCTGTTCCTACCTTTAATAGTTTCTGGAATATTAGGATTAATTGGAGTGTTGAGCTATTCTTTTCTAATCGATTATTTTACACAAGGGAATGGACTTATAAGGCCTTATATCTGGTTGATCTTTCTAATCGCTTTCGCCACTTCGTATTTCGAGATCTTTTTTGCCTGGTCTAAGCTTTATTATAAAAGTGTCTTTGGAAACTTTATGAAAGAGGTTTTTCATAGGTTCTGCATCAGTCTATTGCTTTTAGCAGTTTATTTTAACTGGATTACGGTCCATCAGTTCATTTACTGTATTGCTGGAGTTTTTATATTGCGACTCATTGCGATGATGATGTATGCATTTTCGCTATACTTCCCTAAACTAGATTTTAAATTTCCACAGAATTTATCTCCTGTCTTAAAATATACTTCATTAATCCTTATAGCAGCTTCTGTAGCTACGGCTTTGTTAGACCTGGATAAAGTGATGATAGAATATTTTATGCCCATAGAAAATGTCGCTATCTATGGAATTGCAATTTATATCGCGACAGTGATTTCGGTGCCGCAAAAGGCCATGCATCAAATTACAAACCCGATGACAGCTGAATTCCTCAATACAAAGAATAAGAAAAGTCTTGAAGATCTTTATAAAAAGAGTTCTTTAAACTTATTGATTGTAAGCTTGCTCATTTTTATCCTGATAATCACAAACGTAAAACAACTGTACGAACTAATTCCCGATGAATATGAATTGAGTATTCTAGTGGTTCTGTTGATCTCCCTGGTGAAGCTTTACGATAATCTTTTGGGAAATAATAATAGCATTCTTTTTAATTCAGATTATTATCGAATTGTACTCTTAATAGGCGTTCTTCTTGTGCTGGTAGCGTTTGTTTTAAACCTGGTTTTTATTCCCAGCTTTGGGATAGAAGGAGCGGCAATTGCGAGTTTTATAGCCTTTTTTATCTATAATTCGGTTAAAATTTGGTTGGTTCATAAAAAATTTAGTTTTCTCCCTTTTACTTCAAAAACCTGGCTAGTATTATTGGTTGGGGGAATTTTGTCTTTCGGTTTTTATTTCTGGGATTTTGGTTTTCATCCAATATTGAACATTGCTTTTAAGTCTATTTTGATAGGAATAAGCTATGTAGCCTTAGCGTATTTTCTAAATTTTTCTTCAGAAGTAAATAGCATAATCAATAAAGCCCTAAGGCTAAAAACTTCCTAAAAACGGGAAACCCCCGAAACTTTTTGAAGCTTCAAGGGGTTTCCAACTAACCAACCAAAAAATTAAATTATGAATTCTTTATTATCTGTTATTCACATTTCGTGCCGAACTTCTTCCTCGTGAAGAAGAATTTGATGTTCTACCCGAAGACCTTGTATTCGTACTGCTTTTTACCGCTCTGGTATTACTACTTCTGCTACTTCTGCCAGTAGCTTGAGAACTTCTTTGTTTAGGCGCGGTTCTAGCTCTACTTGATTGTCTGGTAGGAGTACTTTTAACAGTTCTACTATTTCTAGCAGATGAATTTACTTTTCTATTAGAAGACCTACTGCTTACCGCTTCACTTCTCTTGGTTCTGCCTGTTCTGGCTTCACTTCTGGAACGGGTATTTCTATTTTTTACAGCATCATACGTATTTGTACCTCTGGATGATCTTACAGCATTTCCGCGAGAGTTGGTGCTGCTATTTCTTTCAGAGCTAAAAGTTCTACTTCTGCTTCTGTTTTGAGTAGCTTTAGATCTTTCAGAATTACGATTACTTCTCACATTATTTGTGTTTGAAGCTACTCGGCCTTCGTCATTTCTAATTTCTTTTAGATCTCGTTTTCCTGAAGTTCTTCTTCCATGATTATAGGAAACTGCTGTTTGATTTGGTCTGTAAAAATTTCGATTTACATTTTTTGTATAATAGTTATTGTAATAATTTACGTGCTGCACATAAGTTACCCGATTCGGTTGATAATATGCTCTATACGGCTGACCAAACACAATGCTTACACCACTTCTGGGTCTCGAATAATACTGGTGCCACGGTCTATACACATATCTATTATTGTAATGATTTATATAACCGGTATAATTGGTAATTCGGTTAAAACGGTTGTAGTGAATATGTAAACCTCCAACTCTTGCAATGCGGCCACGACGGTTATAATCTATAAAAACATCACCGGCGCGAATAATTCTTCCGTAGTAATCATAAAAAACCGGAACACTTTCAATTTGAATTACCGCTCCATAATCGTCATATTGCACGTAAGCATCATAATTATGTCCCGAGTTATAACTGATATTCATATTTGGAGTAGAAATATTTACAACATTTGTTCTTCTAAATTCCGGATTGTAATAGAAGTCAAATTCCCCATTAGGATAAACGGCAAACTCAACACCATTTTCAACAAAAATAAGAGCATCGTTGTAGGCTCTGGGGGCAGTAGCATCAGAAGCTGCTGAAGCCGATATGCCAATAAATAAAAAGCTGATTAAAAAGGCGATATTTTTCATAGTTTGCGTTTTAGGTGATTAAAGATGATTCTCATTAGAATCAAAACATAAAATACAAACCGCGTGCCAAAAAAAGAAAACCTCTAAAAAAGCTGGTTTTTAGAGGTTTTATATTGAAAAATGAATATTTCATTAAAAAATATTCAATACAAATTAAATTTAGCACGTATTTTTTCAGAAAAGATAATAGCTATAATTTCTCTTTGAGATACTTTCCTGTAAAAGATTTTTTTGACTTAATAATTTCTTCGGGAGTACCGTTTGCAACGATACTTCCTCCGTTTACTCCACCACCTGGGCCAATATCAATAATATGATCGGCACATTTCACCAAATCCATATTATGTTCTATCACCACAACGCTATGTCCTTTCTCAATAAGAGCATTGAAAGATTTTAATAGCTTTTTAATATCGTGAAAGTGAAGTCCGGTAGTAGGTTCGTCAAAGATGAACAATGCTTTTTCTTTGGTAGCACCTTTTACTAAGAATGAGGCCAGTTTTATTCGTTGTGCTTCCCCACCTGATAGAGTAGAAGAGCTTTGCCCCAATTGCACATAACCAAGACCAACATCTTGTAAAGGTTTTAGTTTTCTAACAATTTTATCTAGTTTGTTTTCGGCAAAAAAGTTAGTGGCGTCATCGATGGTCATATTCAGTACATCGTCAATATTTTTTCCTTCAAACTGAACTTCCAGCACATCTTTTTGAAAACGCTTCCCGTTACAGGCTTCACATTCTAAATGAACATCGGCCATAAACTGCATTTCTATGGTTACTTCTCCCTCACCTTTGCACACTTCACAGCGACCACCTTCTACATTAAAAGAAAAATGTTTGGGTTTAAAACCTCGAATATTCGATAACTTTTGGTCAGAAAAAAGGTTTCGAATATCATCGTAAGCTTTAATATAGGTTACGGGATTGGAGCGAGAAGATCTACCAATTGGATTTTGGTCTATATATTCTACGCTACCCAGGTTTTTAAAGTCGCCTTCAATATCGGTGTACTGGCCGGCTTTTTCTCCATAGCCTCCAATTTTCTTCTGAACTGCCGGATAAAGAATTTTCTTTACCAGCGTACTTTTTCCACTTCCTGAAACTCCGGTTATCGCGGTAAAGGTTTTAAGTGGAATGGTTACATCTATATTCTGAAGGTTATTTTCTCTTGCTCCCAAAATCCTGATTTCTCCTGAAGCTTTTCTGCGCTCTTTAGGTACAGGTATTTCCTCCTTTCCATTAAGATATTGTGCGGTGAGCGATTTTGATTTTAAAATTTGCTTCAGGGTTCCCGTGGCTACAACTTCACCACCGTGGGTTCCAGCTTCGGGGCCAATGTCAATAATTTCATCGGCAGCGTTCATAATATCCTCATCGTGTTCTACCACAATTACGGTATTGCCAAGATCACGCAAGTTTTGAAGCACCCCAATTAACCGTTCTGTATCACGCGGATGCAAACCAATAGAAGGTTCATCTAAAATATACATAGACCCTACCAAACTACTCCCCAGGGAAGTTGCCAGGTTAATTCGCTGCGATTCTCCACCAGAAAGCGTGTTTGATTTTCTATTTAATGTGAGATAATCTAAACCAACTTCAGATAAAAATTTAAGTCGGTTGTTTATCTCTGTAAGCAGTCTTTTCGCTATTTGTTGGTCGTATTCATTTAATTTTAGGGTATCAAAAAACTCCCGAACTTTATCTAAGGGTTTTTCAACTAAATCGGTAATACTATGGTCGTCAATTTTTACATAATCGGCTTCCGGCCTCAAGCGTTTTCCTTTACAGGTGGTGCAACGCGTTTTTCCGCGGTAGCGGGAGAGCATCACTCTATTCTGAATTTTATAAGCTTTACTTTCTAAAAACTGGAAGAAGTCGTTTAAACCTTCAAAATGTTTATTTCCATTCCAAACCAAATCTTTTTGTTTCTGCGTTAGCTGGAACCAGGGTTTATGAATTGGAAAATCGAATTTATGCGAATTATTAACTAATTGATCGCGGTACCAGCTCATGCTATCGCCACGCCATGGAAAAATGGCGTTTTCATAAATAGAAAGTCCAGTATTTGGAATCACCAGGTCTTCATCAATTCCTATAACATCACCGTAGCCTTCGCATTTAGGACAGGCACCATAAGGATTATTAAAGCTGAATAAATGAACATTAGGTTCAAGGAAACTAATCCCATCTAACTCAAATTTATTGCTGAAATGTCTCTTTTTTCCAGATTTTAAGTTTTCAATATAAAGTTCTCCTTTTCCTTCAAAGAAGGCTGCATCGGTAGCATCGGCCAATCTATTGTAAAAATCTTCTTCGTCTTTGGTGATAATTCTATCAACCACCAATAAAGTATCTTCCG
Organism: Salegentibacter mishustinae; assembly: GCF_002900095.1. Classification (NCBI taxonomy): domain Bacteria; kingdom Pseudomonadati; phylum Bacteroidota; class Flavobacteriia; order Flavobacteriales; family Flavobacteriaceae; genus Salegentibacter; species Salegentibacter mishustinae. Next base: position 1,618,573 of record NZ_LLKN01000002.1, on the reverse strand, counting down.
CTTTAACTTTTTCAAGATCAGCCTCATCTATTCTAAGCACATCGTCTTTTACCTTAATTCGGCTATAACCTTGTTGCGCCAGAACTTTTATTTTTTCTGAAAGCGTTCGGCCTTCTTCTATATGAATTGGAGCAAGCAATAATAACTTTTCGCGCTCTTCAAAAGATTTAACGTGGTCTATTACATCTGCCACGCGATCTCGTTTCACCTGATTTTCCGAAATAGGGGAGTAGGTTTTTCCAATTCTCGCAAATAGGAGTTTTAAATAATCGTAAATTTCGGTAGAAGTTCCTACGGTAGAACGAGGATTGGTAGAATTTACCTTTTGTTCTATAGCAATAGCAGGCGCAATACCTTTAATATAATCTACCTTAGGTTTATTTAGCCTGCCTAAAAACTGGCGTGCATAAGAAGATAGGCTTTCAACATAGCGGCGCTGGCCTTCAGCATAAAGGGTATCAAAAGCTAAACTGGATTTCCCGGAGCCGGAAAGTCCTGTAATCACCACCAATTTATTTCTGGGAATAACTACATTTATATTTTTAAGATTGTGCAGTTTTGCACCTTTTATAATTATGTTCTCCTTAGGATCTACCTCGGCAACGTCAATATTCATGCTCATTTTTCTAGTTCAAGGATGCAAAGATACTTAATAAGCAGCAGGGTAAAAAGCCATAAAATTCTTATTGTATTGTTAAAAAATTAAACTTTTGTTTGCTTTTGTCGAATATATCTTGCTATATTTGGTCATTCATATTTAATAAAAAGATACCTGCCTATCGCATAAAGTTACTTTTAGAAACTAAATAACCTAACCTCGGGAGCCCCTACCATCCTGAACTAAAGTAACTAATATGAATAACGTTGAAATTACTGACGCCGTTCTTGTGCGTAATTACATGGACGGAAGCGAAGCTGCACTAAGCAAACTTATTACCAGGCACCAACACCGAATTTATAGTTTTATTTTCTCTAAAGTTTTTGATCGCGATGTCGCTGAAGATATTTTTCAGGATACTTTTATTAAAGTGATCAATACTTTAAAAAAAGGGAAATATAATGAAGAAGGGAAATTTTTACCCTGGGTAATGCGTATTGCGCACAACCTGGTCATAGATCATTTTAGGAAAAATAAGCGTATGCCTAAATTTGATAATAGTGGCGACTTTAATATTTTTTCGGTTTTAAGTGATTCAGATTTAAACGTGGAAACTCAAATCATTAAAGATCAAATAGAAAATGATGTAAAGGAACTTATTAAGGAATTACCGGAAGATCAATTAGAAGTGCTTACTATGAGGATCTACAAAGATATGAGCTTCAAGGAAATTTCTGAACGTACGGGTGTAAGTATAAATACCGCTTTGGGAAGAATGCGTTATGCATTAATAAATCTTCGTAAAATTATTGAAAAGCATAATCTCGTTTTAACAAAATGATTTATAATATTCCTCAAAAGATTGCGTTAGAATAAGAAACCAACGCAAAAAATATCTAATGGGGAAACTTTACACTAAAAAACTATCTAAAAAAGATCAGTTGAAGAATTTGGAACCTAAAAAAGAGACGGTACAGTTTCTTTTAAATTATTCAAAAGCATTAAGAGTGGTAGATTGCCAGGGAATTAAATTTGGAGCCATTCTTAATTAATCTCAATAAAAAAGACCTGTTTATTAGCCTACAGGTCTTTTTTACTCGATAATAGAGATTCAATACTCCTGGGCTTGCCTAGAAATCTAAAATTTTTTCCATTTAATGTCTTGTTGGCTTGCCGCGATGTGATTTACTTACAAGTTATTTCTTCTTTTTATAATATTCGGTAAGAACTGTTTTTCTTCCAATCGCTTTGGTAATGATATCTTTTTCAAGATCCCAGCCTCTTGCAGGTGAATATTGCCGACCGTACCAAATTATTTGTAAATGAAGTTTATTCCAAAGGTCTTTTGGGAATAAGCGTTTCGCGTCCTTTTCTGTTTGAGTTACATTTTTACCGTTACTTAGATTCCAACGATACATTAGACGATGAATATGTGTGTCTACCGGAAAAGCAGGCACATTAAAGGCCTGGGCCATTACTACACTTGCAGTTTTATGACCTACCGCCGGTAAAGCTTCAAGAGCTTCAAAGCTTTGGGGAACCTGCCCATTATGCTTTTCCAGAAGAATTTCAGATAAACCGTAAATCCCTTTAGATTTCATAGGAGAAAGGCCAACCGGTTTAATTATTTCCTTTATCTCTTCTACTGAAAGTTTTACCATAGCTTTTGGGTTATCGGCTATTTCAAAGAGCTTTGGGGTGATTTGGTTTACTTTTACATCGGTACTTTGGGCTGAAAGTAAAACTGCTATCAATAAAGTATAAGGATCTTTGTGATCTAGCGGGATTGGAATTTCGGGATAAATATCATTTAAGGTATCAATTACGAACTGAACCTTTTCTTGTTTGGTCATATTGTTTAAATTTACTCGATAACTGAGATTGAAAACTAATTATAATACTCTTGAGGTAAACTCAGGATTAAATCGATACAAAAATAGGAAATATGACAACATTAGAAGCCGGGGATAAGGCACCCGATTTTGCAGTAGAAGATCAAGATGGAAATACAGTTAAATTATCAGATTTCAAAGGCAAAAAACTGGTTTTGTTTTTTTATCCAAAAGCGAGTACACCGGGTTGCACGGCCGAAGCTTGTAACCTAAGAGATAACTGGGAGCGTTTTCAGGAAAAAGGTTATGCAATATTAGGAGTAAGCGCCGATACTCAAAAAAAGCAATCCAACTTTAAAAATAAATATGAATTTCCCTTTCCACTATTGGCCGATGAAGATAAAGAAGTGATCCAGGCTTATGGTGTTTGGGGGCCTAAGAAATTTATGGGAAAAGAATATGATGGAATTCACCGTACTACTTTTATAATTGACGAAGAAGGGAAAATTGAAGAAGTGATCAAGAAGGTGAAAACTAAAGCACATACCGATCAAATTCTTTCTGAATAGCATAGAATTTACAAATAGAAAAGAGTTTGTCTATTAGATGGTAATCTTTAGGCAAACTCTTTTTGTTTTAATCTTTTAAAATTGCTTTCTGAATAGTCGCTGTGCTATCGCAATTTTCTATTTGAAGCTCAAGGATCGCTGAATTTACTTCGTTTGTCACCAGATAAATATTGCAAGGTTTTGCATCGGTATTACTTCGGCCAAAATCTACATCACCATCTTCCAGGCTTTTTGATACTAAAGCAGTATCTAATTTATTCGTCTCAAAATAGTTAAAAGCTTCCGCAGAAAATTTACGCTCTTTTATTCGTATATTTTTTAAAACCCGGGCTTCGGGAGAATAATCGCAAGATGTTTTCTTTCCGCCTAAAAAGAACATTAAAAGCATTATTCCAAAGAATAATCCAACGGAGAAATATCCAATTCTATGAATTAATTTCATTTAAAATATTTTGAAGCAACACCGGTTGTAAATTATCTTAAAAAATAAGTAGATTGATATCCCTGTAAGAAAGATCAAACCAGTCGGCTATAGATTTATTGGTTAAAATTCCGTGGTAAAAGTACAAACCATTTCGTAAACCTTTATCAAAACGTAGTGTGTTTTCCAGGCCACCTTCTTCAGCGATATGCAAAAGATAAGGTGTAAATATGTTACTTATTGAAAGTGAAGAAGTTCTCGCATAGCGCGAAGGAATATTTGGCACACAATAGTGCAACACATTGTGTTTGGTAAAAATAGGTTTATCGTGGGTGGTGATCTCGCTGGTTTCTATACAGCCCCCCATATCTATGCTCACATCTATAATTACGGCGCCACGTTTCATACTGCTTACCATATCATCGGTAATAAGCACCGGCGACCGGTTTTTACCCCTCACAGCACCAATTAAGATATCACAGCGTTTAATTGCTTTAGCGAGATTTTTTGGCTGAATTGTAGAAGTATAAAATGTTTGCCTTAGATTAGTTTGAATATTCCTAAGCCGGGTAAGTGAACTATCAAAAACCTTGATACTAGCACCAAGGCCTAAGGCCGATCTGGCAGCAAACTCTCCAACGGTTCCAGCGCCAAGAATTACAACTTCCACCGGAGGCACACCGCTAATATTGCCAAACATTAAGCCGTTACCATTTACATTATTACTCATAATTTCTGAAGCAATTAAAACGGAAGCGGTACCGGCAATTTCGCTTAGCGCACGTACAATGGGATAACTCCCATCATCATCCCTAATAAATTCAAAGCCAAGCGCAGTAATTCTTTTAGTAGCTAATTTCTGAAAATATTCTTTGCATTGCGTTTTAAGCTGAAGCGCAGAAATTAAAATGGTTTGCGGATTCATTAAATCCAGTTCTTCAATAGAAGGTGGTTCGATTTTAAGAATGGTAGGGCAGGAGAAGACTTTTTTGGTGTCCTTAGTGATTTCGGCTCCAGCGTTGGAATAATCTTTATCACTAAAACGTGCCCATTTTCCGGCTCCAGATTCTATTATTACTCTGTGGCCGTGAGCGGTTATCGCTGCAACTGCATCCGGACTTAAACAAATGCGTTTTTCCTGGTAAGAGGTTTCTTTGGGAACTCCAATAAATAACTGTCCCTTGTTTTTATAGATTTCGAGGGTTTCTTCCTGCGGGATTAATTGTTCTTTGGTAAAAGGCGAGACCTGTTTGCCCATAGTTAACTGCTAAAACTTTAGAATATGGAAATTACGACTATTTTTAAAAATAGCATTAATTAAAGTTGCGTATAGTAATCTTCCTGGGCCGGTTCCCAATATTGTTCTTCCTCCTGAAAAGATTTTACTTCACGACGATCGGATTCAGAAATAGGAGAAAAGACAGAGACATCAGTTTCATCGATCTCACTAAGATCTATGCCGTAAATTCTATCGAAGATCTTTACACGAATTAAATATACAATTGAAAGTACTACAATGAAGAATGGAGCAAGATAAACCAGCTGGTTAGTATCCATGGGATTTACCTGTAAGTATGCATCTTCATAAAAAATAACTACTAATTGATAGGTATACATAGATATAGGCACCAATATAGCGTGGTACCACCAATGTTTGCAAGTGAAAAACCAAATAAAGAGTAAAAGAAGAGGAACTATTTTTCCTAGATAAGTCCAAGCCGCAGTTAGTACATCTTCATAATATTTGCTTTCGTATGTAAAAAAAGAAGTTTCCCAAATGGGTCCATTTGGGAAAATCTCATATAAATAGAATAAATATGGTGAAAATGCTATAGTAACTGCAATTATACTACCCAGCAGCAGGAACTTTGATCTTTGATCTGTCGACAGCTTGTTCTTTGATTTGGTCATTGTTGGTATCGTTATCAGAAGATGAAGTTACAAAAAAACTTGCTCCAAAGATTGCTGCTGTAAAAAGTATTGCTTTAAGTTTCATAATATTGAGGTTTTATATTGTTATTTCGTTTTGTTTACTGAAGCAAACCTAGGAAATTATAAAACACTAAAAATTAATACATTAATCGTACTTTTGCGCCCTTTTTTAAGCAAAAAAATCAGGATATTTCAAGAAAAAATATTTTATACTAATAAAAAATAAATATCTATAATGGTCAATAATTTTGTTTTTGTCCTAATTTTAATTTTCAACTATAATGTAATCGCAACTTGTTGCTAACACCATAATTTTAATCGCTTTAAGAAAACATTCATATTTAATTAACATAAATTTAACACTCTCGTTTTTTCATCTTTTACAGATATATCCACTTTTTGGAATTCTTTTTCAAGAAAACTGCTAACATTTTGTGGCCATTCAATAAAAATCCAATTATTGGAGTTTAAATATTCTTCAATACCTATATCTAATGCTTCATTTTCGTCTTCGAGCCTATAGAAATCGAAATGATAAATATTTTCGTGGGGGGTGTGATATTCGTTTACTAACGAAAAAGTGGGACTGGCCACTTTATCTTCGCTTTTTAAAGCTTTAGCCAGAGATTTAATAAGGGTGGTTTTACCGGCACCCATTTCACCATAAAAAAGTAAGACCTTACTTTTTGTATGCTTTAATATATAATCAACAGCTTCATCAATTTGGGCTAAATTGTAGGTAATAGACATTAATAAAATAGATTTTTGGCATAACAAAGATAGGGAATAAATTAATATGCCCTATATTTTGCTAGAAATCAGGGATTAATCCCCTATTTTGGATTCATAACTACAAATGGAATAATCATCTCTTCTAAAGAAACTCCACCATGTTGATAGGTATTTCTATAATAACTTACATAATGATTGTAATTATTAGGGTAAGCGAAGAAAAGATCACCTTTGGCGAATATAAAAGAGCTGCTCATGTTGATGCTTGGTAAATGAATACTCTTAGGATCTGGAGCGGCCAGAACGTCTTTTTCTTCATAAGTAAGACTTTTACCTGTTTTATACCTTAAATTTAAACTGGTGTTTTTATCTCCAATAACTTTAGATGGATTTTTGGCATTTATAGTCCCATGATCTGTGGTAATAATTAATTTGAACCCAAGTTGCCTGGCCTGTTGAATAATATCCAGCAACGGGGAATTTTTAAACCAGCTATGGGTTAATGATCTATATGACTTGTCATTAGATGCCAGCTCCTTTATAACCTCCATTTCGGTCTTGGAGTGGGAGAGCATGTCTACAAAATTATAAACTACAACGGTAAGGTCGTTATCTTTTTGCGTTTTAAAGTTTTCGGCAAGTTTCTTACCGGCTTTTAAACTGGTGATTTTATGATATTCGTGTTTGAAGGTTTTACCCAGTCTTCTTAGTTGTTCATTTAAGAATTCTGCCTCGTGTTTATTTTTTCCACCTTCATCAGTATCGTTTTTCCAATATTGCGGAAATCTTTTTTCCATATCAGAAGGCATTAATCCAGAAAACATCGCATTACGAGCGTATTGCGTTGCTGTTGGTAAGATACTGTAATAAGGTTCTTCCTTTTCTTTTTTGTAATAATTTGAAATTACCGGTTCTAAGGCTTTCCACTGGTCGTATCTTAAGTTGTCTACCACTACAAGCAAAGTAGGCTGATCTTTGGTGATTTCAGGAATTACTTTTTCCTTAAAGATAGTGTGAGACATAATTGGTGCATCAGCATCTTTTTCAAACCAGGAAGGATAATTTTTGTCTATAAATTTACAAAACTGGGTATTGGCTTCATTTTTCTGAGATTCTAAAATTTCGAACATTCCACTGTCTTCCAAACCTTCGAGTTGAAGTTCCCAGTAAATTAATTTCTGATAAAGTTCGGCCCATTCTTCAAAAGTATTCACCTGACTCAGATCCATTGCGATCTTTCGGAATTCCTGCTGGTAATTTGAAGTTGTTTTTTCAGAAATAAGTCGGGAGTGATCCAGGTTCTTCTTAATACTAAGCAGAATCTGGTTCGGGTTTACCGGTTTTATAAGGTAATCGGCTATTTTAGAACCAATGGCTTCCTCCATAATATATTCTTCCTCACTTTTGGTGATCATTACAATAGGAAGATTTTCTCTTTTTTCCTTTATCTCGGCAAGAGTTTCCAGGCCAGTAAGCCCGGGCATATTTTCATCAAGAAAAACTATATCAAAACTTTCTTCTTCAATCTGTTCTAAAGCTTCGGTTCCACTTTGACTGGTGACAACTTCATAATCTTTAGATTCCAGAAACAAAATATGTGGTTTTAGTAAATCTATTTCATCATCTACCCAAAGTATTTTTATCTTATTCATGTCTTATCTTTTTACTCATTAAATGAGGTTTGCTTCTTCTATTTTTGTTTCGACTCTAATAGTCGTTTTTAATTATTGATTTCCTATCAAGTTATACGGAAATCCCTGTTTTTTACAACTTTATTGCCGTTTTTTAGCTTCCAAAGTCTATATATGTATCTTTGTTATAAATTAATACGTTACAAAGCTTGACTTCAACTAATAAACTTAAAATACTAAACGATCCAATTTACGGATTTATTACCATCCCAAGTGAGCGAATCTTTAGTATTATTGAGCATCCTTACTTTCAGCGATTGCGCAGAATTTCGCAAATGGGAATGTCATATTTGGTCTATCCCGGTGCTCACCATACCCGTTTTCATCACGCCATAGGCTGCGTACATTTAATGCAAAAAGCAGTGCAGATACTTCGGCATAAAGGGGTTATGATTTCCGAGGCCGAAGAAGAAGCCCTGCAAATTGCAATTTTACTACACGATATTGGCCACGGCCCGTTCTCCCATGCTATGGAACACAGTATTGTAGAAGGTGTTGATCACGAAAGTATTTCATTGCTTTTTATGGAGGAAATGAACCGTGACTTTAACCAAAGTTTAACGCTGGCACTTCAGATCTTCCGCGGAACATATAGCAGGAGATTCTTAAACCAGTTAATTTCAAGCCAACTGGATATGGATAGGCTAGATTATTTAAAGAGAGATAGTTTTTATACCGGTGCCGCTGAAGGAAACATAAATAGTGAACGCCTTATCACGATGCTAAATGTGGTTAATGACGATTTGGTGATTGAGGAAAAAGGAATTTATTCGGTAGAAAAATTTTTGGTTGCCAGGAGATTGATGTACTGGCAGGTGTATTTGCACAAAACTAGTTTGGTTGCAGAGCAACTTTTAATCAGGGTTCTGAAACGCGCCAAAGAACTTATTGAGAAAGGCGAAAAATTGAATGCGAGTAAATCGCTTTCGTATTTTCTTTATAATAAAATAGGCCCTGAAAATTTTACTTCGGAAACCTTAGCGGTTTTTGCCCGTTTAGATGATTATGATATAGTCTCGGCAATGAAAGAGTGGCAGGATCACGAAGATTTTGTGTTGAGTAATTTGTGTAAAATGATCATTAATCGGGATCTTTTAAAGGTAAAGATCAAAAAGAAAAAACCATCTGCCCAAAAACTCGAAAAACGCCAAATAGCACTTCAGGAAAAACAAAATATTTCAGCAGAAGAAGCAGCTTACTTTGTTTTTAGCGGCGAAGTAACAAACACTGCTTATAAAAGTGAAAACAATAATATAAACATCCTGCATAAGAACGGGAAGATTAGTGATGTAGCCAAAGCATCAGACCAATTGAATTTAAAAGCGCTTTCAAAAACCGTGGTTAAGTATTATATGTGCTATCCGAAGGCCAAACATTAACGCTTTTTTTTTACTTTTGCCAGAATGAAATTTACAGCAGCACAAATAGCAGAGATTCTCGACGGAGAGATTGAAGGTAATCCTGAGGTCGAAGTATCTGAATTAGCTAAAATCGAAGAAGGAGGGGAAGGGTCTCTAACCTTTCTAAGCAATCCTAAATATACTTCTTATATATATTCTACACAGGCTTCTATCGCTATAGTTAATAGTGATTTTAAAGCCGAAGAGCCTATAACTACAACACTTATTAAGGTAAAAGATGCTTACAAGGCATTTTCAACACTTCTTGAGTATTACAACCAAATAAAATTAAATAAACAGGGAATTGAACAGCCCAGTTTTTTATCTGATTCGGCAAAATTTGGTGAGAATATTTATATAGGTGCCTTTGCTTATATAGGGGAAGATGTGAAAATTGGAGATAATGTTAAGCTTTATCCAAATGTCTATGTTGGGGATAATGTAGAAATAGGAGACAATGTTATTGTTTTCCCTGGAGTGAAGATCTATTCTGAAACCATTATAGGTAATAATTGTGTAATCCATAGTGGTGCTATAGTTGGAGCCGATGGTTTTGGCTTTAGCCCGGGAGAAGATGGAAAATATTCTAAAGTACCCCAAATAGGAAATGTGATTATAGAAGATAATGTAGATATTGGTGCCGGTACTACTATAGACCGCGCAACACTGGGTTCTACCATTATAAGAGAAGGTGTAAAATTAGATAACCAAATACAAATAGCCCATAATGTAGAAATTGGCTCTAATACAGCCATTGCTGCACAAACAGGAATTGCAGGCTCTACCAAAATTGGTAAAAACTGTTTAATTGGAGGACAGGTTGGAATTGTTGGCCATCTTCAAATAGGAGATAGGGTTAAAATACAGGCTCAGGCTGGTATTGGTAGAAATGTAAAAGATGATGAGATGCTGCAGGGTTCTCCCGCATTCGGTTATGGAGATTTTAATAAATCTTATGTTCATTTTAAAAACTTACCTAAAACCATAGATACACTTAACCAATTAGAAAAAAAGATTAAGAATGGCATATAAACAGGCGAAACAACATACCATAGATAGAGAGATTTCTCTTGAAGGCGTTGGGCTGCATACTGGTCAAAAAGTGAAAATGACTTTTAAACCTGCTCCGGAAAATACCGGTTATGTTTTTAAAAGAATGGATCTTGAAGGCGAACCACAGATTGAAGCTGATGTAAGTTACGTGGTAAATACCCAAAGAGGAACTAACCTGGAAAAAAATGGTGTAAAAATACAAACTTCAGAACACGTTCTTGCAGCTTGTGTTGGGTTGGATATTGATAATATCTTAATTGAATTGGATGCTTCAGAACCACCAATTATGGATGGTTCTTCAAAATTCTTTGTGGAAGCATTGGAGAAAGCCGGAGTAGTTGCTCAGGAAGCAGAAAGAGAAGAATTTGTAGTAGATCAGGTGATTTCTTACCACGATGAGAAAAGTGGAAGTGAAATTATAGTAATGCCGGCCGATGAGTACCAGGTAACCGCTATGGTAGATTTTGGTACACAGGTTTTAGGAACACAAAATGCTTCTATTTCCCATTTATCAGAATTTAAGGATGAAATAGCTAATGCAAGAACATTTAGTTTTTTGCACGAACTGGAAGCGCTTCTTGATCATGGCTTAATAAAAGGTGGCGATCTAAATAACGCTATTGTTTACGTAGATAAAGAGATAAACGAAGAAACTTTAAAGAAACTCCGTAAAGCTTTTGAAAGAGACAATATCGCTGTTAAGCAAAACGGAATTCTGGACAATTTAACTTTACATTATCCAAACGAAGCGGCAAGACATAAACTTCTAGATGTTGTAGGAGATCTTGCACTTATAGGAACCCGAATTCGAGGAAAAGTAATTGCAAATAAACCGGGACATTATGTAAACACCGAGTTTGCGAAAAAAATGGCTAAAATAATTAAAGCCGAAAAAAGGAATAATGTTCCAAAAATAGATCTGGACCAGAAGCCAATGATGGATGTGAACGATATTATGGATATTTTACCGCATCGTTCTCCATTTTTGTTAGTAGATAAGATATACAGTTGCACCGATAGTTGCGTGATTGGAATGAAGAATGTCACTATGAATGAGCCTTTCTTCGTGGGACATTTCCCGGGAAAACCGGTAATGCCCGGCGTACTTCAGGTGGAAGCAATGGCTCAAACAGGAGGTATTCTTGCGCTGAAATCGGTTCCGGATCCAGAAAACTATCTTACCTATTTTATGAAAATAGATAATGTAAGGTTTAAACAACAGGTAGTACCTGGAGACACTTTAATCTTTAAATTAGAATTACTTGCCCCTATTCGCCGCGGAATTTGCCAAATGCAAGGCTATGCTTATGTAAATGGAAAATTAGCTACCGAGGCTGTACTTATGGCGCAAATTGTAAAATCAAAATAAATTATATGAACCAGCCTTTAGCTTACGTCCATCCCGGAGCCAAAATTGCTAAGAATGTAGTAATAGAACCTTTCACCACAATTCATAATAACGTGGTAATAGGCGAGGGAACCTGGATAGGATCTAACGTAACTATAATGGAAGGTGCCCGAATTGGAAAGAATTGCAGTATTTTTCCGGGAGCCGTTATTTCTGCTATTCCGCAGGATAAAAAATTTGACGACGAAGATACTATTACAGTAATTGGAGATAATACTACTATTCGAGAATGTGTAACCATAAATAGGGGAACTACAGACCGAATGAAAACCGTGATCGGGAAAAATTGCTGGATTATGGCTTATTGCCATATAGCGCATGATTGCATTGTAGGAGATAATTGTATCTTTTCTAACAACAGCACGCTTGCCGGGCATATAAACGTGGGAGACTATGTGATTCTTGCAGGAATGGCGGCGATTCAGCAGTTTTGTAGCATTGGTAGACACGCTTTTGTAACCGGCGGCTCTTTGGTGAGAAAAGATGTACCACCCTTTGTAAAAGCAGGAAGAGAACCGCTTTCTTATGTAGGTATTAATTCTATTGGATTACGCCGAAGAGGTTTTACTACCGAAAAAATACGTGAGATACAGGATATTTATAGAATTCTGTATCAGAAAAACTATAATAACACCCAGGCTGTTGCTATTATTGAAGCTGAAATGCAGGCAACCGCAGAAAGGGACGAAATATTAGAATTCATTAAAAACTCGCAACGAGGTATCATGAAAGGATACTTTAGTTCAAATTAAAACTGATTCAAATGGCAAGTACAAGTGATATTAGAAACGGATTGTGTATTCGTTACAACCACGATATTTATAAGATAATTGAATTTTTACACGTAAAACCTGGAAAAGGTCCTGCTTTTGTACGTACCAAGCTTAAAAGTGTAACTACTGGAAAAGTAGTAGAGAACACCTTTTCAGCTGGGCATAAAATTGAAGATGTTCGTGTGGAGACTCATAAATTTCAGTATTTATATAATGATGGTGAATTTTATCATTTTATGAATGTTGAAGATTATACCCAAATTCGTCTTGTAGAACAAGCTTTAGATCAGCCAAAACTATTAAAAGAAGGCGAAGTGGTGACTGTGATAATCAATACTGAAGATAATGCACCTCTTTCCGTAGAAATGCCTGCAAGCGTTGTACTTGAAGTAACGCATACCGAACCGGGAGTGAAAGGAAATACAGCTACAAACGCCACGAAACCAGCAACCGTTGAAACCGGTGCTGAAGTAAATGTTCCTTTATTTATCAATGAAGGCGACAAAATAAAAGTTGAAACCGACAAGGGTACTTATAAGGAAAGAATGAAAGAGTAGTTCATATTTTTTCCAAAAACTTTTTTCGTCAAGCTGAACTTGTTTCAGCTTCTAATATGTTTTGTTAGTAAACACGTTAGATCCTGAAATAAATTCAGGATGACTAATTTTTTAAATTAGTATATGAAATTTCCACAGGAACATACGCTGCAACAAATAGCTACTATAATAGATGCTCAATATATTGGGGACGCTAATTTTCCAGTAAAAGGAATGAATGAAATTCACGTAGTAACACCGGGCGATATTGTTTTTGTAGATCATCCAAAATATTACGATAAAGCTTTAAATTCTGCTGCTACCGTAATTTTGATCAATAAAGAAGTTGATTGTCCTGAGGGTAAAGCTTTACTAATTTCAGAAGATCCTTTTTCAGACTTTAATAAGCTTACCCAGTATTTTAAACCTTTTCAGAAATCTGGTAAATCCATTTCAGATTCAGCTCAAATAGGGGAAGGCACGCATATTCAACCAAATACTTTTATAGGAAATAATGTGAAAATTGGTAGTAATTGCCTTATTCATTCTAATGTAAGTATATATGATAACGCGGTTATAGGAAATAATGTGATTATTCATTCGGGAACTGTCCTGGGTGGTGATGCTTTTTATTATAAAACGAGGCCCGAAGGTTTTGATAAATTAAGATCTGGTGGCCGTGTGGTTATAGAAGACAATGTTGAAATTGGTGCTAATTGCACTATAGACAAAGGCGTAACTGGAGATACAACTATAAAAGAAGGTACTAAACTGGATAATTTAATCCAGGTTGGCCACGATACTGTTATTGGTAGAAAATGCCTTATCGCCAGCCAGGTAGGAATTGCAGGTGCTGTAATTATTGAAGATGAAGTAACTGTTTGGGGCCAGGTAGGGATGCGCAGCGGCATCACGGTAGAAAAAGGCGGTATTCTCATGGGCCAGGCCGGAATCACTAAATCTACCAAGGCTAACAAAATATATACAGGTAATCCTGCAATGGAATCGAGAGCTAAATTAAAAGAGTTGGCACTTTTAAGGCAATTACCTAAATTGCTGGAAAAATTAAAATAAAAAACTATGGGCATAAAAAGTAAAGAGATTGTTGAGAATTTTTATACTTCGCTATTTAAAGGCGAAGAAGGAGTATTAGACAATTACTTACATCCCAATGTAAATCTTACCTGGTACGGTACCACCGGACTTAAAAAGCTTGAT